>CAZSVE010000032.1:17103-31966 GCA_964610175.1 uncultured Thiotrichales bacterium
ATCTTCCATCTTCCATCTTCCATCTTCCATCTTCCATCTTCCATCTTCCATCTTCCATCTTCGCATTTATCCAATGATGAATGGTCAAGTGACTGGAGCGAAAACTATCGGAGATAAAAAATGAAATCCGAATTAATGCCTATCGCTATCATCGGTATGGGTTGTCGTTTCCCTGGTGATGCCGAAACCCCCCAGAAATTTTGGGAAATGCTTTGCGAGGGACGTGACGGGGTTATCGAAGTGCCGCCTGACCGCTGGGATGTGAAGCGTTTTCATGACCCGGACCCCAATAAACCCGGTAAGACCTACACGAAACACGCCAGTTTCCTGCGCCAGCCCATAGACCAAATGGATGCCCTGTTTTTCGGCATTTCGCCACGGGAGGCGGAAGCCCTGGACCCCCAGCAGCGGTTACTGTTGGAGGTCGCCTGGGAGGCCCTGGAAGATGCGGGATTGGTGCCGAAACAATTGGCCGGTTCGGCCACCGGGGTATTCGTTGGGGGCTTCATCGTCGATCACATCACGAAAAGCACCAGCCCCTATAACCGTGACCTGCTGGGGACCTACAGCGCGGTGAGTTTTACCCATACCATTCTCTCGGCGCGTATTGCCTACGTGTTGGATCTGCACGGCCCCTGTATGACCATGGATACCGCCTGTTCTTCCTCCCTGGTGGCGTTTCACCAAGCCTGTCAGTCGATCCGCGCCGGCGAATCGGAGATCGCCCTGGTCGGTGGCGTAAATGTCATGTACCGTCCGGAGATCCCCATAAGTATGTGTAAAAGCCAGCTCCTTGCCGCGGACGGGCGCAGCAAGAGCTTCGATGCACGGGGCGACGGCTATGGACGCGGCGAGGGCGCGGGCGTCGTGGTACTGAAACCCCTGGATGCCGCGAAGCGCGACGGTGACGCGATCTATGCCGTGGTCTGCGGCACGGGCGTCAATCAGGACGGGCGCACGGAAGGGATTACGCTGCCCAATGGAGAAGCCCAGGCCGCGCTGATCCGCCGGGTATGGGAAAAGTCCGGCATATCTCCCAGCGAAATTGCCTATTTCGAGGCCCATGGCACCGGCACGGCGGCCGGCGACCCCATCGAGTGCAATGCCTTGGGCGCCGTGTTGGGCCAGGAACATTCACCACCCAATCGCCCGCCGGAGGATGCGTGCTTCGTAGGTTCCCTGAAGGCCAATATCGGCCATTTGGAAGCCGGCGCGGGTATCGCCAGCGTGATCAAGACCTCCCTTTGCTTGAAACACAGGCAGATACCGCCGGTGGCCAATCTGGAAGAACCCAATCCCAAGATCCCCTTCGAGGCATTGGGGCTTCGGCTGCCCAGGAAGCTGGAACCGATACCCGAAGCGAAAAGGCCGGCCTATGCCGGGATCAACTCCTTCGGTTATGGCGGCACCAATGCCCATGTTATTTTGGAGGAGGCGCCGGCGGCGGAAAGATCGCCCATCGAAGAAGCCCTCGATACCCCTTATCTACTGCCGCTCTCGGCGCGCAGCGAAAAGGCATTATCCGCACTGGCCCAATCTTACCTGGATTTTCTATCCGCACCCGAGACGTCGCCCTTGCGCGATATCTGCTATTCCGCCGGCGTGCGCCGCGAACACCACAACCACCGGCTGGCCCTGATCGCCGACTCGCACGATGGCATGGCCGAACAACTGCAATCCTTCGTCAAGGGAGAAGGCGGACACTTATTGACCGGGCAGGTCTTTCCCGGACAGGAAGCGCGACCGGTCTTTGTCTTTACCGGCATGGGACCCCAGTGGTGGGCCATGGGCCGTGAATTGTTGCAACACGAGCCTGTATTTCGGCAGGTGGCGGAAGAATGCGACGCCGTTTTCCAGGAACTCTCCGGCTGGTCGATCCTGACCGAGATGAGGTCCGGCGAGGCTGACTCCAAGATGTCCGAGACACACATCGCGCAACCGGCCAACTTCATAGTGCAGGCCGGTCTGTCGGCATTGTGGCGGGCCTGGGGGATCGAACCTGCCGCCATCGTGGGCCATAGCGTGGGCGATGTCACTGCCTCCTATATCTCCGGCATTTTGGGACTGGAAGACGCCATGCTCGTCAGTTATCACCGCAGCCGCCTGCAAAAGACCGTCGCGGGTCAAGGGAAGATGCTGGCCGCCGGGTTGGCAATGGATGAGGCTCAAACCCTGTTGGGGATCGATGGAGAGCGAGTTTCCTTTGCCGCCGTCAACAGTCCCGCCTCTGTCACGCTGTCGGGCGATCCCGATACGTTGGAGAGGATGGCAAAAGAACTGCAAGCCAGAGGGATATTCAATCGTTTCCTCAAGGTGGAACTGGCCTACCACAGCCACATCATGGATTCCCTGAAGGATGAGTTCCGGGCGGTGTTGTCGACGTTGCGGCCCAGGACACCTTCGGTTCCCTATTATTCCACCGTGCTCGGGCAGCGCGTCGAGGACGCTGTTTGCGATGGCGAGTATTGGTGCAACAACATTCGTGAACCGGTGCTATTCGCCAAATCCATAGCAAACCTCATGGAGGACGGTCATAGACTATTCCTCGAGGTAGGTCCCCACCCGGTGCTTTCCACCGCCATCAAGGAGTGCCTGATGCATCGCGGCGCCAAGGGAACGGTGATTAGCTCTCTGCATCGCGAGAAACCGGAAAGGGCCAACCTGCGAGAGGCGCTTGGCGGTCTCTATATCGCAAATACGCCCATCGATTTCGGGCGTTTTTATGGAACGGGAAATTATGTCCGTCTTCCCACCTATCCCTGGCAACGGGAAACCTATTGGAGCGAATCGGAGGAATCCCTTCGTGATCGCTTGGGAAGCCCCGGGCAACATCCTCTTCTGGGACGGCGTTTGGCTATGCCGACATCCCGGAATCTGTCCTGGGAAACCACCCTCAATAATAATTTTCTGCCCTATCTGTCCGATCACCGCATCGAAGATGTGGTAATCCTGCCGGGCGCGGCCTATGTGGAAATCGGGTTGGCTATCCAAAAAGAGATGGATGAAGAAGGGGCGTGCGCCCTGGAGGGAATAAAACTCCATCGCGCACTGGTTATCGGAGCAACCGATGAGCCGCTTCTTCATCTGGATTACGACGAAGAGACACGCGAGTATGCCGTCCATGGCCGGACCCGCGACGATAAATCCAATTGGATATTGCATGCCACGGGCAGTATCTCGATGCTGCGGGTCGGGGAGGCAAAACAAATCGGCCTGGATGATATTAAAAGGCGTTGTCGGTCATCCGTGGACCCCGATGCCCTCTACACACGGTTGCACGAGATCGGTTTGCAATACGGCCCCTATTTCCGAGGGATCCGTCAGTTGTGGAAAGGGACGAACGAGGTGTTCGCGCGGGTTGAAGGCCATGAGTCACTTGCCGGCGGCGACAATAGCTACCGACTCCATCCGACGCTTCTCGATGCCTGCTTCCAATCCTTGATCGCCCTGTTGGATGACAACACCGTCCCCTACGTGCCGGTCTCCATCCGTCAGCTCCGCTTCCATGCCGGCCCAAAGACGTATTGTTGGTGCCATGCCCGTCTTACCGGACGTTCAACTGGGTTTATCGAGGCCGATATCACCCTGTATGACGACGACGGTAATATCCTGGTGGAGATAAAGGATCTGAGTTGTCAGGCCGTAGTGGCGGAAAAAGGGGAAGGATCGGCAAGTTGGCGGCAGTGGACCTACGAATTTGCCTGGGAACCGGCGGAAGAACCCGATGCAATCGAGGTGAGTCCGCCGGGACAGTGGTGGTTGTTCTCGGATCGGGAAACCGTCGGCCAACGGTTAGAGGGGCGGTTGCTTTCCCGTGGGGCGGAGAAGGTTATTCGGGTACTGCCGGGCACTACCTTTCAGAAGAAGAATTCCACCCATTTCGAGATCCGCCGCGATAGCCGGGAGGATATGCAGCGGCTTATGGAAACCGTTGAAAATGGCGACAGAATCGTTTACCTGTGGGGACTGGATGCGCCTGTGAAGGAGGATGACCCGACGGGAACGGCGGATGCTGTCGTCTGTCTGTGCCTCATTCAGGCCCTGGCTCGAATCGAGTCGCTGGAGTCTCTCCACTTTTCCCTCGTGACCTGCGGCGCGCAACCGATCCATTCCAGTGAAGAACCACTAGGGCTTGCCCAGGCACCCCTCGTGGGACTGATGCGCGTCGCCATCAATGAGTATCCGAATATTCGGTTCCACCTGGTGGATCTGGACCGCGAAGGTGAGCACGATGACCCTGGACGTCTAGTGGCGGAATTATTTGCAGACAGTCCGGATGAAGAGGTAGCGCTGCGCGGTACGGGGCGCTATGTCCATCGCCTGAAGCAAACACAGGTGAAAGAACCGGAACCGATCGCCGCCACGCCCGGTTTCCCCTATGAGCTCGAAACAGGCACGCCCAGCAGCATCGAAGGGCTTCATTTCCGGGAAAAACAAAGGCAGACGCCCGGTCCGGGAGAGATCGAGATCGAGGTCCATGCCTCGTCCTTGGGTTTCAAGGATATACTCAAGGTAACGAAAGTCCTGCCGAACACACTGGAAAATGTCTTTTATGGCGATAGTCTTGGTATGGAAGCCGCAGGCATTGTCGTCCGAGTTGGGGAAGGCGTCAAAGAGTATCGGGTTGGGGATGCGGTCGTCGCCTTGGCGTCCGGTACCTTAAGTTCTTATATCACCCTATCCGTCGATTCGGCATTTCTTGTACCGAAGCTGGGTAATCTTAGCCACGAGGAAGCCGCCAGTGTGTCACGGGCCTTTGTAACCGCTTATTATGCACTCTACCATGTTGCAAGGCTGCAGCCCGGTGAAAGGGTGCTGATTCATGCGGTTGCCAGCGGTGTTGGCATGGCCGCTATCCAGGTGGCGCGATGGATCGGGGCCGAGATCTTCGCTACCGTCGACAGTCCCGAAAAAATCGATTATCTGCATTCCGTGGGAATCGAACATGTCATGGATTTCCGCTCGCTGGGGTTTGTCGATGAGATCATGGCATCGACCGATGGCGAGGGGATCGATGTGATCATCAATACCATGCCCAGGGGGACCGTCGTCAAGAATCTCGCCATCCTTCGTCCATTCGGCCGCTTCATCGAGGTCAGCAAGCAGGATATCGTGGATGATAAACGTCTCCCCATGCGGCCGTTCAACCGCAATCTGACCTTTACCGTCGTCGACATCGATCACTTGATGGCGGAACGTCCCGAGATATTCAGGCAGATGCTGAGCGAGGTCTGGGGACGATTCATGACACGGGATTTCAGGCCGTTGCCCATCAAGGTGTTCCCGGCGGCGCGGGTCGTCGATGCCTTCGATTACATGGGCCACCCGAAACATGCCGGCAAGATAGTGGTTTCGATGCGCGACCCACAACCGGTTTCGGTATTGCCCATGGCGGTGGAAAAGACCCTATTCGAACCGGACGCCACGTACCTGATTACCGGTGGTTTTGGCGGTTTTGGCCTGGAGATTGCCAAATGGATGAGCGCGTTGGGTGTCGGAAATCTGGTGCTGGCCGGACGACGCGGCGCCGTAACGGAGGAGGCGCGACAGACGGTGGCGGCGCTGGAGGAGGCGGGCACCCGGGTATTTGCGGCATCTATCGATATCTCCCAGGAATCCCAGGTAGAAAGACTCATAGGCGAGATCGGCGCCACTATGCCGCCACTCAAAGGCGTCATGCATGCGGCAGCGGTGTTGGACGATGCGCCCATCGCCGAGCTCGATACCGAGCGATTTGAGAGAGTGATGGCCCCCAAGGCCCTCGGCGCCTGGCACCTACACCAACAGACACAAGCCATCCCCCTGGATTTCTTCGTTCTGTTCTCCTCGATCTCCGCTTGGATCGGCAATGCAAGCCAGGGAAATTATGTGGCGGCCAATGTATTCCTTGATACACTGGCCCACCACAGGCGGGCCAGCGGACTGCCGGCAACGAGCATCGATTGGGGCGCCATTTCGGAAGTCGGCATGGCGGCCCGCGACAAAGAGACGGGCGAGTATCTGGAAGGTATCGGCGTAAAGAGGATTACCCCCGTTCAAGCCATGAAGGCATTAGCGTACATACTCTATCGGCAACCGACGCAAATCGGCCTCATGCATGGCGATTGGGGGAGATTGGGACAGTTCAATCCGGCCTTTGCCTCTTCCCCGCGGTTTTCTCACCTTATTCCCAAAGAAGCAATCTTGGGAGAAGATTCACCGGATAGCATTTTGCGCCGGGATTTACAGGCAATGGAACCGGAGGAGCAAGAAGAAAAGGTCGTTGCGCTGTTGGCGGGAGAGATCGGGGAAACGCTTCGAATACCTATCGAACGTGTCAGTCTTCATCACTCCTTACCGGATATGGGAGTGGATTCGTTGATGGCCATGGAGTTGCGAACCGTGATCCGGACGCAATTCGGCATTACTACAACCACGCTGGAATTGCTCAAAGGAGATACTATCACCCAAATAGCACCACGGTTATTGGAAAAAATGGAGATCGCAAAAGTTTCAGAGAAATCCTAACCGTCCCTTTCTTGTGGGTCACTTGCATCAGGAGATCGTAATAATGTCTGAAAATAAATCACAACAGAAACCGGAATCCTTCCTGGAAGAGGCGCCCTCCTCTTTTGAGCTTCAATCGTACTTGTTCAGGGTAAGAACTGCCATTTCGAATGCGGGATACCTGCTGCGGCTCGACAGGGAAAAACAGGACAACATTCGGAATAATCTGATATTCGACTCTTTTACATATCATTACCTAAATAATGGATTTTACCGTGACTTATGTAATGATCGGAAAGTTTCTCCAGAAAATGTTAGAGAAGAAGGGGTTGAGAATATTCCAGTGATACCGGTTAACATGTTCAAAAATCCAGAGTATTCTCATCTTCTTCTAACAATGGCGGAAGAAAAAATGGAGATGGAACTCTTCAGTACGGGGACAAGTGGCGTTACAAGCATTGCAAAACGTGACCGGGAAAGCGCCTATAGTCTTGGCCTTATGCTTACCGGCCTATATACGGAATTTCTTGGTATTATTCGGGGATTCGGCTTATTCTTGTGCCCGTCGATTGCCGAAGCGCCTGGAATGGGAATGGTAAAAGGTCTTAATTTTCTGTCAGGACTTCTTGATGATCGTAGTTATTTAGTCAGGCGTTATGAGTTCAGCGCCGAAGAGGCTATAAATACTCTGAAAGATTGGGAGAAACGTCTTACCAGACATATCGTCGGACCTCCGTTCATGATTAATCGCCTACTACGATATATTAAAGATAACAACATAAAAATCGAGTTGGATGAGAAGTCATATATTATCATGATGGGGGGTTGGAAAAAGTATACGGGCGAAGAAATCTCTCGAGAGGCATTCAACCAATCGTGTATGGGTAGCCTGGGTGTCGAATCACACAGAATCCGGGATATATATGCCATGGTCGAATCTAATCTTTTTGCCATAGAGTGCGAGAAGAACATAAAGCATATCCCTCCATGGATTCGGATTGTTATGCGTGACCCCGATGATCCGCAAAGGATAGTCAGAAACATAGGCGAATCTGGCCGTATATCGATACTTGATCCGACCAATCTGTCTTACCCCTGTTTTATAGAAACGGAAGATGTTGGTCATATCCCCGTCGATGCATGTTCCTGCCAGCGTATTTCACAGACAATGGCTTTCGAGACGAGAATATCCGGTGCCGAAGTCGGGTGCTGTGCGATAAACCTGGAAAGATATATGGATGAGAATGAGATGTTGCGGTCTTGTGGATTATGAATGGGTGCAGCCCGTCGGGCGCGCCCATAACGAATAAGGATAGATTGTGGGAGCGAAGCGAGCCACAACCTATCCGTTTGTTGGACAAGCCCGATGGATCGTGAATTCCATCTCCAAAATGTGCTGCCTGGGAAAAACCGAACTGAGGGTATTAATGGTAATATGACAACCACTCCTTACGATACGATTGTGATTGGCTCCGGCATAGGTGGTATGGCCACTAGCAGGATGCTGGCGGAATATGGTGGCCACCGTGTGTTATTGCTGGAACAACATTTTAAACCGGGTGGGTTGGTGCATACGTTCGAGCGCCAGGGAAAGTACCGTTTCGGTATTGGCCTGCATTATGTAGGACTGAAGGGGGAAAAAGACTTTCCGACCAAGATCATGGATTACATGGCCGATGGTAAGGTGGCGTGGGAAAAGTTACCCGATAACTATGATAACTTCGTCTATCCGGGAATGTCGTTTTCCGCATCATCCGATCAACCAACCACGATAGCTCGTCTTAAAGAACAATTCCCGGACGAGGCGAGAGCCCTTGACCAATTTTACAAAAATCTCTCCAAGAATATGCGTGGAATGTACGCTATCCGTGTAGTCTCCTCCATGCCGTGGTTCCTGAAAAGCTGGCTGCTGCCATGGGTGAAATGGCGATTCCCCGACGTACTGAAAACTGCCAATGCCTATCTGGATGAAAGTTTTCAAAGCAACGAGCTGAAGGCCATACTCTCCTCCGTATGGGGAGACATGGGCGTCCCGCCGTCACGCATGGCCTATGGCTATCTCGCTATTCTGCACTGGCATTATGAGCAAGGCGCTTCCTTCCCGGTAGGGGGTGTCAAAACGTTTTCTCAGGCAATACTCGATGGCATAAAAAGCCGGGGTGTGGATATCCTCACGCGTCGCTATGTGGAGGAGATACTTATAGAGAATGGACGTGCTGTAGGCGTCAAGGCACGCAACAAAAGCAATGATAAGCTGGAAACCTACCATGCGGAACAGGTGGTATCCGATGCCGGCGCATATAATACCTATGTACGGATGCTGCCTGCGGCAATTCAAAAAGACTATAAGGAAGAGCTTGAGAAACTGTGTCCCAGCATTTCGGGCTGTATACTATTTGTGGGATTAAAGGATAGTCCGAAAACGATTGGGCTGGATGGTGGTAATATCTGGATGTACCCTTCATTCGATCACGATGAGAATTATAATGCGCCTCCGGGTGAAGGGCTGCTTTATCTTTCATTTCCCTCAATGAAGGACCCGGATGCGGCCCATCACACTGTGGAGATTCTTACTCTCACGCATCGCTCACGGTTCGAAGAATGGAAGGAAGAGGACTGGCCACGCAAGAATGAAAGCTATGTGGCCCACAAGGAAAGCATCGCGAAACGCATCATCGAGCGGATTGATGAAAAGTATCAGGGCTTTGCTCAATTGGTCGATTATCAGGAACTCGCTACGCCGCTGACCTTCGAAACCTTTCAGAATTCCCCGCTGGGACAGTTTTACGGCTTGCCGGTCACAAAGGAACGTATCTTAAGTCCACTCAAGCGAGCACGCACCCCCATCAAGGGACTGTATCTGGCTGGGCAGGATGTGACAGGGCCGGGGATGGTGCCGGGCTTGCTGAGTGGCTTGGAAGTGACAACTGCGATAATAACCAAAGGTAAGGTACTGAAAATGATACGTGACATTGCCAGGCGTCAGCATCCCTGCCCTACTGTAGAAGTACTGAAAGCACGCATGCCACCGAAGCTGAATACCGAGTATGTGGCATAAAAGTGGCGGCTCGGTGAACTAACCCGCCGACTGAAGAGAATGCATCTGAAGAGGGTGGTTTTAAACCTCCATTCGCTTTCGATGGGGAACTGAAGTTTCTTGGAGGCTATAAATGGGCACATTGATAACGCTAAGTACTGTTTCCAAAACCTACCACTTGGGCAAAACCGAAGTCACGGCGTTGAGGAAAGTCGACCTAGTGGTAAAGCAGGGGGAATTCACAGCCCTGCAGGGACC
This sequence comes from uncultured Thiotrichales bacterium, assembly GCA_964610175.1. GTDB lineage: Bacteria > Pseudomonadota > Gammaproteobacteria > HK1 > HK1 > CAZSVE01. The sequence continues at coordinate 26,885 of CAZSVE010000032.1, forward strand.
ATCGGGCAGTGGCAAGAGCACGCTCTTGAATATCTGTGGCCTGCTGGATAATTTCGACGAGGGAACCTTTCTCTTCGATGGCACCGATATCAGTTCCCTCACGAATCATCGATTGACCCTGATGCGGCGCGAGGAAATCGGGTTTGTGTTCCAGAATTTCAACCTCGTTCCGGTGATGACGGCATTCGAGAACGTGGAATACCCGCTGTTGCTGGCTGATCGAACGGCAAAGGAACGCCGGGAACACACCCTGGCGCTCCTGGAACAGGCGGGATTGACCGAGTTTGCCGATCACCGGCCGGATCAACTATCCGGGGGTCAAAGACAACGGGTCGCCATCGCCCGCGCCCTGGTCAAGAAACCGGCCTTTGTGATCGCCGATGAACCGACAGCCAATCTGGATAGCGACACCGCGCACCATATCATCGAACTCATGTACACCCTGGGGCGGGATTACGGCACTACCTTCCTGATCGCGACCCATGATGAGCGCATGGCGGTGCATTGTGCCCGGACGTTACAACTCGTCGATGGAGTTTTACTATGAAATGGTTATGGTTTGCTTACCAGAATGTGCTCCGTCATCGTCGTCGCTCGCTGATGACCGTATTGATTATCGCAGTGGGTACCGCTGCGGTGTTGCTGTCGAATGGTTTTGCTCTATACACCTATAATAAGCTGCAAGAAAGGTACGCCCTTGAGTTCGGGCACGTTATGATCTCCCATCGGGACTATTTCGATAAGGAAGCGGAAACGCCCATGGGATACGGCTTGTCGGATTATAGGGATATTGAACAGCGTATAGAGCCAGATGACCGAATACGTATGGCGCTTCCCCGGCTGCAGTTTTCCGGGTTGATCAGCAATGGGGATAAATCAGTCATTTTCCTGGGGACAGGCGTCGATCCGGAAGGGGAGTTCGAGATCGAGGGTACCCTTACCAATGTGCTTGAAGGCAATACCCTTACTGCCCGGCCCGCACTCGATGCCACCCCCGAAGTGATGCTCGCCAAAGGTCTTGCCAAACAGCTTCATGCCGAGATCGGCGGTTTATTGACGCTGCTGACGACGACCGCAGAAGGTGCGCTCAATGCCATGGATGTGCAGGTACGGGGTATCTTTTCCTCGGGCGCGCCGGAGATGGACAAGCGTATGCTAGCGGTCGCCTTGCCTACCGCCCAGGAACTCATCATGACCGATAAGGTCAGCACCTTATCCGTCTACCTGCATGAACTCGACCAAACGGATGGCATGCAGGCAGTACTGGCGGAACAGTACCCGAATCTTGCCACGCAACCCTGGTGGGAGCAGGCCTTTTTCTATTTCAAGGTAAGGGCGCTCTATAACATTATCTTCGGCGTCATGGGTGTGATCATCCTGCTTATCGTGTTCTTTACCATCACCAATACCCTCTCCATGACCATCGTGGAGCGTACCCGTGAGACCGGAACGCTGCTGGCCTTGGGCACGTTGCCGCGACAGATTATGCGTAACTTTGTATTGGAGGCATTCCTGGTTGGGCTGGCTGGCGCATTATTGGGGATGCTGATCGCAAGCGCTGTTTCCATCACGTTTTCCATCATCGAGATCCAAATGCCACCACCACCGGGAAGAACAGAGACCTATCCCTTGTACATCCACCTCTCGGTATGGCTCTATAGCGTTACCACATTGCTGGTGGTCCTCCTCAGTATCGGCGCGGCGCTGCTGACCAGTCGAAAGGCGGCGAGAAAACCCATTGTGGAGGCGCTGGCCCATGTCTAATTTGCCCCGAAAACCGATTCTCCTTTACGCATTCATCATTGTCCTGTTATCGATAACAGTGGCCGGAACCGGTCAGGCCGGGGAGGTGCAAACGATCCTGGAAACAGCCGACAGTTACCGCCTATCCCAGGGCACCATGCAGGTGGAAACCGAGATCGAACTATATAAATCGGGCAAATTGGATAAAACACGGCGCTATAGCGTGTACGTGAAACCCGGCCGTCGCTCTCTGGTGATCTTCAAGTCCGCCGTCGAGATCGGCCAGAAGGTATTGATGCTGGAGGATAAATTTTGGATTCTGATGCCCAAAAGCCGGCGCCCCATCCGCATCACCCCCATGCAGAAATTGCTGGGGGAGGCGTCCACCGGTGATATTGCGACCATGACCTGGAGTGGGGACTATGATGGCGAGGTTGTCGGCGCGGAGGTTGTCGATGGAATCCCTTGTTCGAAGCTCGACCTGCATTCGATCCGCAAAAGCACGACCTATGCCCGCATTGAGCTATACGTGGCTGAAGATGGTCATTGGCCGGTGCGGGCCAATCTGTATGTAGCCTCCGGTAAACTGGCCAAGCGGGCGCATTTTACGCTGGGGGAATCGGAAGGCCGCAAGCAGGTCGAAACGATGACGCTGATTGATGAAATTCAGCGGCAGCGTAAAACCGTTATCCGTTACCTTTCCAGGACGCCGCGAGAGATACCCGACAAGTTTTATAATCCCATGTATCTCGTGAAGAATAAGCTACAGGGCTGGTAATAAATCGGTCCAGAGTGAAAACGTTGTCGTGGAGAGTACGGATGGAACTGCTTGATTGTATTGTAATCGGTGGCGGTCAGTCAGGATTGTATACGGCAAAATGCCTGGCTGAAAAGAACCTGGAATATTTATTGCTGGAGCGTAACCGGGTGGGGGATGTGTGGCGAAATCGGCTTGCCAACATGAAGTTGTTTACGTCCAGGCAGTTTTGCGCGCTACCGGGCATGGCGTTCGATGGCGATCCGGGCGGTTTCTCTTCCGTAGGAGAAGTAGCGGATTATCTGGAGTCCTATGCGCAAGGGTTCGATCTGAATATCCGCGATGCCACTGAGGTAGTAAGTGTAACGCGGCATGGGGAGAACTTTATGGTTGCAACGGCGGATGGCGTGGAATTCACGGCGAGATCCATCGTCAATGCAACCGGTTCGAATCAGGTGTGTATCGTGCCCGAGATTGCAAATCGGTTGTCGGATGAGGTTGTCCAATATACTGCGGACACCCACGAATTCGACCGTGTGCCAGAAGGTTGCCGAGTGGTTGTTGTGGGTGATGGCGCATCCGGTCGGCAAATTGCCGCCTTGCTCAACGGGAGGGGTGAAAAGGTGACGCTTTCTACCGGAACGTCTAGGGGGTTACCACCAAATACCGTATTTGGGAGGGATATTTTTTGGTGGCTGAAGAAGTTGGGCATTCTTTTCGCCGACCGTAATAGCATCGTTGCCAAGATTCTCAGGAAGCGAAATCCTGTTCCTTGCGGAGAATTCAATAATAAGAGGCTTCGAAAGCGCGGGATACGGATTCGCGGTGCTACCCTGTCTTGTTCGGGCAACGAGTTGCGATTCGAATGTGGCCACTCGGAAAAAGCGGATGTTGTGGTATGGGCCGTGGGTTACCGGGACAATGTAGACTGGTTGAAAATCGATAAGTGCGTTGCCGAAGGCGAATTTATCCAGGAATACGGTGTGACACCGGAACCGGGTTTGTTCGTGGTCGGAAGAAAATGGCAAAGCTGCCGGGCATCGGAACTCATCATGGGGGTAGAGCGCGATGTCCGCATGGTAGTCGATAAACTGTCGCGTTACCTGGAGGTGGGAAACTGACAAGAGCAAGGATTCGTTCCTTGGTGGAGAACAAGCTGTATGCCCGGTAATCCGATTGTCCAATTCGAGCACACAACCCGACTATCTGATCCGATTACCGTGTTGCGTGTATCTCTCTTCGGTTTGTTATTGCTCGCGACGGTTTCGAGTCCGGCCGGCCAGTTTACCGGTGCCCTGTGGGTGGCGCCGGAATATTACGACTCCAATCCAGGTGCCCTGTTCTTTATCCCGAAACCCTTCAATGAATTTCAGAATTACCAGATCCGCCAGGAATTTGAGGGAGGCTATCAACAGGGGGGATTCAACCTCCTGGCGACAGGCATGCTGACTCAGCAAGAGGGAATCGCGCGTGAGTCGAAAGGTATCCTCAAGGAACTGTACTATGATGCCGAGATAGCGGGACGGGAGATAAGTTTCGGTAAAAAGGTCATGAGCTGGGGCGTCGGTTACGGTTTTCGCCCCTTGGACGTGGTGCAGCATGAAGATCGTCGCCAACTCTTTTTACGCACATTGGAAGGAGTGAAACTGATCTCGGGAGATTATTTCACCGACGAGAGCGCCTTTACTCTGGCCTATATCAATCCATATCGAGGTCGAGACGATGATCGCATGGATGAGGAATCTCTTGCACTGAAATATTACCACCTGCAGGATAATACCGATATCCATGTGGTAGCACGTCTGAGTGAGCGCAACAAGATCGAGGCGGGCATCGGTTTTTCCAGTGTTATCCACGAGGGCTTGGAGTGGCATGCCTCCGCCCTGTATCAAAACCGCTATCACAAGTTGATCAACCGTCTGACCGAATCGGACAACTTGCTGGCCACCGAAAATCCCATGCAGGAGAAGTCTTCTCGGCATGGAATTAAAGCATTATCGGGGTTCACGTGGACACATCCATCCGGCTTCTCCTTGTTAGGCGAGTTTTGGTTCGATGACTCTGCCTATTCAAAAGATGAATGGGATGACTTACGGCAACTCACTAAAGCTCAACTTGGCTTGTTGGGGACGGGAATCGATACAGAGGTATATAGAAACGTAAGTGCAAGTACTCAATTCTTCTCGCAATCGAACTTACTTCAACAAAATTTATTGTTTCGACTTTCGCATGATAGTCAAAACGTCGTAGATGTAGATAGTGCTTTGGACCTCCTCTATACACCAGAGGACAGTGGCTGGGTTCTGACCGCCTCACTATCGCATGAACGCAGCAACCACCGTCTGGAGTTAGGACTGCGGTCCTTCGGTGGACATCCCGATTCCGTCTATCGTGCAATACCGATGAGTTCGATTGTCTATTTGACTTGGCAATTTGCCTTTGGGCTCTGATTTATGCAGGAGCTACCTGCCTCGGGGACTCGAACAATTCCTGTTAGACGAAAGGTAGAGGAGTTGGTTGGCCAGTGCAAGCCTTATCCAAAGACACATGAGCCTGAAGGTTGGACGTGAATCCAACGTAAA
>CAZSVE010000033.1:0-31946 GCA_964610175.1 uncultured Thiotrichales bacterium
CCTCGCCGGGCTTGGCGCCCTGGGCCATCTTGATCTGGATGGCGTCGGCGTTGACGAGGTATTCGGTGGTAACACCGAAGCGCCCCGATGCCACCTGCTTGGTGGCGGAACGCATGGAGTCGCCGTTTTCCATGGGGAGATAACGGCTGGACTCTTCTCCGCCCTCGCCACAGTTGGATTTTCCGCCGATGCGGTTCATGGCGATGGCGATGGTGGAGTGGGCCTCCCAGGAGATGGCACCGAAGGACATGGCGCCGGTGGAGAAGCGCCTGACGATCTCGCTGGCGGGTTCGACTTCGTCCAACGGTAATGGCCGCTCGGCGAAACGGAAGGTGAAGAGCGCCCGGAGATTTTTGAGGTCTTCCCCCTGGCCATTCATGGCGGCTTCGTAATTTTCGAACAGCCGACGATCGCCGGTGCGCAGGGCGCGTTGCACCAGGGAGATGGTGTCGGGGGTCCACATGTGACGTTCGCCGGTGGCGCGCCAGGCGAGTTCTCCCCCCACATCGAGGGCATTACGGTACTGGTTGACGGCACCGAAGGCCATTCGGTGGCGGCGCGTCGTATCGATGGCGATTTCGTCGAGGCCGACACCTTCGATGGTGGTGTGGGTGCCGGTGAAGTAGTCGCGGACGAAGTCGCTGGATAGCCCAACGGCGTCGAAGATCTGAGCGCCGCAATAGGATTGGTAGGTGGAGATACCCATCTTCGAGAAGACCTTGAGCATCCCCTTGCCCACGGCCTTTGTGTAGATGGCCCGGGCCTCGGTTTCGGTCTCTGTCGCGGTGCCTGCGACGATATTGCCGGCGGTGCTGTCGGCAGATAGCTCGGGCAGGAAGGCCCGGATGGTATCGAAGGCGAGGTAGGGATTGATGGCCTCGGCCCCGTAGCCGGCCAATAGGCAGAAGTCGTGGACGAGTTTGGCTTCGCCGGTCTCGACGATGAAGCCGGCTTCGGTGCGCAGCCCCTCACGGACCAGGTGGTGGTGCACGGCACCCGTGGCCAGCAGGGCGGGGATGGCCACATGGTCGGCGTCCATTTCGCGATCCGACAGAATGAGGATGTTGTAACCGGATTTCACGGCGGCCTCGGCGCGGATGCATAGTACGCGCAGGGCCTGTTCCAGGTGCAGGCCACTGTTCCCCGGCTCGTATGGATAAAGGGCGGGATAACAGATGGATAGTGTCCTCGTGACGAAGTGCTTCTCGGGGCTTTCCCCGATGTGTCGAATGCGTGCCAGATCCTGGTTGGAGAGGATGGGTTGCGGCGCATCGAGACGCTTGTAGCCCCCTTCCATATCGATGCCCAACAGATTGGGACGCGGCCCGATGATGGTGAGCAGGGACATGACCAGCTCTTCCCGGATGGGATCGATGGGGGGATTGGTGACCTGGGCGAAGTTTTGCTTGAAGTAGTCGTAGAGCACCTTGGGACGACGGGAGAGCACCGCGGGGGGGATGTCGCGACCCATGGCACCGACGGGGTCCTGGCCCCCGGTTATCATGGGTTTCAGGAAGAACTCGATATCTTCCCGTGTGTAGCCGAAGGCCTGCTGGGTGCGGAGTAACCCTTCGGCATCGGGGGAATCGGGGGTCGTTTTCCCATCCGGGAGGTCTTGCAGTCGAACCCGGGTATCGAGGAGCCAGGTTCCATACGGATGCCGGGTAGCGAGATCGGCCTTTAGTTCCGCATCGTCGACGATGCGCCCCTGGGAGAGGTCGATAAGGAACATTTTCCCCGGCTGAAGGCGCCATTTCTCGACGATCTTCTCTTCCGGGATATCGAGCACACCCACCTCGGAACCCATGATCACCCGGTCATCACTGGTGACCACGTAACGAGCGGGTCGAAGGCCGTTGCGGTCCAGGGTGGCACCGATCTGACGACCATCGGTGAATGCGATGGCCGCGGGACCATCCCAGGGTTCCATGAGCCCGGCATGATACTCGTAGAAGGCCCGTCGCTCTTCGTCCATGAGCGGATTGCCGGACCAGGCCTCCGGGATCATCATCATCATGGCATGGGACAGGGAATACCCTCCGGCCACCAATAATTCCAGGGCATTATCGAAGGTAGCGGAGTCCGAGGCGTCGTGATTCACCACGGGCCACAGTTTGTCGAGATCGGTACCGAAACGCTCCGACTCCATGCCGTGGCGCCTGGCGTTCATCCAGTTGACGTTTCCACGCACGGTATTGATTTCGCCGTTGTGGCAGAGATATCGAAACGGCTGGGCGAGTTCCCAGGAGGGAAAGGTGTTGGTGGAGAAGCGCTGATGGACCAGGGCAAGCGCAGATTCCATGCGCGGATCGAAGAGATCCGGATAATACCTGGGGAGGTTTTCCGCGAGTACCATCCCCTTGTATAACAACGTTCGGGATGACATGGAGGGGACATAGAAATTTTCGACATCCGCCATACGGAGACCTCGAACGGCACGGTGCCATAACCTGCGAATCACGTAAAGCTTGCGTTCGAAGGCATCTTCGAACCATTTCGGATCGCTTCGACGAACCGAATCATCCTCGAGATCGGTCCCCTTGGCGATGAATGCCTGACGGATCACCGGCTCGATGGGCTTGACGGTCTCGCCGAGCCAGGTGTTATCCACGGGTACATCGCGCCAGCCGAGGAATACCTGCCCCTCTTCGGCTACCTTTTCGAGCAACAGGGCCTCGCCGACGGCGCGGGTTTCGGGGTCTTGGGGCAGAAAAGCCATTACCACGCCATAGTCTCCGGGTCGGGGTAGATCGATACCGATTTCCCGACACTCTTGCCGCAGGAAGGCATCCGGGATCTGTATCAAAATACCCGCACCATCTCCCGCCAATGGGTCCGCGCCCACCGCGCCCCGATGCGTCAGATTGACGAGAATTTGCAATCCGTCGCGGATGATGTCGTGGCTGCCGCGATTCTTGATATCGACGACGAACCCTACTCCACACGAATCATGTTCGTTGCGGAAATCATAAAGCCCTTGTTTTGGAGACATAGCGGGGTTGTACATTTATCCTGACCGTTGTAATTGAGGCTGTATTGATTTTTTATTTCCTGCTCGGCTTCGCTGATGAGTCGAGCTTTACAAAATACCGATTTTGCTTTGGCTGATGCATGGCTCATGCCTTGTCGGTTCGAGGCGAAGCTTCGCTAGTGGGTTTATTTCCTGCTCGGCTTCGCTGATGAATCGAGCTTTACAAAATACCGATTTTGCTTTGGCTGATGCATGGCTCATGCCTTGTCGGTTCGAGGCGAAGCTTCGCTAGTGGGTTTATTTCCTGCTCGGCTTCGCTGATGAGTCGAGCTTTACAGAACGGCAATTTTGCTTTACCGATGTCGAAAGAGGCGAAGCTTCGCCAGGAAATCGTGAAACCATGAAACGGTTTTTTACCGTTACGTTATGATCGGAGATCCTCGCGGAAGAAGTTCCTTGGATGAACACCCGATAACCCGGCATGGCCGAAGGCCTTCGGATTTAGGTGCTCGACAAGGAAGAACCGCATCGATGGAGATTGCACCTGGCTGAATGAGACGGAGAACATGTTGGCGCTTCGCGCCAAGACCGAAGCGGGATGGGCCTTGGCCCACGCAGCGGTTTTCTCGGAATCTTCGTTTTTCCGATACCCAACCCGGCAAAGCCGGAACCAAAACATTTGGATGATGCCATCGTCAATCCAAGCACTCCCCTGTCATCTCGACCGAAGGGAGAGATCTTCCGACTTGGTAGACACCCCGAACGCGAAAGATTTCTCGCGCGGCGAAAAATGACGAACCACGAATTTTTGTGCGTTTTTCTCGAGATTTTTCGAGTAACGGAATAAATGCCAGCGCACAGGCAGAGCGGCGAACCCATTGGGGATAATTGTATTATAAATCTTTTTGCATGTACCAACGCCAAGCGTACCAGCGCAACGGGTCGCCCTTGTTGCGACCGAGGCGGGCATTACAGCGCAGGCCAACGCCGACGACGCAAGCAACGCGGATAATGCCGACAGGCCGCAACCAAAACATCGTCTCCCAGGACTTCGTGTCATCAACGATGAACATATCATCCATGCATCGGAAAAAAACACCAAAGCCTCTGGAGAGCTTCTCATACACAAACAGTCACCTCGATCAAAGGGGGAGATCTTATGTGCCGAAGACTGATTTCGACACATAAGCTTCTGCCCCTTTGATCGAGATGACTGCTTTGAAATGGAAAACAAAATTCGAGGAACCGTTTTATCGAACTCCGCAAGCCAGGCCACCGAAGTGGCCCATGCGCTTTTCCACGACAAAAGGGGATAGAAATGGAGGGGGATGACATGAGAAAAGCCAGGCCATCCCCCTTGGCGTTATGTTCCGCTCGCTTTTTCGGTTACGGTTTTTCAAACTTGCATTCTCCGCCATTTTCCGCCGGCTCGATCAGATACCGAATCCTCGCGGACGGTTTCTTGCTTTCGTCATCGAACACGACGGCTATTTTTCCCTTCCAGCGGGAGACCCCTTCCGGGGTTCGCTTCGGTTCTTTCTCGAAATAACACACCTCTTCCGGATCTCCCTGGCTCGAATCATATTTCCAGAGCCTGGGGGTCGCCGAGGGCTCCGTCGACTTCCCCGCTTCTTCCGATGAGCCGGATACGCCGGAGAGGATCAACATCCTTTTCTTCCCGGGGTCCCAGTCCAGGGAACGGATGCCCGCGCCGCCGAGATTCACCTCCATCAGCTTCACCTCCACCTTCCGGTCGCCCTTCTTGCAGGGGTCCCTTGCTTCCTTGAATGGCTTCTTTGCATCGATAACGGCGATGATCGCGTTGTTATTATCGCGCGTGAGCGGCGCCCGGAAGCCGATGTAGAGCTTGCCCTTCTTGCCGTTTTCCTCGACCCGACGATACGCCAACCCCTCGATGTTCAGGTCTATGTCGGGGTGGAGGGTCTTGCTCTTCTTATTGCCCGAACAACCACCCGGCGAGCTGTCGTCCGAGAACAGATCGATGTCGAATTCCTCCTCGAACGGAGCTTCCAACGTCGCCAGCAAGTCGCGGTATTCTCCACGCAGTTTGAGTTCCCAATCCTCTTTCTCGTGGTTTCCGACTTTCTTCTCCTTCTTCAATCGCGCCTTGATCAGAAATTCCCGATCGAAACGGCGATATCTCTCATCGTCCCTATCATCGTATTTCGGATTGTGGGAACCGATAAAAAAGACATCCTTCTCGCCATCGGAGGCGATGCCCTCGATATCCTGGACAGGCATCAACTTGTGTCGGCCTTTTTTGGGCTCGATGTTTCCCCGCTTGCGCTCGATCTTCACCGGGATGGCGCCATGGGTCTCGTGGAGCTTTTTGGGCTGTTCGGGAACCAAAAGCACCGTGCCCACCAGTTCATCCTCCGCGATCAACAATCCCTTGCCATCCCGAACCACCGCGCTGCCCGACAATTCAGTGGTAATCTCGACACCGATCCCGGCGGCCTGGACGACCACGGGTAGATGAAACGCGAATGTCAGGGCCATTACAAAAACAAACTTCAGTATCATTTTCATGATGGTCTTTCCTCCTAGGGTTACTTGACCGGTTTCGGAAGGTGAGAGGCCAATTTCGAGGGAAATTACCAATACCACCTCCGAACATATTGCTGCTTCGTGCCAGATCCAAAATGAGATGGGCCATGGTCCGCCGGCTTCCCCAGGATCCTTGTTTTTCCGATACGTCCAAAAATCTCGCGGTGCTCGGCACAGGCGAAGGTGGATCGGTAGGGAAGATCGGGGGTACGAAGCCCACCGTAAAAAGCTGTAGCGCGAAAAGCTATGGAATGGGATGTGGCGTTTTCCCTGGGATTTTCCACTGCCCGCCTCCTTGGCCGCGTCTGTAAGATTCAAGGATCGAAAAGCGAGGCTTCCGAGAGAACCGATGCCCGCACTATCCCGCTTCAGCCCTGGCGAGAAGCGCTGACACGTTCGGAATTTTCCCCACTTTCATCGTATTATCCAATAGAGTTTCCCTGCCAACAAGGAACTGGAACAGAGGAGAGCCGACGAGCAGGGAAAATCACATCTTTCACCACCCCGCCAGGCGACACACCCCGGCAGATCGAGAAACAGCTTCCAGCCGAATATTTTCCATTGCAGATATCCTCACGGCGGCCATCCCAGCGTGGCTTTCACATTTACGCGACCGGACGTCTTGCGGCGCTCGATGGCCACGTTATTGCCACGCACCCCCCTTGCACGCAGTTCGCCGAACCAATGCAGTAGATCATCGAACGCCGCATCCTCCACCCATACCCGCACGCTCTTTTCACTGGCAGGCTCGATCCGTTTCACGGCCTGGGAAATCCCGGCTTTCCTGGCACTATCATCCACGACGATCAATAGCGACTGGGGGCGGGATGTCCCCTCCCCTGCCGCGGCGCTCTCGCGCAGCCGGATGATATTTTTCGCCGCTTGCCGCATCCATTGCAGATCGGCCTCCTGCCGCGACACCTGGTGTGTCAGGTATCGGGCCCGGTCATGGAGAGGCTCGACGACCAGAAAGTAAACAAGGGAAAGCATGACGGCGATACCACCCACTGCAAGCGCGACTCGGTCACGTGGCTTGATGGCGTCGATCCGGGTGATGTCGAGGAATTTGGAAATCATCTAGCGCCTATGCGAGGTGATCGCTTCGGTTATTTTGGATTGAACTACCCAATCCGGCTAAGCCGGAACCAAAGATCTTTCTATTTCAACTACGTCTGTCATTTCGACCGCAGGGAGAAATCTTCAAGGCCGAGATAGATTCAGCGCTCGAGATTTCTCGCTGCGCTCGAAATGACATCATTTTCCAAATTTTTTGATCGTTTTGTCGAAAATTTTCCGGGTAACGGAGTAAGTACGACTTTGCCTTTCATGTGGTTTGTTTCCCGCCATCGGGATTGGCGCGAAAGTCGCGATGAGAAGCCCGAATCCGAGTGTCCACGAGGCGCCGGAAATTCCCATGACGGCAACGGTACCGCGCACGGCAATGGAGCTGCCCACAAGGGGGATCGAGGACGGCGCTCATGGCGCGTTCCGGGCGATGAGCCGACGGGAAACGGTGCTTCCGCCGTTATCCACATCGCGATGCTCGATCACCGTAAACGAGGCTGGTAACAGGGAAAGGGGTTCGTCCTCGCCCATAACATACTTCGAATCGGACCTATATTTCTTGCACAACGGCGAGAATCCCTCCCAGGCGAGATATCCTTGGGGCTTGACCAGTTCGTGCGCGTATCCGAACACCCGTTTGTCCCAATAAAGGGAACAGATCACCAACGCAAAATCCCGCCGTGAAGGGATCCATGTCACCAGATCGTCCGTAACCGGCTCGATGAGATCATCGAGCCCCTGTTTCCTGGCCTCGTCGGCCAGCCGGGCCATTCCCACATCGGAGACATCCACGGCCAGGACCTTCCGTCCCCGGCGGGCAAACGCCAGGGCGGTCCCGGAGAGCCCGCAGGCCAGTTCCAAGACATCACCTTTCGGGATATCCGCGAAGGGAATCCTTTCGGAAAAAGCCCTAAACAGCGCCGAGGGTGGGAAATCGGCGATAGCTTTTCGGCGATATTTTTTATTCCACTTGTCACGGTCGAAGCGACCTTCCGGGTTATCGTTCATAACACCCTCGTTTTGGTTGTCATTGCCGGCGCCCGTTGCGAAACATAACCATCCCAACCCGGCAAAGCCGGAACCAAAACATTTGGATGATGCCATCGTCAATCCAAGCGCTCCCCTGTCATCTCGACCGAAGGGAGAGATCTTCCGACTTGGCAGACACTCCAAACGCGAAGGATTTCTCGCTGCGTTCGAAATGACAAACCACGAATTTTTGTGCGTTTTTCTCGAGATTTTCCGGGTAGTGGACTGACATGGCCATTGAAAATGAAATGGCGCCACATCTTCGTGTCGCGGGCAAGGTGGCAAAAAAAATCGGATCCTCGAAGAGGCCATTTTTCATTGCCCTGCGATACCGAGTCATGCTTCATGCCACACCGGCTCGAGGCGAAGCCTCGCCAGGGGTGATCCTGAGATGGGCCATGACGGTACTTTCACGCGAGGTTACCGACAATACCTCGACCACGAGGCCCTCTCCGACCAAGCGCGCCTTGATCCCATCGAATGCCTGTAGATCATCCATTTCCATGCGCAGCTCCAGGCGCTCGGAGCGAAAATCGAGACTCACCAGACGGATGTTTCGTGCATCCTGGAGATGAACGCCTACCCTGCCCAATAGTTCGAGGAACCCCACCGTCTCCCGGGCACCAGTGCCGCGCAACGCATCGAGGCCTCGCTTCATGCGAACCCGCAGGTTGGTCATGTTTCGCGCCTCGGGAAAGACCTGCCGATACACGGCCTCCATCTCCTCGCCCAGGATGCGACTTCGCTCGGAAAGTCGCGCCACATCGAATAAGGCACCGGCGACCCATATGGCGAACCAAATGACCACCAGCGCGAAGGGTACCCTCCAGGCGCGCCATGTCTGCCTGACGTCGGTCTCCCGGTTGTATTTTCCCTGCAGGAGGTTTATCGCCCGTTGCTCATCGAAGTGCGCAGCCAATAGCTGGAGCCTGTCCGCGCGACACACCTCCTCCGTCACTTCGCAGCCGGGTCCCAGTGGCGGTATGTCCATGGCAGCCCCTTCTCCGCAATGTAACAGGCGTATTCGTTTCGGGGGATTGTCGCCGGTGTCGAGTGCACTATCGAGCGCACTATCGGGTGCATTATCGAGGGCACTTCGGAGCATGATGGCGAGGTTGGGCAAATCCACGGCGAGGCCGGACAGGGCCCCGCTACGAATCAGGGCGCCATCGGCATCCATGAAGACCGTCCAGGTATCCGGTGCCAGGGGGAGCGCCAGGGTCTCGGGAATCAGGAATTCCGGATATATCCCTGCTTCTTCGAGTCGGGAAAGCCATGCGGACATGAGCCCGTCGGCGACTACCGCGACAGGGAGCGGTTCGCTGCCCGACCGCCTGCCGAGCGCGAAATGCAGTAGATCGACATCGGCAATCAAGTGGTCTTCCAGGGCAAATGGTACTGCCGTCGACATACGCTGCCGGGTCATGGGTGGCACATCGGCCATGAGCAGCACCACATCGCTGCCCGGTACGAAAACGATGACATGACAGTCGGCGTGCCCGGATGGATCGGGTAGCGGTCCCGTCCGGGAGGCGGTGTCCCCGGACACTTCCCCCTGGCGCAACCAGGTGACCTCCGGCTTATCATCGAGTCGTATGAAAAGTTCATTCATGGTCGATAGCTGGCGAAGCTTGTGCTCGAACCGACAAGGCATGAGCCAACATCGGTCGAAGCAAAATCGGTATTTTGTAAATGGCGACTCATTTGCGAATGCCGAGCAGGAAATAAACAAATAGCAAAGGGAGACACGACGGTTCGTAGCTGGTCTTCGTGACTGATCTTCATGCCCGGCATCCCGACCGAAAGCACGGAGGTGGTTTATCGGTGGGTGCGTTTCGAGGAAGCCATGTTCACGTATCGGAAAAACATGTTAGCGCTTCGCGCCAGGACTGAAGCGGGATGGGTCCAGGCACGCGCATCGGTTCTCTCGAGGTCTTTGTTTTTCCGATACCTAAATAGAAAATCCGACAGAACCGACGCGTGGGCCAGGGTCCATCCCCTTTCAGCCTTGGCGCGAAGCGCCAACGAATATAAAGAAAGTTCCGAACGCGCAGCATTCGGATTCATGTTCCCTCGATGGGATCCGTCAATTCTTTTTGGTCGGTTTTTTCCCCATGTGTGCAGCACCGACCACCTTGTCGACCGCTTTCGACAATGCGCCGATCTTTTCTCCCGAACCGGGATTTTCGGAACTGATGGAAACACCGCATTCCGAGTGGAATACTATTTTCCCCTTTTCGGGAAACGAGATGCGTTGCAGATACCGGGGACCATTTATCTTGACGACTTCCCGATAATTTTCCTCTTGATAGGTGAATGTCACCGTTGCCGATCCGCAAGCGGAATAGACGAGTCCGTTCATGGCGACAGGGAAGGAGAATTCCGCGCCGTTTCCCGTTCCCGACAATCGAACCACAAAGCCATGGAATTGCAACCCAGTCAAGCCCCAAGCTCGGAAACCACCCGCGCCACGGCATCGGTCAGCATCCTCAGATCCGGGGGGTCGATGACAAATGCCGGCATCAGGTACACCAGACGACCGAATGGCCGCACCCACACCCCCTCCGCCACGAAGCGTGGCTGAATCACCTTCATATCCACGGGCTCGTCGAGTTCCACCACGCCAATGGCGCCGAGGACGCGCACGTCGGCGACCCCCGGCAACCCCCGGCAAGGCGCAAGCCCATCACGCAGACCCCGTTCGATATTGCCCACCCGCTCCCGCCACGGCGAACCCAGCAACAGCCCCAGGCTGGCCAGCGCCGTGGCGCACGCCAGGGGATTGGCCATGAAGGTCGGACCGTGCATGAAGACCCCCGGGTCGCCGCGAGAGATGGCATCGCTCACCTCATGGGTGGTCAGGGTGGCCGCCAGGGTGACATAACCGCCGGTCAACGCCTTACCCAAACAGAGGATATCGGGGTGGATATCGGCATGTTCGCAGGCAAACAGCTTCCCGGTCCTGCCGAAACCCGTGGCGATCTCGTCAAGGATCAACAGCACCCCGTGCCGGTCGCACAATTCGCGCACTTCGCGCAGGTAATCCGCCGAATAAAACCACATACCCCCCGCCCCCTGGACGATGGGCTCCAGGATCACGGCCGCCAGCGTATCGCCATGCTCGGCAAGGGCAGCGGCCATGGGCGCCACGTCCTCGCGGGAACAGGGGGCGCCGAACACGCAGCCAGGTCTTTCCACGAAATATTGCCGCGGCACCACATCGCCAAACAGCGTGTGCATCCCGGTAACCGGATCGCACACCGACATGGCGTGCAGCGTATCGCCATGATAGCCGCCGCGAACGGTGAGAAAGCGTGTCTTACCCGAAACGCCCCTGGCCACCCAGTATTGCATGGCCATCTTCATGGCCACCTCCACTGCGACGGAACCCGAATCGGCAAAAAATACCGTTTGCAGGGGGGCCGGGGTCAGGGACACCAATTGCTCCGCCAGTGCCACGGCGGGACGGTGCGTCAGTCCCCCGAACATGACATGGGCCATGTCCTGCAACTGTTCCGCCATGGCGCGATTCAGCACCGGGTGGTTGTAGCCGTGGATGACGCACCACCACGAGGCCATGCCATCCACCAGTTCCCGGCCATTTTCCAGGGTGATGCGCACCCCTTGCGCGGAGCGCACCGGAAACACGGGCAGCCCGGCGCCCATGGCGCTATAGGGATGCCAGACGTATCTGCGGTCCGCCGCCGGCCAGTCTTCGCGATCATCGATAATCGCCATTGTTAGTACTCCTGCTAGTACTCTCCCTCGAATCGTGGATGGACCCAAAGGAACTCATTGCGTTTATTGCGCACCCGCACCAGCCCGCCGAAATTGCAACCGGGGTCCTGTTCCCGCAGCATGGCGCGCAATTCGCGCAGCATTGCCCCGCGCGCCGCGACCGGAGAGCGAGCGCCCTTGTCCGGTTCCGGGGCATCGCTCCCCAGCCAGTCGAGCATGGCCTGTTTATCCCCGCCCGCCAGGGAGGCGTCGATGATTCTTTGACCGGCATCCAGTTGCTTGCCCACGGCCTTATAGGCGGCATTATCGATATGGAGCCCGATGTTCGGGAATACCGGCAGGGCGAGACGCAGGGTCCCGGTCAACACCTTGAGGAACGGGGCGGCCTTCCTGAACCAGTCGCGAGTGAGTGCGATTTCGTGAACGCCCTTTTCTGGGTCACCATACAGGAGCGGCAGCGGCAAGCGCGAGTGCTCGCACCACAGCATGAGGCGAAATTTCGTAGTGGTCCATTGTTTGGGATTAAAGCCACTGCGCTCCACGGGTTCCAGGCTAAAAAGCCGCGGCCCGTCCCTGGCCGCATCGGTGAGTGCTCGCAGCAGTCCGTCGTAGGCATCGTCGATGCGGCTCAGCAGCCGTTGGTCATTGGCATCCAGTTCTGCCAGAGCACCCACGGTTGCAGCCTGTCCTTTGTCTATCTTTTGATAAATGATCGCCAGTGCGCGTTGCACATCGGCAAACTCGTCGAGCAGGGTCTTCGACGCCACCGGGCGCGCCGCCGGGGCGTTGCGCAGCAATACATCGATATCCTGAGCCTGACTGCACCCCGACACCATACAGGGAAACTTATCCATCCCCTGGCGTTTGAACACAATCAGCTTTTCCACCTCGAAGCGACCGCTACCGGGGGCGTCCTTGCCACAGGGTGCCACACACGGCACCATGACATCGCAGCGCAGCCCCTCCCAGAAGCTCTCCACGAGATATTTCACCTCGCTGGTCAACATGGCCAGGAAGCGCTCCGGATAGGCGGCGCGCACCGTGATATGGACATCGTTGCCCTTGTGTTTCAGCAGGGCGCGCCCGTTGTAGCCATCGTCCAGCACCAGGCCGCGCTGCCAGTGCACGCTGTCGTCGAAGCGCTTTTGCCCCAGGGAAAACCGATGCAGACGCACGATGAGCTGGTAAAACAGCCCCTCGGCCCTGGCCGACTGGCCGCGGTCATCCACGATGCGGCAGATCTGTACCTGTTGGCCATCACCCTCCGCCGGATCGGGCAGCCACGCCGCTCGCAGTTGCTCTTCCGGGCGAGTATCGGGGACCAGTTGCGCGATGAGGATCGCCGGGTCGGTATCGGGGTCGCGATGGGCAAAGGCGTGCAACGCCGTGCCCATCGCAGGTTTGCTCGAATCAACATCACTGGATTGGGCCTCTTTTGCCCCACCCTTACCCGGATCCATGATCCGGTAGGAGAGATCGAAACGCTCCATGAGGCGCAGGAACAGCGCATGCAGTACCTTCGGATAGCGATCTTTCTCGAGACGCGACGCATCGTCCCACAACGCGCCGAGCCGCGAAAGGCGCACCAGGCCGTGGGCGGCACGGGTGGCCTCATCATCGAGCACGAAGCTGATGGCCGTGGCCAGCCAGTCGGGTTTCAGGATCACCATGTCGCGAAGCTGCGGGTCGTGCTCGTAGTGGATGAGATGGCCAAGACGATGAGAAAGGGTGACGAAGAGCCGCGCCTCGTCATGGTCCATCCCATGGGCGCGGCACAGGGGGAATAGTTCCTGGAGTGCGAGGTAAGCCTTGCCGGTCTCTACCAACGCCTCGCGGACCTGCTGCCAGCGCTTCGGCACCTTGCGGCCCACCTCGAGGAGCCCGGCGGCGACCCGGGCGATGGCCCTTTTGAGTTCTTCGATGCCGCGCCGCTCGCCGTTGTCGTCGGGCCTGTTGTCCACATGGAAAAACCCCAACACGGTGTCCTCGCCGAACAGATCCCGGATCTCCTGGCGGTCCATGTCGGGCTGGCGCTGTTTCGGGCCGCCATGGGTGGCCACTACCAGGACCTTGGCCTGGGGTTCGCGGTATTTCACCAGTCTGATCCATTCCCTGACGAGGCCGGCCTGCGGTCCCTCGCGGGGTTTCCACACCACCAGATACACCGCCGGGGCGCTGAAGAAGAGCTGATGCGTGGGGCGATAGATGGGCTGTCCGCCGAAATCCCAGCCATTGAGGGTGATCTCCCTGCCATCGTCGGGATCGATGGCCTGGATGGCGCGGATCTCGATGCCATGGGTGGTGTCGTGCTTCCGCCACGGCGCCCCCGCCAGGGCATCCATGAGACAGGTCTTGCCCACCTCCCCCTCACCCACCAGGATGAGTTTCGCCTCATGGAGGGTGATCTCTTCGTCAGCACTCCGGGTGCGCAGATACGCCAGCACGGCCCCGGTACCTTCCTGGTACGGCGCGACAAGCTCAAGTTCCAGGGGGTTTCTGTCAAGATATAAATCCTGCAATTGCGCAAGTTTTTCCAGAGATCTCGGCAGCGTTGTCAGTTGATTACCTTGAACGTTCAGGGATCGTAATTCGGTCAGCTCGCCAAGGAATTCCGGCAATGCCGTCAGCTGGTTTCCAGAGAGACGTAAGGACTCCAGCCGTGTCAATTGCCCCAGAAAGGAAGGCAGTTCCGTTAGTTCGTTGCCTGCGAGATAGAGAGTCCGCAACTCCGTCAATTGGGCAAGGAATTCCGGTAATGCCGTCAGCTGGTTGAAGGAGAGATCCAATTCTTGCAGTTGCGTGAGTTCCCCTAGGAAGGAAGGCAGTTCTGTCAGTTCATTGCTTTCAAGACTTAGATCTCGTAGCTGCGTCAGCTGCCCCAGGAAAGGAGGCAATTCGGTCAGTTTGTTGCCTGCAAGATTCAGAACTCGTAGCTGCGTCAGTTGCTCCAAGGAGAAAGGCAATGCCACTCCAATTCCACGGAGAGAGAGACTTCGCAACCGCGTCAGTCCACCCAGCCAGGAAGGCAATACCGCCAATGGGTTGCCGCCGAGCCTTAGGACTCGCAACTGCGTGAATTGGGCAAGGAATTCCGGCAGCACCGTCAGCCGGTTGCCCGAGAGATTCAGCTCGCGCAACTCCGTCAACCGGGCAAGGGATTGCGGCAGTTCGCCGAGCCTTTCCTTGTTATTGGCATTCCATTTTTGGCTCAGATCGAGTTCCATTGTCCCGGAGCGCCGGGTCACCTCGATCTTCTCTTCTGCTTCGCGATATGCCTTGTTATAGGCCATTGTGTCCACTTATCTCCTGTCAGCGATACGTTCAAGCCAATAATCGGGGCGTCGCCGTTGATGCATGACGGCAACGATCACGATCTCGTCCGGGTCGATTCGGTAAAGAACCGCATATGGGAAACCATATACAAGACGTTTACGGATATGATCTCGCACGATGGGGCATGCCTGTGGATGGTAGGCGACATGGTAAACAGCAGACTCGACCCTTGCCAAAAACCTGTCCCCCAATCCATTGACCCGCGTTTCGTAGAAGATGGCAGCCTCGAGCATCTTCACCTCGGCGGGCAATAGAAAACGGACCGCTCTCATACGACCGAGTCGATTCTGGCTCGGGCATCCCGAAAAACATCATCGGCAGGTCGCGCGGCAATGGTCCCTTTTTTGTATTCGGCGTAGCGCCGCGCTGCCTCGGCGACCCAAAGGTACTCGCACTCCTGTTGGTCAGGATCATCGAGGGTGGCAAGCCGAGTGTATTTTGGGGTATTGCATGGACCTATTCCAGCGGTCTTTCCGACGGTGACAAGCCGCGAATGTTGTGTGTACCACATTTTCCCCTAGCGAAGTTTCGCGGTTCATCCGATGAAGCGTGATTTGCCATCAGCCAAGGTGAAATTATTGTTTGAAACTCATTTGCGAAGGTGAATGGGAAATAAACAAAATCATGCGTTTTGGTTGACTCCTGCTCATTCAACGACCACCCTTGGTAAGGGTTTGATTGCTAATTCGACTTCGACGTAAAATCAAATAACCTATCGAGCAGTGAAGTACACATATCATGACAAGTCGTCATGACTGGATGGAGCCGGAAAATGTCAACAAATGCATTACTTCGAGGAGGCAAGACCATGCAACGTCGTAATCTTATTGGGTTAACCCTTGCCGGAGCGGCTTCGGGTATCTTGATGCCCAAGGCCGTACTGGGAGATCCCGAAGCAGACACATCGGGCAAGAGTGCCGATCCCATGGCAGGAGGAGTATTTTACACGGAAGAGGCGCCGGGCCGCTGGAAGGGGAAGGAAAAGGGTCATCTGCCCATCATCAGGGTCGAGAAGAAACCAGGCAAGGCCTCCGTGCAAGTCACCACCGGCCATGAGATGAAGGGCCATGAGCATTACATCATCAAGCATATCCTGCTCGATGAGAATTACCGCTTTCTCGATGAAAAGATGTTCGATCCATCGAAGGACAAGGTGCCGATATCGATATTCTCGGTGGATAAATACAGGGGGCCCATCTACGCGCTCAGTGTCTGCAACAAGCACGATACCTGGCTGAGCGCTGGGAAGGTGTAGGCCCCAGGAAGATATAGCCCTTGGGAAAAGATATGGCAGGGAGTGCTGACTGGCACCGATCCTGGCCGAGTGGCCAGTATCGGTGCCATGAGGGGTGATGAAAGACGCGACCGTTTTTCGAAGTTTGGCGGGATCATGATGATCCCGCCTTTTTAGTGGGTGGTCTTTCTACGGGAGCTTTTTATTGGCCGCCTCCCAGCAGATGAACGAAGACCGCCAATTTCTTGATGGTGGTCTCATCGAGACGTTCCCGGAAAGATGGCATCTCCGCGTCCCGAGTCTTGGGGTCGTTGGGGTCATTGGCGCCATGCAGGATGGTGTAGCGAGCGCTTTCCAGGCTATCCGGTGTGAAACGCCAAATAGGATCGGTGAGGTTGGCCGATCCCATCAATTGCACGCCCTTGGCATCCATACCATGGCAACCGATGCATCCCTTTTGCATAAACATCTCCTTGCCTTCGGGGTTATCCTTGCCTCGACTCAGATCATGGACGTAATTCGCCAGTATTTCGATGTCTTTCTTGGATAGGCTTTGACCACCCTTGGCAGGCATGATTCCCCTGCGGCCCAGGGTAATGGTTTCCTGGATCTTCTCGATGTTGCCACCATAGAGCCAGTCATCATCCACGAGCACGGGGAATCCAGGGTTGCCCTGCCCTACCGATCCATGGCAGGCCGCGCAGTTGTCACCGAAAAGCACCTTGGCGGAGGCCCTCGTGTAGTTGGATAAGTCCGTATCCGCAAGGATCTCCCTGGCACTAAGATTCGGGAGCTGCTCTTCGTACTTGGCCCGTATCTCGTCTATCTCACTGACCCCTTCCTTATATTCCTTGATCGAAGTCCATCCCATGATCCCTTTGGTAAAACCGGTAATCCCTGGCCAAGTCGGGTAGAGAATACTGTAACCGATAACGAAAAGGAAACTCGCCACGAAGGCTATCATCCACCAACGAGGCGGTGGATTCGTCAGTTCACGTATTATGCCATCCCATATATGTCCCGTGTTTTCCTCCCCGGGAAAAGGATTTTTATCCGTCATCGTTTGCCTCCAATCTCGATTTTCTTATCCTCGGACACCGGGATGTGACGGTGTATCTCCAATTTTTCCCGGTTCTTCGGACGCAAGACGTATACGTACAACCCAACCATGAGAAGAAATACCACGACCGTAATGGCCATGCCGACCCAGTCGGTCGTAGTCATCGCTCCCCAGTCGGTGTGGAAATATTCCTCGAGGCTATTCACGATAGTCCTTGCCCTTTTCTATCCTGGCCATGGTACCCAATACCTGCAGATAGGCAACCACGGCTTGCATTTCCGTCTTGCCATCCACCGCAGCCGCAGCAGTTTCGATCTCTTCCTCGATGTACGGAACCCCCAGCGATTTCATCGCCCGCATGCGCTTTCGAACGACATTTCCGTCCAACAAGGCAATATCCAGCCAGGGATAGTTGGGCATTACGGATTCGGGAACCAGGGAACGTGGAGCACGCAGATGCTGCTCATGCCACTCATCGGAATACTTGCCACCGACACGCGCCAAGTCCGGCCCGGTTCGCTTGGAACCCCATTGAAACGGGTGATCGTACAAGGACTCGGAAGCAAGAGAGTAATGGCCATAACGCTCTTTCTCATCCCGGAAAGGACGAATCATCTGAGAATGGCACAGATAACATCCTTCCCGCACGAAGACATCCCGCCCAGCCAATTCCAGCGCCTTGTAGGGACGCACCCCATCGCCCGGCTTCCAATCATCGAGCGTTTGGCCCTCTTCCCGTTGCCAAACGATTTCAGGGGTCTTGTTATGCTCCATCGTACTATCGAGGTAAAAAAGAGGAACGATCTCCACGATGCCGCCGACGCTGAGCACGATGGCCAGCACGATGACAAGCGCCCAAATATTACGCTCCAGGGTATCCTGGAAACGCGTTGAGTGAATTTTATCCGACATTGAAACTTACCTCCCCTTACACGCCAGCTATGGCCCGCGCGCGCGCGGTGAGCAATGACCCTTCTATCGCGGACTTGCGGATCGTCATTACTACGTTATAAAGCATGATGACAATGCCAAGCAGGAATATCGCACCGCCAATGGCGCGCATCGCATAATATGGATGCATGGCCTCGACACTCTCCGCGAAGGTATACGCCAACGTTCCATACTCGTCGTAGGCGCGCCACATCAGGCCCTGCATGATCCCGGATACCCACATGGCGATGATATAGACGACCGCGCCGATGGTAGCCAGCCAAAAATGCACGTTGACGAGCCCGACAGAGTAAATATCCGTGTACCATAGGCGTCCTATCAGGTGGTAGATACCACCCAACCCTACCAATGCCACCCACCCGAGTGCACCGGAATGAACGTGACCGATGGTCCAATCGGTGTAATGAGACAGGGAGTTTATGGTCTTGATCGCCATGAGCGGCCCTTCGAAGGTCGACATGGCGTAGAAGGCAAGCGCCATGATCAGAAAGCGTAGCACGTAATCCGTGCGCAATTTTTCCCACGCGCCGGACAATGTCATGATGCCGTTTATCGCGCCACCCCACGAGGGAATGATCATGGCGATGGAAACAGCCGCACCGAGAGAACCGGTCCAGTCCGGCAGGGCCGTATACTGCAGATGGTGAGCGCCAAGCCACACGTAGCCGAAGGTCAACGACCAGAAATGCAATACCGAAAGCCGATAGGAATAGACAGGCCGCTCCGCCTGTTTCGGCACGAAATAATACATGATGCCCAGAAAACCCGCCGTCAAATAAAAACCAACGGCATTATGGCCCCACCACCATTGCACCATGGCGTCCTGAACCCCGGAAAACACCGAATAGGACTTGGATAGCGTAACGGGAATCGCCAGGCTATTTACCACGTGCAGGTAGGTAATCATTACCAGCATCGCCAGGAAAAACCAGTTCGATACATAGATATGCGAGCTCTTCCTGTTCGCTATCGTCATGATGAAATTGATCAGGAAGGAGAGCCATACCACCGCGATAAGAATATCGATGGGCCATTCCAATTCCGCGTATTCCTTCGACTGTGTAATACCGAATGGCAAGGTGAGGACGGCCAAAACGATAATCAGGTTCCACCCCCAGAAGGTAAACCAACCCATTCTCGAACTCCATAGCGACACCCCGCAGGTACGTTGTACGCTATAAAGACCCGTCGCCATCAAGGCACAGCCACCAAAGGCGAAGATCACCATATTCGTGTGCGCAGGACGCAGGCGTCCGAAGGTCAGGCCGGGTAGATCGAGATTCAGGGCCGGCCACGCCAGCTCCGAAGCGATATACACGCCTATCGACGCCCCAATCACCAAATACACCACCGCCATCACCGAAAACCATCGTACAACGCCAAGGTTGTACTTTTGTTCTATTGCTACTGCTTCCAACATAAGGGTTTCCCTCTCTAAATTTTTGCCTCAAAACCTCAACGATAATTTGCCATGACCCAGCGCAAAAGCGGGGTTTCGCCGCTCCCGGCAAAATTTCTAGGGTATCATTCACTCAAACCTTCCATGGATCGAAATAAGCCAAGTATTCTGACCATAATGGATAGCACTAAACTTGATTTGAGTCACGTTTTTGGTGATTTCAGGAAACCTTTCCATATTATCCACTCCATGCGCATCGCTAATCGAGAAGGCTTCTCATCAACACGAAGGCTCGCCACGACACTCCACCGAATCGGGTTCATCATCTTTGGCGCGCCAGTTCGTTTCCAGTTGCTCCCCTCCCCACCTCGCGGTGACGCAATCGACCTCAAGCAAGGAAGCCATGGCGTACTCCGGCTCAGGGACTTTTACCCTGCGGGTGAATCGCCCTCGCGGGCGCACTGGCTCCGGCCATGCCGGGTTGGCTTTTTATCCGAAGGCTCTCGAAAAATAAGGGATTGATTTTTGATCGTTTTTCGGAAAATCCAATATAAACCTGACTATTGCCCGCATACTCTACTACTCCGAGCTTCTCTTTTTTTTCAGCTTCTTCGAGGGCGGCTTTCAACATACCGATAAACACCTCTATCTTTTATAGTACCTCCTACGAGATTATACCATTCGATCTTCGCAAAAATTTTCGCTCCTTCTCTCTTATCGTCCGAGACTTCCATGAATGGTGTATTGCCTATGAAGTCTGCCCCGAGTTTTTCAAGATGTTTCAACTTGGTTTCAAATGAAACTCTCATAAGATATCCTTTCTTGGTTTCACATATCACGTGACAAAAAATGCAGAGGAAACAGCGGATTCAGAATAGAAATAAAGCTTCTGTTTATGAATCACCGTTGACTATTTTCGGTCTTCCAGGATAGTGAACTATGAAGAGCCCCAATATAATTAAAATAGATGCTGAAAAAATGTTGACAGTCCATACTTCACCCAATAGTACTATTCCGAAAAAAACGCCGGATAAAGGAATAACAAACAGAAAAGAATGAACCATGGAAACACTATACCTTTTAATTAAAGAATTCCATGCGATATAACCGAATGTGCTGACAATTACCCCCTGATACACAATAGAGAAAATAGCTTCTATAGAAAACGCTTTGAACATAGTCTTATCGAAAAGAAGGGCTCCCGCGAAAAATACTGGTACCGATAATAAAACATGATAAAAGGTGATAGCAAGCACAGAGACATCTTCGATAAAAGATTTGAGATAGACGACTTTAAGCGCCCAAAGCAACGCTACTGCAAGTACTACGATATCGCCTATCGAAAAGTCTGTAGCGATATCTTCTTTGAATAGAACATGTTAGTGCTTCGCGCCAGGACTGAAGCGAGATGGGTCCAGGCACGCGCACCGGTTCTCTCGAGGTCTTTGTTTTTCCGATACCTTAAAAAGTGGCAATAGTCCGCAAAAGCCGACAATCATACCAAAGATTTTTCGGAAACCGATCTTTTCTTCAACAATAAAATAATGAGTTGAAAATATAACAAAAAATGGTTGCAAATTGATTATAAGCGATGCCCTTGATGCACTGGTTTTTCTGACATCAAAAAACAACAAAAAATATTCCACCAGGAAAATTCCAGTCCAGATAAATATCTTCAGGAAATGTTCACTCTCTATCCTTATCGATTTCCTCGTGACTTTTATCCATAAAAAAATCGTTACGGAAGCCACAAAAAATCGTAACGCCACAGCGGTAAATACTCCAAAACCGTAAAACGATGCCTTGATAGCTGCAAGACCGCTACCGAACATAATGCAAACCCCGATAGTCAAAATTATATCCGCAAAAAGATATTTCATATTTTTAATATTATTCATCTATTCAATACAAGAAAGTTTTCCATATCCACACCTCCGATATTTGTAAATTTCGCCATGAAGCCATATGAAAAAAGAAGTAATTGACTTTAATGACGAAATAATTTTTCGCTTTTATCGATTATGCATATATTTGCGTTCCACTCTTTCGGAAATCCCGCATATCAAGACGTATAAGCTATATATCTGTAATATCGGATAACTCGGTAAGCGAAATCTCTTTTTCCTCCGCATTCCCCAAAAGTATTACTTCGTCTCCCACATTTATCGAATCACATCCTAATATCTATCATTACCCGAATCCATAGCAATGGTTCCTACCATAGGATAAAATTCATCATTGATAATGACTCTCCCTTTGTTCGTCAATCCTCGGGGAATTCTGTCTCCAAATCTTACAGGTAGCAATACAATCCATGTATCTTTTTCGCTTACCCATTTTCTTCCGTAACTTATGGGAGAACCTGCGGGAATTTCACTGATATTGGCAACAAAAGTCTTGAATGTCATTACAGCTTTCAGTTTCATGAATCGTGATAAAAACAGAGAAGGATAATGACCGTACAAAGCAATTCCAGTCCTTACCGTATTACAAAATTCTTTCGAGCAGGTTCGGTATCCCACCGCTGTTTGCGATATAAATCATATTCGGCTTCTTATCTCTTTTTACAAGTTATGATTCACATAACGATTGAATGTCGGAAATCTTGATTTTTATAGTGAGATCTATTATCTCACGTTCCCAAGTCGATGGCATTCACAAAAACCGCCCGCAACTGAACAGCATAATATCCATGCCCGGCATATTCGAAGGAAACATATGGGTCGATGAAATAGAGCCGAAATTTCCGTAAGAAGATCCATGACCGAACTCTTCTTTTTCTACCATGGTAATATCCCATCCCTCTTCATTCGGATAATAAGCGGTAAATGAGCCGATTACCCCGGCTCCGATAACTACCGCGCTTTTCGAAGACATATCGCTTCTCCTCTATTCGAATTTTGTGGTTCCATCACAAGAATATAATATCCCTTCTGGATAACTGGTGGGCCATCGATAACCGGGAGAAGTTCGTATCAAGCCATGGAACCCTTCAATTTATCCCATAGGCGCTGATCTTAAGCTGTCAATGGATAAGTGAACCGAGAAAACATCAAGGTGAGAACATTTTCGCATTGGCTTATCGCCAACAAGAATGCGCGTGCCGCGTGGACTATCCCAAGCAAAAGACGTTCTTATGTTCCGGCTTATATGCCGGTGGTAGCCTGGCGATATGGATACAGGTGAAAGGTTATTTTTGTAGAATCCAATCAGTTTGTTTATTCCCCGCTCGGCTTCACGATTGGATCGAGTTTTACGAGGCGCCAATTCCGCCTTGCTAATAGGCAATCATGGCTTGTCGGTTCAAGGCGGAGCTTCGCCAGATCGGTATCACGGTACCGGATCGCCGAGCTGCTGTTCGAGGAACTTCCCGTGATCTGGTTGCGTGGATGAACTCAGAAGTCGGATATATGCCTGTAGCACTTCCTTCGTTCGACTCTTTCCTTGCATTGTCGGGCGAACCATATGTATATCCCTCGATGTTCGAACCAACCGAGTCAACCGAGGCTCTTCCATGCTAAATTAAGGCCAAGTCGGGTTTTTCCCTGAATCGGCTATCGAGAAAAGACTCACGGGGGAAGCCGCGCAAAAACAATATGTTGTTTGTTTCCCGCTTGGCTTCGCAAATGAGTCGAATTTCACAACACGCTGATTTTGCTCTGCTAATATCAAGCCATGCCTCGTCGATTCGAGGCGAAGCCTCGCTAGAAAATCCTGGATCGACTGATGGCCCCCTCTCCTTACGCGCATCTTTCCCGGCTCATCGGGCTGGGCATCATCGGATTGATTGTCTTTTTTACAATCAGGTACTTCGCCATACCGGAAAGCTGGGATAGTAAGGCATGGTATCGAAGAGATGCATTACCCCTCCTACAACAACAAAAACCGCTATTCGGCGGCAATGAATCCTGTTCGGGGGCAAGTTGCCATGAAGATGATCGATACCTCATCGAGGACGCCCGTTCCGAACACCAGCTGCGCACCCGATGGTTGGGGTGGGCAACCCACAAGACCCTCTCCTGCGAATCCTGCCATGGACCACTGGGAGACCACGTTCGAAACGGACTAAAGGTAAAAAAGGCCGTTATTATTCGAGACAGTAAACTGTGCCTGCAGTGCCACGAAAGACGCCTTGGCCGAAACGCCATCGTTACCTTTCGCGAAAACGAATATCACGAAAGCCTGTCCGTTACCCGGAAATCGGTCTGCGTAAACTGCCATGACCCACACGAGCCCAAATAACCAACTAGCGAAGCCTCGCCAGGAAATTCGATGCCGATACTGGTCAGTCGTTTCCCTGGCCAACACGGGGTACGGTGATGTGTAACCACGATTACTTCTAGCGAGGCTTCGCCTCGGACCGATGAACCATAATCCTGCGCTAGTAAAGAACCGTTAAAACTCGACTCATTCGTAAAGCCGAGCGGGAAATAAACAAATTCACCTCCAATCTCCGAATTTTCTCTGTTCCTCTTTCTGATTGCCCCGTAACTGCTTTTGTAGTAATGTTGCTACTTTCAAACGAGGAGGGGGACAACTTGATGACCATCATGACTTTATCGAGCCGGGACTTCAATCAACATACCAGCCATGCCAAAAAGGCAAGCCACGAGGGAGCGGTATTCATCACCGAACGCGGGCGTCCGGCCCATGTGCTGCTCAGCATCGAGGATTACCGAAAGCTCACCGGCAGTGACACGACACTTCTCGATGCCCTGGCCCAGAGCGATGGACCGGATTTCGAGTTCGAGCCTCCGCGTGTGGACGGGCTGTTTCGTCCCACCGATCTATCTTGATTCGTTTATTCCCCGATCATCTTCTGTAGAGGCGAAGATTCGCTCATGTTCATTCTGGATACCAATGTGGTCTCGGCTCTTCGCCGACCCGAAAAGGCCGATCCGAAGCTGACGGCGTGGGCATCGGCCATACCTGCCACGAGCTTTTTCCTGTCCTCCATTACCGTGCTGGAATTGGAACTGGGCACACTGCTGAAGGAACGAAAGGATCGGGAACAGGGTGTGGTGCTGCGGACTTGGCTCGACCACCAGGTGTTACCTCGCTTCGAAGGGCGGATCATCGCGGTCGATAGTGCCGTTGCGCGATGCTGCGCCGGTCTGCATGTACCGAACCGTTCGGCGGAACGCGATGCCCTCATCGCGGCAAGCGCACTCGTACATGGGATGACGGTGGCGACCCGCAATGTGGCCGACTTTGCGCCGATGGGTGTCGGGATATTCAATCCCTGGGATGGGGATGATATCCGAGAATCGTAAAAATACGGATAACCGTACCGAAAGACGTTGTTGGACGAGCCCGGTAAGACGTAGAAGTGATTTCCATGGGAATGAATCCATGAATACAATGGGGAAGCGGCTCCAGGCCGTTGCGCGAGTGCCGATGATTGTGAGTTCCGGGGTGGAAAAGGGGAATGCAAAAGCGACTATCCAATGCCAGTGGCGCCCCGCGCGTGGGGCTTTTTATCACCTGTCTTGCGGACCTTTTGCGTCCCACGACGGGCTTTTCCACGTCGACGCTGCTCGCATCGGCAGGTTGCCGGGTGGAGGTGCCGGAGAGACAGACCTGTTGTGGACAACCGGCCTATAACGGCGGTGATATCGTCAACGCCCGCGCCCTTGCCCGGCAGGTAATCATGCAATTCGAGGGCTTCGATTATATCGTTGCCCCTTCCGGGTCTTGTATGGGCATGTTGAAGAGGCACTATCGTACCCTGTTTTCCCAGGATCCTACCTGGGGCGCGCGGGCACGGGAGTTCGGTGATCGATGCTTCGAGATCACCGCTTTCCTTGCCGATATCCGTGCTGTCGATGCACTGAACGTGACTGGTTCGAGGAATCCGGGTGACTACGGGACGGTTACCTACCACGATAGCTGTTCGGGGCTGCGCGAACTGGGTATCCGTGATCAGCCCAGGGTTCTTCTTGCCCGGGCCGGGATCGGGGTACGGGAAATGAAGGATGGCAATATGTGTTGCGGTTTTGGCGGTGCCTTCTGTATCGAATACCCGGAAATCTCGACGCGCATGGTGTCGAATAAAGTTGCCGATATCGAAAAGACCGGCGCAAATACCCTGCTGGGTGGTGATCTCGGTTGCCTTTTCAATATTGCGGGGAGATTGAAACGCATGAGGAGTACGATCAGGGTGTATCACGTCACCGAGGTGCTGACGGGCATGACCCATATCCCTGCCATTGCCCACGGGGGAGAAGAGGATGTTTGACGCCTATGGGGAAGAGGATATTCGAGGCCATGCGATTCATTACCTGGCTCATCGATGCTTACCCATATACCGGGGGACGACGCCGTGAAATCCACTGCACAGTCATCGAAGGCACGGGGCTTCAAGGCGAGGGCCGCCGCCGCGCTTTCCGA
The DNA here is from genome assembly GCA_964610175.1 of uncultured Thiotrichales bacterium. Taxonomy (GTDB): domain Bacteria; phylum Pseudomonadota; class Gammaproteobacteria; order HK1; family HK1; genus CAZSVE01. Next base: position 25,739 of record CAZSVE010000033.1, read on the forward strand.
CGCCAATCTACAACTCGCCCTGGCGAGAGCCCGTGGCGGGTTCGTGCGCAAACGGGAGATCGCCATGGATGCGTTGCCCGAATTCGAGGCGCTGCGGGAAACGGCCCGTGCCATCGAGGAACATACGCTCTCCCACCTGGATCTTTATCTGGAGCGTTTCGAATCCGAGGTTGTCGAAAGCGGTGGGCACGTGCATTGGGCGCGCACGTCCTTCGATGCCCGTGGAATCATTACCGAAATCTGTACCCGCGCCCGTGCCAGGCGGGTGGTCAAGGGTAAATCCATGATCGGAGAAGAGATTGCCATCAATCAGGCATTGATGGATGCCGGCTTCGAGGTCACGGAGACCGATCTCGGGGAATACATCATCCAATTGGCGCGCGAGACGCCAAGCCACATCATCGCCCCCGCCGTTCACAAGACCCGGGATGATATTGCACGGCTTTTTCGCGAGCACCACGCCAAACATGGCTTTGAGGAACGTGGCGCGGAGGTGCCCGATCTGGTCGACGAGGCGCGCGAGGTTTTGCGGGATATCTTTCTCATGGCCGATGTCGGGATCACCGGCGCGAATTTCCTGATTGCCGAAACCGGTTCCAACGTCCTCGTCACCAATGAAGGAAACGGGGATCTCACCTGCACCCTACCGCGCGTCCATATCGTCCTGGCGAGTATCGACAAGGTCGTACCGACCTTCGAGGATGCCACCGTCTTCCTACGCCTGCTGGCTCGTAGCGCCAGTGGGCAGGTGATGTCCAGTTACACTACTTTCTCCACCGGCCCACGTCGCAAGGGTGATCGGGATGGGGACCTGGATGGACCAGAGGAATACCACGTGGTGCTCATCGATAACGGGCGCTCCGAGATACTCGGCACACCATACCGGGATATCCTGCATTGTATTCGGTGCGGTGCCTGTCTCAATCATTGTCCCGTCTACGGCGCTATCGGTGGCCACGCCTATGGTTGGGTCTATCCTGGCCCCATGGGGGCCGTGCTCACGCCGCTCCTCGATGGACGCGCCGATGCCTGGGATTTGCCCAACGCCTGCACGCTCAACGGGCGTTGCGAGGAGGTTTGCCCGCTTGGTATTCCCTTGCCCGCACTGCTGCGTCGGCTGCGCACCGAGGCCTTTCGACGAAAAGCAGCCCCTTCCGGTGTACGTACTTCCCTCTGGATCTGGGGATTCTTCGCGAGACACCCATGGCTGTACGGACATCTCACGACACTGGGAATGGCAATATTGCGGAGGATAGGCAGGAGACGTAAATTGCTCGATGCACTGCCTTTTCTGCGTCCCTGGACCCAATCGCGGGATCTTGCTGTCCCCCGTGGGGAGACATTCCAGGCCAAGTGGCGACGACAGCGTGAGGAGGAAATCTCGTGAGTGATGCACGATCCTCGATTCTCCGTCGCGTGCGGGCGAGTCTCGAAAGGGAGGATAGGGACGCATCGTCGCAATCCATTCGGGATGCGTTGCAAAGACGGCTGTCATCGCCGCCTGTTGCTGTTCGGCCTACCATGCCAGAGAAGGATATCGTGCAACGCTTCGTGACGAAGCTGGAGGCGGTTGCAGGGAAGGTAGTACGCGTGCCGGATATCGACGCCGTACCTTCGGCAATCCTCCAACACCTGGACCGGCATCGACTCCCATATCGACTCGTGGCGACGCGCGACCCCGTCCTCGAGGATATCCCCTGGCCGAAAACAGAAAAGATCATATTGCACTATCGAGCCGCCATACGCACGGACCGGGCCAGCCTTACGGGCGCCTTTTCCGCAGTAGCCGAAACCGGGACCTTGGTCCTCGTCTCCGGTAAAGAGACGCCAACGACACTGAACTTTCTTCCCGAGGATCACATCGTCGTCCTCTTCGAGGATCGAATCGTCCCTTATCTGGAAGACGTATGGAAGAAGATCCGTGCCACCTTTACTACTCCACCCCGCGCCATCAACCTCATCACCGGCCCATCCCGAACCGCCGATATACAGCAGACCATGCAACTCGGAGCACATGGCCCACGTCGTCTTACAGTCATCCTGGCAAGAAGAAAATCAGCGGACTGTGTTATCGATTGACCCCGTCGGCAAGGTGGTGAAAAATGCAATCTTCTAGGTATCGGAAAAGCAAAAATTCCGAGAGAACCGGTGCGCACGCCAAGGCCTACCCCACTTTACCCTTGGCGCGAAGCGCTGGCATGTTCACGCCTTGCGTGCGGTACGGGGATGCACCCCCATTCGAGTATCGGAAAAACAAAAATCCCGAGAGAACCGCTGGGTGCGTCAAGACCCACCCCGCTTCAGCCTTGGCGCGAAGCGCTGACATATTCCCAATGGCATCGACCCATTGAAAAGGATGCAAGGAATCACTTCCGATCCCTTGATTTGTTTATTTCCCGCTCAGCTCCACGATTGGATCAAGCTTTACAAGGCGCCAATTCCGGCTTGCCGAGCCCCAGCGAAGCCTCGCTGGATGATTTCCGATCCCTTGACTGAAAAATCAAAAATAGACTTTGTCACTATCTGCTGATTACGCTGCAGGATTGTCGCTCCCAATTTACCGCAAGGAAAATAACATGACTGATTTGGTTTTGCATTTTCAAAAGCCCGCGGACTGGGCAGATACCGTGAGTATCCATTATTGGAACACCCACCCGGAATCATCCGAAACCCCATGGCCCGGCATGCCGATGGTCACCGAGGGCAATGGTTGGTTCGGCTATGAATTTCACGGCGTCACCAGCGCCAGCGTAGTCTTTCACGATGGCCTCGGGAAACAAACCGGAGACCTGCACCGTGATCGCCCCGGCTGGCTCACCGCCGATGGCACGTGGCACGACCTGCAACCTGCGACCATCGGCGCCGGCGTTGGCGGACGGCGCGTGGCAGCCAAGGGGGCCGGAAAGAAGAAGACCGGAAAACCAACCGGTCCATCGAAATCCAATCGATCGAAGTCCAGTAAAAAGCATCCGATACCAGCGCTCACCGGAGAAGACTTTCGGGAAGAGACCATCTATTTCCTGATCACCACGCGCTTTTACGATGGGGACCCCGGCAATAATTTCTTCTGCCGCGATCGCATCAAGTTCGACCCGGAAACGGGCAAGCCCGAAGATCCCCACTGGCGCGGCGATTTCAAGGGGCTCATCCAACGCCTCGATTACATCCGCGACCTCGGATTCACGGCCATCTGGATCACCCCACCCGTGGAAAACCGCAGTGGCCTCGATTATCACGGCTACCACGCCTATGACTGGACCCGCATCGATCCGCGCCTGGAGTCAAAGGACGCCACCTATCAGGACCTCATCGATGAAGTCCACAAGCGGGGTATGAAACTCATCCAGGACGTGGTCATCAACCATTCCTGTCAGTACGGCATCCGAGGAAAGGTGCATATCGACCATCTGCCCATCAAATACTACGTGCCCCAGGGAAAGGAACACGGGCAGGAGAACCATGGCCCCTATCAGGGTAATCTCGGCAACTACGCCTGGCCCAATCGAGACGATATCGACAATCCCGTTGCCCCGGACTGGTACCGGGAACGTCACGCCCGCGACCCCGAGGGTATCGAGCCTCTCATCGATCCCAAGACTGGAGAGACGGTACCGAAACCTGGATACGACCCGGGGCGTTTCTTCGGCATCGACGCCAACGAACTGGACCCCGCGTGGTACATGCAAGACGGCTTTATCTGTGGTGGAGATTGGGAAAGCGCCGCCGTGCAAACCAAGCACATCGCCGGAGACTGCATCAATCTGGCGCTGGAGAACGACAATGTGCGGGAATATCTCAACGGCGCCATCGATGGATATCTCGACATGGGCGTCGATGCCATCCGCGTGGATACCGTCAAGCATATCCCCCGCGACACCCTGCTCAGCTACGTGAATGCCTGGAAGGCCCACAAGCCGAACCTGTTCGTGTTTGGCGAAAATCTCGTCAAAGGGCTCGGCTGGGGCGACCTCGGTGGCGGCGACAACGGGCCCTCGTTTATTCGCCCGTGGTGGTACACGCGTCTCGGACACGACCCCCAAGACCCCAATTCGGGTGGCGACTCCGGTTTTGCCGTGTTGGATTTCGGTCTCTTCTCCACCTTTCGGGACAATGTATCCAAGGGAAGCTATGAACAGATCGGCCAGGTCCTCGGCATGGATTGGATCTACGGAGACCCCACCACCCTGGTTACCTTCCTGCAAAACCACGACATCGGACCAGACAACGACTTCATGTTTCGCTACAAAGGGGAGCAATGGATGGCAGCCTGTGCGTACAACATGATCTGGACGGTGCGTGGCATTCCGTGCCTGTACTTCGGAGAAGAAATAGAATTCATGAAGGGCGCCCCCCAGGACGTCATCGGCGAGAAAGACACCCTGGATACCACCGGTCGCGCCTACTTCGGCGACCACCTCGGCAAGCAACGGATCCATGAGACCCGAAACCATCCGATCTACAGACATATTCAGCGCCTCAACCTCATCCGCCGCGCTGTCCCCGCCCTGCAAAAAGGGCCCATGAGCCACGTCAACGAATGGGGCAGTGGCATGAGCTTCGTGCGCGATTACAACAATGGCCAAAGCTATGTGGTCGTCGGTCTTGCCATGGGTGGCGATCAAGGGATCTCCGTCTCGGACGTCAGAAACGGTATCTATCGGGATACAGTGACCGGGAATGAAATATCCGTGGGAAATGGAAGCATCGGCTTTCATGTAAACGGAAATTCCGCAGGCATTTATGTCCTGGATGGTCCCGGAAAGATCGGCGAGGATGGCTCATACCTTCGCTAGTCCCCTTCCTTATGAAACGAAACGATAACCTCGGGAGCGGAATCGGGCTCCCTTCACCCTCCGTCGGGATCTCCCAGGATGCCATTCATCGGTCCAAGGCGAGATCCCGCCGATACTTTGGTAACCGGAACAAAAATTGAATACCACGGGCGGAGCATTGAAGAAGCTAAAACTCCAGGGCTTCAACAACCTCACCAAGACCCTCAGCTTCAACATCTATGACATCTGTTACGCTCGCACCCCGCAGCACCGGCGCGAATACATCGAATATATCGATGAGGCATATAACGCCAAGCGCCTCACCGGTATCCTGCAGGGAATCGCCGAAATCATCGGCGCCACCATCCTCGATACCGCCCACCAGGATTACTATCCCCAGGGGGCGAGCGCCACCATGCTCATCGCAGAAACCTCCTGCGCCTTCGGTATCCCGGAAATATTGGCCCAACCGGCCATGTGCCGCGACGCCCTGGTGGCCCACCTCGACAAGAGCCACATCACCGTCCACACCTATCCGGAAAGCCATCCGGGCAATGGCATCGCCACCTTCCGCGCCGACATCGACGTCGCCACCTGCGGGCAGATCTCGCCACTGCGCACCCTGAACTTTCTCCTGCAAAGCTTCGACTCCGACATCGTGATCATCGACTATCGCGTCCGGGGATTTACCCGGGATACCGAGGGCCACAAGCACTTCATCGATCACGAAATCAGTTCGGTGCGCGACTTCATCGATCCCGACATCGAAAAGCGCTACGAATCCATGGACATCAACCTCACCCACGAAAACACCTATCTCTCCAAAATGATCCTGAAAGAGTTCGAACTGAACAATTACCTGTTCGGTGCTGGTGAGGAAGACCTGAATGGAAAGGAACAAAAACAGATCCGCAGACAACTGCGGCGGGAGATGGAGGAGATCTTCTTCGGACGGAATTCCGTCTGTGGGTGATGGAGGATTTCGAGGGGGTAATTTTCGATTCTTTGGATTATCTTGAGGGAAACGGGAGCTGTTTTCGACTACCCGGACACTTGGGTTATGCGATTCCTCCTCGACAATCGACATGACCGCGCGAATGTTCGTGGTTGGTCGAAAGGTTTTCGCGATTGTGATTTCACGAGAATTCACGGGTAGTTTTTGCCATCCCTGACATCTGGGTCCCGGCATTCCCTGCCGGGATGACGGAAGTGCTGAATTTCTACACAATCGCCTGAAACAACCTCTCTCGTCATCCCGGTAGGGAATGCCGGGACCCAGACGCCAGGGATGGCAACAGAATTTGGTTGCGGCCTTGGTCGCGCCATGTAATCCCCCGAGCCCCCCAACCCGGCGAAGCCGGAGCCAGTGCGCCCGTGAAGGGATTCATCAGCAGGGTGGAAGTCCCTGCCGGAGTATGCCATGACTCCGAAGCTGA
>CAZSVE010000034.1:0-31123 GCA_964610175.1 uncultured Thiotrichales bacterium
CGCAAGTGATCTACCTCCCTCCGGCGGGCCCGAAACCACGAAACAGCAAGAGAAAAGAATTGGTTTATTTCCCAAGCATCTTCGCAAATGAGTTACCCCTTTCCATTTCCGCGTAATCGTAGGGCGTTGCGGGAAGGGCTTCGAGCGCGAGGCGATCCAGGGTTTCAAAGGCGCTTTTACGACAACCAGGAGGTTTCCGAAAGGGACGAGCATCGAGTTCTTCCAACAACCCCTGGATTTGTCTGGTTTCAGATCTTGAAGAGATAAAAAAGTGCGGTGACGCTGGCGCGCCAGGATCTAGCATTCTACCAATAAAACGGCAGCTTCCGCTTTGGCTTTATCTTTTCTTTTTTTGGTTTATAGGGGCGTGCTGGAGCAATGGCCGTCCCGTAGAGTTGTATTGTAAGGCGACATGGAATATTTTTTGCTCATTTCCCGCTCAGCTTCGCTGATGAATCAAGCCTTACAAAACACTATGTTACAAAATCCTGATTTTGCTCCACTACCGAATCATGCCTCATCGGTTCGGGGCAAAGCTTCGCCAGGAATGAATCTGCTCCCTCAAGCCCCAAAGGAGACATCACGATGCAAAGACAAATAAGACATTTCGTCGTTCTAGCGATGATTACGCTTTTGGCAGGTTGCGCGGTATCCAAGGGACAGGCGTTCGATGTGTCGTATGTAAACAAGATAGAACCCGGAATGACTACGAAGGCCGATATTCGGAAGAATCTCGGTGAACCGCATTCCACGACCCTATCGAGCAAGACAGAGGTCTGGACGTATCAGCATTTTCGTGGAGGGAGCTTCTTCGAGAACGTAAAAGGGGTATATGGCGCGGCCCCCATCAAGGCGGAAATAGACACATTGGAAATCTTTTTCAAGGACGACATCGTCAAGGATTATTCATTCAAGAGGGATCGATAATCCTGGTTCTGGCTGTGCCGGGTATCGATCATTCGTTGATTTCCCGCTCAGCTTCGCAAATAAATCGAATTTACGAAACGTCGGTTTTGCTTCACCGATGCCGGATCATGCTTCATCGGTTCGAGGCAAAGCTTCGCCAAACCATTATGTGCGCTTCCTACGAGCTTCGAACCAAAAGACAGGCAATTCAGGAACTTGGCATCCCCGTGCCCGAAACACTCGCCGAAGATGCCCTCGGCATCGTTGTGCGCGGCTATCGGAAGACCGACAAGGCCCCGGTGGTGGTCTTCGAAAACGGTCGCAGGGCCTTGAAGGAAATGTGCTTTTCCCTTTGTCCGCGCTGGTCCGGGGAATTCCCCTTCCGGGCCGCTACGTACAATGCGCGCATGAATCGCCCCAAAACGGATAAAAAGACCGGAAAACCCATCAGGCACCCGAGAACGGGACGCCCTCTGATGGAGTATATTTTCGAAATGCCGGCCTGGAAGGCATCGTTCCGGGACAGGCATTGCCTGGTCCCCATGTCCCTTGCCATGGAATCCAGCTATTTCGGCGCCTATGCGGGGAATATGGTGCGCTTCTCGAAACGGGACGGGGCATTGTTCCTGGCCATCGGCATCTGGGACCGCTGGCTGCAGCGCGACACGGGCGAATCCGTGGATTCCTTCGCCATTCTGACCGACGACCCCTATCCGTTTTTCTACGACAGCGGCCATCGTCGCAGCCTTTTCGTCATCTCCGAAGATCATTGGGACGCCTGGCTTACGGGTAAATTTGCTTCCCCCAAGGACAGCTACGAATTTCTGCGCAAAAACCGTATCGATCTCGATTGGAAGGCCGAGATCGAGCGGCCCATGAGAAAGGGCTGGGAAAAGCGCGCCCCCAATCCCGATGAAATCGAGACCATCGGGGAAACGGTGTGGCGGGGGGCTGTGGGGAGTGAAGAACGGGCCTTCGGGTCATCGAGGCAATAGCCCGATCGGTGCCGATGTGGTGACCGGGGTTTCAATGGTCGGCTCGCCAGGAAACCTTGCGCAGGCCGATTCCATCCTACGGCAATTTCTTTTTTCCACGCGTCGGCCTGGAAACGAGACAAGCGCGGATTATCGTGTTCGGTAGATGTCCTTGCGATGACCAATTCGCACGGCAAGGGCTGGAAGTATCAGAAAAACAAAAATCCCGAGAGAACCGCTGGGTACGCCAAGACCCACCCCGCTTCAGCCTTGGCGCGAAGCGCTAACATGTTCACACCTCTCCACCCGAATCTCGCGGATCACTCGGTAATCCCCGACTCGGTAACACCATGGTTCGATGGGACCGAAAAGCGGTTTTCCAAAACCGCGTGGGTTCGCGCTTCTGGCTATTCGCTCATCCATGGCACGACCGAGGCCGCAACCAAATCCTGTTGCCGTCCCTGATATCTAGGGCCTAGCATTCCCTGCCGGGATGACGAGAGAGGTTGCTTCAGGCGATTGTGTAGAAATTCAGCACTCCCGTCATTCCGGCGGGGAATGCCTTGACCCAGTGCCAGGGATGGTAGAAAACTAGCCATGAATTTTTGTGAGACCACAATCGCTAAAACCCTTCGACCAACCACAAACATTCGCGCGGTTATGTCAATTGTCGAGGAGGAATTGCATATAATCGATGATCCGACGCGCCGCTGATCGATCCATGCCTCGAAGTTGCCCGAGCGCCGTATCGGTATATCTAATCTTCCAGGCCAAGCGCGATCCTTACCGCCTGGGCGGTAATGGGTTTTTTCCCGTCCTTCGTCGATACGTTGCAATATCCTGGAAGCAAGATAACCCTCCTCCCTATCATGGATTCCCTGCTCGATGATTTCTTGCAGAAACGATTCCAAGGGACGATCAGCCTTTTCCGTCAGAAACGCCAGTTTTTTCTATTTCCGGTTCGAACCGAATGGAAATGACCATGCTCGTTTTTGTCCTTATTGCTAGTGGGTAAGGGAGAGGCCTTAGCCACTCCCTCCCCGTTGCCGCGAAGGGGTCGATTCCCCTCATTTACCGACGTGCCCGTTTCGGGCATCGGGCGACTCCGCCCGGAGTACCCCTTGCGGGGAGTTGTCCGTTTTGGCTTACGCAGGTTGAAGATATTCCCCCTGTTTACCCCGCAAAACGTTCAACCGAGACCCTTTGGGATGGACAGTGCCGAAGGTCGCATCCACCAACACAACTGTAGGTTTTTTCCCATGCGGCAAGCATTACAGACTCGAACCGTTGTCGATGATCGGTTGGTAACCGCGCTGCCTGCCCTGCGGCCCTTGCTGGGCCGCAGGGTGCGGATGAGCGCGCTGGAGATATCGGACAGCGTCAAACCCACAACAAAAAAAATGTCTTTTGATGAATTTTTGGCCTTTCGTCTCAAGAGGCCCGATGACGTAGCATCCGTATCCCTGGAGGCCATGGAGCAGGCGATCATCGAGGGGACCGCCGCTGGAAAGCTTTGATACCAATGTCGTCGTGCGGCTGTTGGTCGACGATGACCCGGTGCAATCACGACTGGCGCTCGATCTTTGGCGACAGGCCATCCATCGGGGAGGCGTTTTCCTGTCGAAGATGGTGCTGGTCGAAACCGTGTGGGTATTGAACGCTTCCTGCCGCTTCGATCGGCAGACCATCGTGAAGGTACTGGATGCGATGATGCGAACCGAGGGCGTGTCGGTGGAGCAGGAGGAGCAGATTAGCGCCGCATTACAAGCCTATGCCGATGGCGCGGCGGATTTTTCCGATTACCTGATTCTAACCACGGCCAAGGAGCATCGGGCTCTGCCAGTGCATAGCTTTGATCGGCGCTTTGCGAAGGCCGCAGGGGTCAGCTTGGTCCGGGCGGTTTCGCCATCCACGACATGACCATTCCCGGAACCTCTGCGGCCGGGGCCGAACGAAAAACTGATCCCCATATTTAGGGCAATGGAGTTCACCAACAGGTTTCCACGCCGGCGCGTAATGGAACAAGTGTGAAGAGCATATTGGAATGAAACAGCCCCCGAATTCGAAACAGTCTTCTATGAGATCGCTGCTCAACTGGTGGTCTTCGCCATTTTTGTCGGCGGCCAATGTTGACCGGTCTATATTGGAAAAATGCTCGGAAACAGACCACAGAAGATATTTCTCCCTCGGCGTGATAATGATTATCACAGCATTGTTAGCTGCGAGATCGTTTTCTCATGCTGTGTTTCTGTTTGTTGAGCCAACTTCCATCGACACTGCAAGGACGATAGCGTATATCAGTTTCCCCGTTTGGTTCCTGGTTATCTTCCACGCCAATAGAATTGTTATATCATCGATTAATAGACATAGCAGCAAGGCATGGATCATTAATGCGGCAATCAGATTTGTTTTTTCTGCTATTATCTCCCTTTTTATTGCATATCCCATTGCCATATTTTGGCTGTCCGAGGACATATCAGATCATTACAAGTCGCAAGAGCTAAGCGGTCTCGATGGAAGATTAGAAAAATTAGTTGGCGAACTGAATCAGCACAAGGAAGATCTAAGAAAAGCAGAAGAAATTAAGAACTCATATATTGAAAGACGTGGGGAGCTTCATATGGAAATGAATGGATTAAAAGAGGATTTTTCTTGTCAACTAACGGGAGGAGAACAGCCTTTTTGCCGTAAAGAAGGAAAAGATAATGAAAAAACTTACGGGAAGGCTGGTTTTGGCTCAGAAACAATCAAAGCGATAACTAACCTTAAGAATCTAAACGAAGAACTGAAAGAAGTATGGCGAAACATAACCAAACTCACAGGAAAATCTCCCCCAGGGAATCTTGATAAAGAACTAAAGACAGATCTGGAAGGAAGAGCCAAAGCTACGGGAATTCCCGATTATACAATGAAAACTCTTGAATATTTTGAGGGAGAAATTCAAAAAGAAAAATCCAATGAAAGTGAAGATCGAAATGAGATTCCCTGGCTAGAGAAGAATATAGGCATAACAGAAACAGAAATAGAGAAAATTAAGGCAGCGAAAAGAGCAAGAGATGGAGGAGAGGATGAAATAAATAGATCTGTAGAAAAAGAATCCAGGCAACTCTCCCTATTGCAAAAAGGAGATCAGCTTTTTGCAATGCTCAAGTCTGGCAGCCTGCATGTTCAAGTAGAAATTATTGGTATATTCCTTATTCTATTGTGGCTAGAAACATTGCCCATATCCATGAAGATACTATCCCCACATGGAGAATATGAAAAGTACCTTGATCTTTTCTCTTTCTTGCATGATCAGCTTATTTCTCTTTGTAGGAAGCTCTTCGATCTGAATCTAGATGATCCTCTCGATGATTCAGAAGGAACAAAAGGAAACAAACATAATGTTTTATTTTCTTTTTTGATTTCTCTTGTTCTCGCAGTTGCTGTGTACAAGATAGCGAACTCCCATGTTAATACCATAGCCGCTTATTTCTTTGGTTTCTTCACTATCCTTGAAACATATCTTGGAGGCAAAAAATGAATAATGACCTAACTGGAAGAATACTTCTTGGCGCTATTTTAGCAGTGATTATCTTATTGGTGGTGCATTTTTCCGGTGCAGGAATAGGCAACAACGATGAAAATGAAGTTGCTATTTTTGAAAGATTGAATAATCAGATTGGGAACCTCGCCGGAAGAATTGAACTTCTGAACGAGCGCATTGGTGAATTGGCAAAGGCGGCGGATCAATCTAACAAATTAAGGGATGAGATATCCCTATTGAAAAGTAGAATTACAGAAATTAAAGAGGAACAGGGAAAGCTTAGAGACAACTCGGCCGAAATATTGAATCTTGTACGCGAGATAAAGCGATCAGTAGGGAAATAGTATCCACTCGTTTCTCGTTCCCATTAAGCCCATATATGGGGACCAGCGCGTAGGTCGGGGTGAGGAACGAACCCCAACATGGGTATTCGCTAGTGGGTAAGGGAGAGGCCTTAGCCACTCCCTCCCCGTTGCCGCGAAGGGGTCGATTCCCCTCATTTACCGACGTGCCCGTTTCGGGCATCGGGCGACTCCGCCCGGAGTACCCCTTGCGGGGAGTTGTCCGTTTTGGCTTACGCAGGTTGAAGATATTCCCCCTGTTTACCCCGCAAAACGTTCAACCGAGATACTTTGTAGTTTAAGCCGTGGCAAGTGTTTCTTGCGGTTATCGGGTTGCCCGCATGAGGGCCGGGCAGGCCATTTAGTGGCCACAGCCGAAGGTGCTAACTGCTCGCATGATTTAAACGGTTCTTCACCTGATCGAGTGGGTAATTTAGCATAGGACGGTATGAGAGATACCGATTTATACACCCGGATTCTGGGTGTTGAGGCCCCGTGGCAGGTTTCTATTGTGGAAGTGGAGATGGCCAAAAGGGAGATAGTCGTTCAGGTGGAGCGCAAAACAGGAGCGAAACTATGCTGCCCAATCCGTGGAAAGGAATCGCCCGGCTACGACTCACATCGGCGACGGTGGCGCCACCTCGATACCTGCCAGTACAAGACCATTCTGGATGGGAATGTTCCAAGGGTGGAATGCCCCGAGCATGGTGTGGTGACGACATGGGTGCCATGGGCGGAGCCGAATTCCGGTTTTACGGCAATGTTCGAGGCCCTGGTCATCGACTGGTTGAAGGAGGGGACCACCTCAGCGGTGTCGCGCCTGATGGGGTTAAGCTGGAATGCTATCGACGGAATGATGCAACGGGCCGTGAAACGAGGCTTGGCCCGCCGTGGAGAGATACGCGCCTGCCGTTTGGGTTTCGATGAGACCGCGTTCAAGAAGCGCCACGACTAGGTCACCATCGTGTCCGACCAAAGCGGAGGAAAGGTTCTGCATGTGGGTTCGGACCGCAAGAAGGCTGGACTCAAGGAATGGTACGAGAGCCTGCCTGAGAGCTGCCTGCAGGCGATTGAAAGCGTATCCATGGACATGTGGCCTGCATTCATCAACGCCACACTGGAAAGCGTCCCCGGCGCACAGGAGAAGATCGCCTTCGATAAATTCCACGTGGCCAAATACCTTGGGGAGGCTGTCGACAAGGTGCGTCGGCAAGAACACAAGGTGCCGGTGGCCGAGGATCGCGAGGACCTCGAGGGCAGCAAGTACGACTGGCTGTACAACCAAGCAAATATGACGCCTGAAAGGCGCCGGGACTTCAGGGTATTGCGCGATAGTGCCTTGAAAACAGCCCGTGCCTGGGCCATCAAGGAATTGGCCATGTCACTGTGGGGCTATGTCAGCAAAACCTGGGCGCTCAAGGCCTGGAAACGGTGGCTATCGTGGGCCATGCGTTGCCCCCGTCTCGAACCGATGAAGAAGGTCGCCAAGACAATCAAGGAGCATCTATGGGGTATCTTGAATGCTATTGTCTTGAAGGTCAGCAATGGGCCTGCCGAAGGGCTTAATAGCCGCATCAAGGCACTTGAAGTCACAGGCCGGGGATTCCGCAACAAACAGCGTTTTGCCAATGCCATCTACTTCCATCTGGGTGGCCTTGACCTATACCCGGCTGGCATTAGCCACTGACATTTACCCACTCGATTCGATGAAGGGCCAAAAAACAAAGCCCCAGCCAGTTCCCCGACTGGGGCCTTCGTACCGATGTTCCCAACCCCGAACAAAATCGGTTCAGGGGCATGATGAGGGGCTCGATAGCTTATCGTGACCGATTCTCGGAATCTTTAGTCTTTATCCAGATAGTCACGATACATACGCTGTAGCTGGTGGATGCTGTCCACGGATTTCAAGCCGTTGTGGATGGTGTTCAAGACTTCGATATCTTGAATTCTGCGGATATCCGGCATCAGCGCCAAACCTTCTCGACCGAATTTGAGTTCGACACCGAGCTGGATACCCCGCTGAATCCCATCCTGGAAGCCTTGTTGAATGCCTTCTTCCCGTGCCTGCTGTACCGGTCCCATGATCACCTCCTTATAGGAGCTTTGCTGTAGATACTGCTTGTATTGCGCCTGTTCTTCCTCCGTCAGATTCGCGTATCGCGCAATGAAGTCGATGTATTTTATCCGCTTGTTCGGATCGGGTTCCAATTGTGCCAGACCTTCCTGGGCGCGCAGATAGATCTCCACTCGTTGTTCCGGGTCCTGGCGCATATTGGGGAGATTCATACGGGCGACGATATTGCGGCTATGGAGATACTCCCTCGCCGGTATCGTTCCCAAATCGGAAATAATGAACCAGAAACTCAAATACGTGTTGCGCGTAGTCCCAAGATCGAGGGAACGGGGGTAACGACCGGGGCGAAGAAAAATCACGACCGGAACCACCCGCTCCGTATTCAGAAGCTCGGCAATATCCAGACAATAACGGGCAAGCCGATGGATGGAAAACTGCTGGGTAGTGGTTTCCTCTTCCAGGAGGAACAGAACGGCCTCTCTCTCCCCCTCCGGGAATTCCACCAATAAAGGCGTGTCCAGTTCCCTGAAGTGTTCACCGAGCCGATCCTGTAGTTGTTCCTGACGCACCGGGGTAATCCTGGCCGTCGCTGGAATGGTGGCGGCTTCCTCGAAGGCGAAAAATTCCAGGGCGGCGCGGGGGTAGTCCAGGATGAGATTCTTGAAGTTCTGATCGTGGCTCACACGTAAAATCCAGCGAAGCCCCGCCTTGAACCGGCAAGGCATGATTCGTTGCGTAGAAGAGAAGGATGGGCAAAGGCGCGAAGCGCCGTGCCCATCCTACAAGGCCGATAGAACATGTCAGCGCTTCGCGCCAAGGCTGAAGCGGGGTGGGTCTTGGCGTACCCAGCGGTTCTCTCTGGATTTTTGTTCTTCCGATACTTTAAACGGAAGACCGCCAATCGGTTTCGGATTCATCGGGCCACCCGTACCCCGAGCCAGCGATGCCCGCTGGTTCCCAAGCCCCCGTTTGGTGGAAACCAGCGGGAAGATTCCTTCTCGATGATGCCGTTTTCCAAAACTCGATCCATTCGTAAGGATTTCGGGTGCTCGAACCTTATAGTGCAGTGCATTATTTCCCCGAGGGATTTTCAGCGCTTGCCATCCCGTCTCAAGGCGGAGAGGGAGAAATCGGACTCGGAGAGATGCGTCGGCGAGAAGTCGAAAGTGAAGTCCTCTTCGTTGTTGAGGCCAAAGGCGATATAGCGACCGGACTGGAGGTCGTGATGGACCTCGACGGTGATCCAAAGCACCGGCATGTCGTAGTAATTGATGACATGGGCCTCGGAGACCCGCCACAGACGATCACGATTATCGTATTGATCGACGTGCACGATCTGCCAGGAGTCTTCGTCGAGGTAGAAGGTGCGCCGTTTGTAGATATGGCGGGTGCCTTCCTTCAAGGTGGCCTCGACGATCCAAACCCGGTGCGGTTCGTAGCGCAGATGCTCGGGATTCATATGCAGGGGCCGGATGATGTCGGTGTACTCGAGCTTGTCGCTGTGCAGCCGATAGGCATTGTAGGGGACGTAGCGCTCTTTTTTGCCCACGAGCTTCCAGTGGTAACGCTCGGGACTGCCGTTGTACATGTCGTACTGGTCATGGGTGCTGAGGCCATCGGAGGCAGTGGCCGGATCGTCGAAGGCCACATTGGGGGCACGACGCACCCGGCGCTGGCCGGGGTTGTAGATCCATGCCTTGCGTGGCTCGCGGGTTCGATCGAGGGTGTCATGGACCAGGAGCACGGTGCCGGCGAGCCTGGGGGGTGCCAGGACCTTTTGCTTGAATTTGAGGATCAGGTTATCGAGGTTGTCCACGGTGGCGCCCGGCCTGTGATAGATCGGTGTCGCGGAGTCCTCGATCCTGACCATGGTGAAATCACCATTGCGCAGAACAGGCGCCTGCCCGATGTTGCGAACGCCGATTTTGTCGAAACGGTAACGCAGGATGTGATTCCAGATAGCCTCGAGGCCGTTCTCGGGGATGGGGAACGGGAGCCCGCCCACGGCACCGAGGACGCCATTGCCGGTTTCATTCAAGCGGGCGGTGGCCGCGATGGCCTTGGTGGCGTCGTAGAATGCCTGGGGGTAGGCAGCACTGCGGTGCGAGGGATAGACATGGATGCGAAAATCGGGATAGGTCTTCAGCATGGCCTTGTGGCCATCGGTGAGCTTATCGGCATATTGAGCCATGTTTTGGGCCGTGATGGTGAATAACGGGGTCTCTCCCGGATAGGGGTCGGGGTGATGACCACCCGATTCGAAATCAGGATATCCCGCCTGGGCCGCGGATCGGATACCGCCCTCCCAGGCCGGAATGGTGCCATCGGAATTACCGGCCATCTCCCCGCCCAGGGGCGTCAGGGTTACGCCAAGGCGCGCGACCTCCTCGGTGGACATCTCCGCCATGGGCTGCCATGACGCCAGGGAGAGCGCCAGCACCAATCCCGAAATCAGTGTTTTTTCGATTTTCATGGCCATCTCCTCGCATCAGAATAGATATTTGAGATTGAACGATACGTAATCCCGATCGTTCAATAGATTGTAACGACCCGCCCCAAAAAACGAGGTATAGCTGAGATCGGTCTCCCATCGACTCTTGTAGGTGGCCCCGAGGCCCAGGGTCACGGCCTTGCGGTCCTCGACGAAGTTCCCTCCCGCGGGCGATACGCCACTGACATCGTGTTGGAAGGCGACGTGGGGCAGCAGGTTGATGGAATGGATGACGCTGTTGTAGGTCCAACGGCCCCGAAGGCGATAGCCCCAGGAGGTGGCATCGGCAAAGTGATCCCAGGATTCCGCGGCCTTGCCGGGATGCCCGCCCGTTAGTGCCGCATTCGATGGGTTCCCGGAAGTGAAGGTGCCGGGTCCCTCCAGGCGCAGCGTGCCCTTGCTCGGCATGCCGTGCACATGGGTCACCGCGGCCTCGCCGACGAAGAGGAATTCGTTGGCGCCCATGGTATTGCCGAAGGCCCGAGAAAGGGTGGCCTGTAGCTGGCTGATATCGCGTTCGATATAGCCTTTTACGTACTGGTCCGGCCCCAGGACTCCGATCTGGTTATTGGCAAAACTATTGCTTCCGGCACCTTTAAGCCCCTCTCCAAGCGGAGTCAGTGTTGCCAGAAAGAGTTCGATATCATCGATCTGCAACGGGGCGTTATTCTTGAATGAATATTCCCCCTGGAACGCCCACTTGCCGAGGTCGGTGTTGAAACCAAGACCGAACAGACCGACATCTTCCGGGTATTCCACAAGGTAATTGGCCGTTTCTGCATAACGGTCCACGGCAACCATCGTAGCGATCTCTTTCGTCTTTTGAACGTTGTTGTTAACTGCCTTAGCAGTCTGACTACCAGCAGCAGTGATTTGTCCGGCTGCGGTGGCTCCCGCACCTACGCCGACAGCCGAACCCGTCCTGGCGCTGACCACGGGCATGCGGCTGTGATGGTTCATGTAATAAAAACCGAACTCGGTATCATTGAGAGATTCAGAAAAATAACGCAGCGCAATCCCCCACTGCCCGCTGTTCCTGGCACTATTGTCACCAGCCCGAGAGAGCATCATGAAGTTGGGATCGAAGGACGCCTGATCGGTGGCCAAATCCGCGTTCATTGCAGTGGTCAGGCCCGCACCGAGTGCCTCGAAACTGAAACCGGTATCCGGGACATCGCCGAAGCCGAGTTGCACCCTGTTTCCGCTGTCACCTGCGGCGTCACTGGTGCCGAAATAGGAACCGGCGGGTTCCGCGATGGTCTTGTCCCAGTCCAACTGGTAAAAGGCCTCCGCCGACAGCTGATCGGTGGCGTCCATGGACAAGGAGAGCATATTGACGGGCAACAGTGCCTCGCGGATCTCCGCTCCCGGCATGCGGAGCGCCGCCGCGTCGATGGGATTGACGGCGCTGATACCGCCCCCGATGAAGGTGCTCTCGCCCCAGTTCAAGACATGCTTGCCGAATCGGACCTGGGCGGGCCTTCCGGCCACGTCGAAGCGCGCCCAGCCATAGGCATCCAACAGATCCACATGGCGACCCACCAGATCCTGCGCCCTGTCGCCAAGCGGCGTTCGTTCGGTGTCCCCGCTGCTATTGTTCTTGGTATCGACGAAACCCCTGGCGCGGAAAAACGCCCCGAAATTACCATTCTTATGGTTGACCTCCACATCGGAGATCACCTTCCACACTTGGCTCACGATACCGGTATCGTAGTTGAGGTTGCCATCATCCGCGTTGCAGTCATGAGCCGTACCGCCATTTGCGGTACAGATGGCCGAGTTGTCGCGTCCCTGGACCCGCGACATGGTGCCGAACGACACGGTGGTATCCACATTCCCGGCAACCGGACCCGCGTCGAATTCCACTGCCGAGACGGAAACCGGCAACATGAAAACCAGCGGTGAAACGACAACAAAGCACCGCCCGACACTTCGTGCATCAGTGATCATCTTTCCTTCCCCTATTTTTACGGCCATGAGACTCGCCGCCCATGCGCCGAATTCTTTTGGCAAACAGGAGCGGAGCCGCCCGGCCCAGTGGCAAACTTCGGGATTTTCCGTCCATGGGCGCAATCGATCTCTCGATCCGTTTATTTCCCGCTCAGCTTCGCAAACGAGTCGAATTTTCCAAAACGGAAGTTTTGCTTTACCAATGCCGAGTCATGCTTTGTCGGTCCAAGCACAAACTTCGCCAAGTCATTTGTCAGCGCTTCGCGCCAAGATCGATACGGGGTGGGCTCTCGGTATATGCACAAGATCCTGGTTTTTCCGATACGCGAACATCAAGGATGACGGATTTCATCCGACTGCGCGGATCTTTTCGTACAAGGTCTCGGGGGCGATATCCGCGCCGTTCGGCCAGGCTATCGTCCCGCCTTCTATAGCGGCGCGCTGGAAAAAGGCTGGCTCCTTCAATGGTTCGAAAACCGGTCCTTTGTTCAAATACTCGGAAAAATCGACATTCCCGGCGACGCCATCATCGAAGGAGACGTAATATACGTAATCACCATGATATTGGATATCAATGACATCATTCATGTTCCACATGTCGACTGTCTCACGTTAACGGCTCGATTCTGTTTAGCTGCTGGTTCCTGCCAGCCAGTTTCCAATCATTTTTCAGTTCCGAGACATGCATATCGATCCATTCCCTGACAAGTTTCGTGGCTGTCCTCGATTTCGGATCTCCCTTGATAACATTTCCTCGAAAATCGAAAACCGCTTTTTCACCTGCGTATTCCGCGCGAAGATGCGGAGGATTGTGTTCGTCGTAAAACATTCCGATGATGATTCCGAAGAACCTTGATATTTCCGGCATGTGGTTTTCACTCCGAGCGCTTCCTTGCGGCATCATATCGGGATTTACCGCACTCACCCCAACCTTCTTCACGGGATTCGGGGTATTTTGCTTAGCGCGGCTATTGGCCACAACCAAAGTGGGTCACCTGAAATTTCATTTCTCCGATACATAAAATCTTCGGAAACCTGGCTTCTCGGGGGGATATCACCCGGAACGACTCCGGGGATATCAGTCCCTTACCCGGAAATCCTCGGCAACACGATCGAAAAATCTCGGTTGTCATTCTTTGTCCGGAGGACTTTGGTTCCGGCTATGCGGGGGGCTGGGGATCTCGCCGAGAACCCACCTTTCCGGGGACCTCGGCATGGAAGGCATATGATGAATGGGATCGATATTTGGTCGGGGTAGGGGGATTCGAACCCACGACCCCCTGCTCCCAAAGCAGGTGCGCTACCAAGCTGCGCCATACCCCGAACGGATGAAATCGATGAAACCGCAGTCGATGATACGATGATGCCTTTATCATCGTCAAACCGAACCGAAACCGAAGCCTCTTCCCGGACCAAGGATGCGCCAACAGGGGGCGTGAAAGCGAGGACGAAAACCCCTCATCTTCGGTACTTGCATTCCAAACATGTCGGTGCTTCGCGCCAAGACCGACAGGGGGTGGGTTCCCGGTACACGCACCGGCTCCCCAAGAACTTCTTTCCGATACGTGCACAAGGGAGGACCATGGAAAACGGCGCACCGTTCACCCTGGCGGATTTCTGGCCTGCCGCGCCGCCTTTTGCGCCGCGGACAATATTCCCCACAAGATATTCAGCTCGGAACGATCCGGGTCCGCGCGGTTGAAGAATCGCCGCAAACGGCGCATCAGCTTCCTGGGCTTTTCGGGATCGTAGTAACCGATCTCCCGCAAGGAGACCTCCAGGTGCCGATAAAAACCCTCCCGTTCCGAGGCGGAGATGGCGTTGCAAGCATCGGCGACGGGAGGGACCGGGGTGATGCCCTCCTCCGGCAGGGCCATGCGAATCTCGTAGGCCGCTATCTGCACCGCGCTTGCCAGGTTCAAGGAACGATATCGGGAATCGGTGGGGATACGCATCACGGCATGGCAGCGATCCAACTCTTCGTTGGTCAGTCCGGAGTGTTCCCGCCCGAACACCAATGCCACCGGCCCTGCCCCCTCCCCCGCCGTCGCCACCAGGTCGACCACCCGCCGCGCACATTCCCTGGGGGTCACCTCCGGCCACGGGATACCGCGGACCCGGGCGCTGGTCCCGACCACCCACCGGGAATCCGCCAGCGCCGCCGGCAAGGCATCGAACACCCGCGCCGTATACAACACATCATCCGCCCCGGCGGCCCGGGCAGTGGCCTCGGCGCAAGGAAAGCGCTTGGGGTCCACCAGACACAGACGCCGCAACCCCATGGTCTTCATGGCGCGCGCCACGGCACCGATGTTCCCTGGGTGCGTCGTGCCGACCAATACGATCACGATGTTTCCCAGGATAGGGTCCAGGGTAGCTTCCGAAGGCTGTTCAAGCATGGCCGATACCCCGATCCGAAACGGCGAAACCCCTACGCGAATCAATCACTAGCAGGGCATCGCTCCGATCCGACAAAGCATGACCCGGCATCGATAAAGCAAAATCGGTGTTCCGTAAAACTCGACTCATTTGCGAAACCGAGCGGGAAACAAACGAATCGAAAATCCCGCGCCCATTGGATCGGATGTGGTTCCGTGTTCCGTGGATCGGGGCGCCATTATTCGGCCCCGAAGGGATTATCCCGGCTAGCACCGTAGAAAACGAGATTGGCGCGTCGCGCCTGCAGGGCCGCCCCCAGCCTGGCAAGGGGAACGGTGCGCTTATCCAACATGGTGGTCTTGCGCAGAAAAGGATAATTGCCCGGTATCAGATAAATATCACCTTCCACCTCGATTCCATGGCCCGCCGTATAGAGCACCGCCATATCCGATGCCTTCGAGCGTTCACCGAATTCCCGCAACGCCCCTTCCATCTCCCCATGGCCGGGATCGAGCACGGTCACCACATCGAATCCCGCCCTTTGAAGGGCAGCGGCGACACGCCTCAGATCACCCCTGGCACCGGGGAGGGAAGACAAGTTGGCCCCCGAATAGTCCGAAAACACCAAGACGAGCGCCACCCGCTTTTGCCCCATGGGTTTCGGCAAAATCTGCAAGGAACAGAGCCTCAATACATCCGAAATAGTGGCGGCGGAGGCATCGGGGCGTTGGAACCCCCTACTCTTCTCCGCGGTCAGATCCAGCAACGCAGTGGAGAACTCCCCGAGCGTGACGCCATGGCCGGACAACGACTCCACGAATGCGCTGGCGAACGGATTGCCTCCCTCGCTGCCTCGATCGAGTGCCCTCTTCCCGGACTGGGACGCGTAAAAGTAGATCGCATCGGGCCCACCGGTTCGGGAGACATCCGTCGCGCCCGCCTGGGCCGTACCCATCCACGGCAGGGAAAACGCCAGGAACAAAACAGCCCACCGTTTGTTATCATCGAAGCTCATCAGTCATCTCCATCATTGGTTTGGTTATCGAGGTCCGGTAACGCCCCATGGAATTCGCCGGGGGCTCGAATCGCGGACGCCATTTTTCTTGAAGTATCGGAAAAACAAAAATCCCGAGAGAACCGCTGGGTGCGCCAAGACCCATCCCGCTTCAGCCTTGACGCGAAGCGCTAACATGTTCTTTCCCGCTTCACGATTGGATCGGGTTTTACAAGGCACCAATTCCGCCTTACCAAGACCCAATCCTGCTTCATCGGTAAAGCAAAACGAGCATTTCGTGAAATGCGACTCATCCGCAAAGATGAGCGGGAAATAAACGAATCAATGGATTTCGGTATTCGGGGACTCCGGATTGGGCCGACAATCGGGAGCACCCTTACCACCGCAATGCCATTGGATGCGCATTTGGTGGACGGTCCGCAAATTCTCGAATCTATCGAAAAAAACAAGGCCCGGAAATCCTTCTTCGCACCACATCCAACATGCCTTGCCCCCCCATGGCAAAAAACAAGAATTCCCATAGCGCGACCAAGGCCGCAACCGAATCCTGTTGCCGTCCCTGGCGTCTGGGTCCCGACATTCCCTACCGGGATGACGAAGGAGGTTGCTTCAGGCGATTGTGTAGAAATTCAGCACTCCCGTCATCCCGCCATGGATTGGCGGGACCCAGTGCCAGGGATGGCAGAAACTACCCGTGAATTCTTGTGAAATCACAATCGCTAAAACCCTTCGACCAACCACGAATATTCGCGCGGCTATGTCAATTGTCGAGGAGGAATTGCATAGAATAGGCACTTCATCCCGCATCATATCCCGATCCCCGAGCGCACCGTAAAAACCATGAAAACATTCCTTGTCAGCTTTTTGCTAATCCTCCTCGCCGTCACCGGCATGGCCATCGGTATCCTGTTCGGGGGCCCCGAACGACGCATCCGGGGCAGCTGTGGCGGAATCGCCAAGGTACCCGGCATGGAAGGAAATTGCTGTGGCGCCTGTCGAAGAGACCCCGCGCCCGACGAGGCCAAGGCAGTGGAAGCAAACAATCTTTCCCCCCGCATATCGGAAGGACGCGAGGACACCCGGCAAGGGGATGTAAAATCGCATGGGAAGTGACTCGAAAACCGTTCCAACGTCGACCCGGTGTCCTCGGTCCATATCTTTAGACGGCCCGCCGAAGAAACATGGACAAAATCCCGACTCCCAGGAAACGGGACGGTCGTTATTTTCCCCGGCGGATGTTGAAACCACCTGTAAAAGCCGCGCCGACGAACTTCGAAGCGGGAATTATGTGGTTGTTCATCGATGGGAATCGTGCCCCCGATGCAACCGAGATCGAGACGGGCCTCGGAAAATTCCTCACCGGCAGTGGATTGCCGGCGAGGACGCTTTCAGGAATACCCCGGCACAAAACTGGCGCAAAACCGGCGCACGGGGCAAAGCCGCAACCGTTACCCTTTCACCAACTTGCGTATCGTATCCAATTGCCCGGCGCTACCCAGCTTTCCATTCTTGTGGGCGATGAACTTGCTGTATTCGCCCATGAAGATCTTGCCGATAGGACGCAGATCGAAGTTTTCCGGCTTTTCGATGAAATGTTCGCGGTGGACACGTGTCCATACCAGACGCCCGTCGGTATCGATGTTCACCTTGGTGACACCCAATTCCGAGGCACGCTTGAATTGGTTTTCATCCACGCCCTTGGCGCCCTTCAGGCTACCGCCTGCCTTATTGATGCGTTCCACTTCGTCTTGCGGCACGGAACTGGAGCCGTGCATCACCAGGGGGAAGGTGGGCAAACGCTTCTGGATCTCTTCCAGGACGCCATAATGCAGGCCCTGAGAACCAGAGAACTTGAAGGCACCGTGGCTGGTACCGATGGCACAAGCCAGGGAATCGCACCCGGTGCGCTTGACGAATTCCCCCGCTTGCTCGGGGTTGGTCAATTTGGCTTCGTCCTCGCTGACCTGGATGTCTTCTTCCACGCCGCCCAATTGACCCAGTTCGGCCTCCACGACGATACCCTTGGCATGGGCCGCGTCCACGACGCGCTTGGTAATGGCGATATTTTCGTCGAATTCTTCGTGGCTGGCATCGATCATCACCGAGCTGTAAAAACCGCTGTCGATGCAGTCGTAGCAGGTTTCCTCGTCGCCGTGGTCCAGATGCACGGCGAAGATGGCCTCCGGAAAGACCTCGTCGGCGCTGCGGATCAGCCCTTCCAGCATCTTCTTGTGGGTATAGGAGCGTGCACCCTTGCTGATCTGGATAATGAAGGGCGCCTTGCTGTCCACATTGCCGCGGAACAGACCCATGGTTTGCTCCAGGTTATTGATGTTGTACGCACCGATAGCGTATTTCCCATAGGCCGCTTCGAATAGTTTCTTTGTTGTAACAATCACGGTGATAGACTCCTCTACTAATTCGTTTCTTTCCCGCTCGGCTTCACAATCGAATCAAGCCTTACAAGGCACCAATTTCGCCTTACCAATCCATCATTGCTTCATCGATTCGAGCACAAGCTTCGCTAAAGAATAACCGGCGTTACATTACCATCGGGTATTCGTTTATGCACTATTATGATTCTGTTTATTTCCCGATCGGCATTCCCAAATGAGTCAGGTTTCGCAAAACAACTGGTTCCCAGGCCAGAGTTTGGAAGCAAGCGAATCATGCCTTGTCGGCCCGAGAGAGGTGAAGCCTCGCTGGTGGCGGAATAAAAATTCGGCAATTTCGTCGTCCGAATCCACGCCCCATCCTGGCAAGATCTTGTACAAAATATGCAACTCCCCCTCGACAATCGACATGATCGCGCGAATATTCGTGGTTGGTCGAAGGGTTTTAGCGATTGTGATTTCACGAGAATTCACGGGTAATTTCTGCCATCCCTGGCATCCGGTCCCGGCATTCCCTGCCGGGATGACGGAAGTGCTGAATTTCTACACAATCGCCTGAAGCAACCTCTCTTGTCATCCCGGCAGTCCATGCCGGAACCCAGACGCCAGGGACGGCAACAGGATTTGGTTGTGACCTTGGTCGCGCTATGCTCCAGCGAAGCTTGTGCTCGAACCGACGAGGTCGGAGTAGGTCGGGTTAGACCGAAGGACGTAATCCGACAACCTCGAAAATGTCGGGTTACGCACAGCTCAACCCGACCTACATCGATTTGAAAACTCGATCCATTCGTAAAGATTTCAGGCATTCGAAGATTTTAGTCGGATGAACCGTTTTAACCAGCTATCGGACTGGCTTGCCTGGCAAGAGGCATTACACCATAAATCGGTGGATTTCGGCATCGAGCGGATCGGCCAGGTAGCCACGCGGCTCGGTATCGGCACCAGGCTGCCATTCGCGGTTATTTCCGTAGCGGGGACCAACGGCAAGGGTTCCTGTGTTGCGCTGCTGGAATCCATTTTGAGACAGGCCGGATACCGTGTCGGCGCCTACACCTCGCCGCACCTTTTGCGCTACAACGAACGGATACGGGTCATGGGACAGGAGGCGTCCGATAGGGTGCTGATGGAAGCGTTCCAGGAGATCGACGAGGCACGGGATGGCACGACGCTCACCTATTTCGAATTTTCTACCTTGGCGGCGGTGATGCTGTTTCGCCGCGCCGGGCTGGATGTGGCGATACTGGAAGTGGGGGTCGGTGGTCGACTCGACGCCGTGAACCTCTTCGATGCCGATCTCGCCTTGATCACGACGATTGGCATCGATCACGTGGCGTGGCTGGGGCACTCTCGGGAGAGCATCGGCCGGGAGAAGGCCGGTATTTGTCGATCGGGATGTCCTGCAGTGTGTGGTGATCCCCAACCCCCTATTAGCCTCACGGACCACGCGCGGTCCATCGGGGCATTCCTGTATCGCACGGGAAAGGATTTCTGGTTCTCCATGGACACGACGGAGGGATGGCATTGGGATAGCGTCATGGGTAATGCGCATCGGGGTCTACCGAAACCGGCACTTCCAGGCCGACACCAGATACAAAATGCCGCGGCGGTCCTCATGGGCATCGAGCTGATTCGGAACCGCCTTCCGGTATCGACGGAGGCGTTGCGGCGCGGGCTCGGCGCGGTGACATTGCCCGGTCGGTTTCAGGCGCTCTTGGGAAAAGACGGCGTTACCAGGATCCTGGATGTGGCCCACAACCAGAAGGCGGCACAAATGCTGGCGCGCATGCTCCTTTCGTATCCTCGTGCGGGTCGGACACTGGCGGTATTCGGCATCCTCGAAGATAAAGACATGGAAGCAGTTCTACGCGCCCTATGGGCAGTCGTGGACGCATGGTATGTCTCGGACCTCCATGTGCCACGGGGAAGGACCGCTAAAGAGATCACGACGACGATGTCGCGGATCGAACCGGGGGTTTCCGTGACGCCCGCAACCACCGTCCTCGACGCCTACGACAGCGCGTCGCGATCTGCCCGTCCAGGGGATCGCATCCGTGATATTCGGTTCGTTCCATACCGTAAGCGAAGTGTTGAAATCCTCGGATCTCGTCGATTGCAGAGGCCAAACAAGCAGTGCGTGAGAGAATCGAGTGAAGATCCAAGTCCTCGAAGAAGCAATCGCCGATTTGGCGGAGGGCTTCTGCTTCCATGAGCGGCAGGCCGAGGGTCTGGGCGACTATTTCTTGGAGGCTCTTCAGAAAAATTCGTGGGTAATTTTCTACGAATCTTGGCGTCCATGTCGGGGTGACGGAGATGGTGCCATCGGTATATTTGTTCAAACCACTCCCGTCATTCCGCCAGGGATTGGCGGAATCCAGAAGCCAGGGATGGCAACGAAGTTCGGTTTCAGCCATGTTTCCAAGTATTCCGTGGACTTGGAGCAAAAAGTCGAGAGAACGAAACACCGACTTGGATCGGCAGGTGACCGTCATCCAGGAGTATGGTCTTATTTTGACTTCCTTTACTTCAGTACCATTACCCAAACCACCGTCGGATATGGAGATATCCTGCCCAACTCGACAGTAATCAGTCTATAGACTCGCCCGACCTGCCTTGGTCGGGCGAGGGGATAACGAGAATTGCGTGGGGTGGGCAAGGTGGGGCAACTCCGGGCTTTTTGCCCGGAGGGTCGAGACGGCGCTTTTCAAGACGAAGCTGTTCAGGATAATGCTGGGACCGCGATGTTGTCGATCAATCTGGTCTTGTCCAACCACGCCGCGGCGAGGATGCGGAGGTCCCGATCATCTTCCTCGGAATCACCCTGTCCCGGGATGGCCAGATCCACGGCCCGCCGGATCTCGAAATAATCGGGGCGAAATCCTGCCGCCATCAATGTTTCGAGTCCCTTGGCCCGGATGGCGTCGAGATCGGAGTTGCCTGTCGTCAGAGAGGCACCGGCGTCGCGGAGGGTTCGGTATAGGGTGGGGGCGAGGCGACGTTCTTCCTCGTTCAGGTAGCCGTTCCTGGAGCTCATGGCAAGCCCGTCGATCTCCCGTATGGTGGGGACCGGAATGATGCGAACCGGTATCTTCAGATCGGAGACCATTCGTTGGATGATGACCAGCTGTTGATAGTCCTTTTCTCCAAAGGCGGCGTAGTCGGGCCCGACCAGGTGGAACAGCATGGAAACCACGGTGGCGACGCCCCGAAAGAAGGTTGGCCGGGATGCCCCGCAAAGGATTTTATCGATCTCCGGGACTTCGACCCGGGTAATGCTGTCGAGTCCCTTGGGATAGAGATCACCCACCTCGGGAATGAACAGGAGATCCACCCCGGCCTTCTCCAGCTTGGCGATATCCTCGTCCAGGGTGCGGGGATAGGTCCCGTAGTCCTCTCCGGCGCCGAATTGGAAGGGATTGATGAAGATACTGACGGCGGTGAATTCGGCGATCTCCCGGGCCCGCGCAACCAGGGAGAGATGTCCCGGATGGAGATTGCCCATGGTGGGCACGAAGGCAATAGTCGTCCCCCGGGCGCGCGCGTTGTCGATGACATCGCCGATCCCTTGAATACCTCGGATGATGTGCATTATTGGAACTCGTGTTCTGGTCCTGGAAACTCCACTGATTTGACGGCGCGCACGAATGCCTCGATGGCGCCCGAGATGCTTTTCCCCTCGGGCAGGAAGTTCTTGACGAACTTCGGTGTGCGCCCCCGCGTGATCCCGAGCATGTCGTAGAGGACGAGGACCTGTCCGTCGCAATGGCTACCGGCCCCGATGCCGATGACCGGTATCCGCACCGAGCTGGTAATCTCCCGTGCAAGCTTCGAAGGGACGCATTCCAACAGCAGGATATCGGCTCCGGCCTCTTCCAGGGCGTGGGCATCGTCGATCATGGCGCGTGCCGCCTTGTCGCCACGCCCCTGGACGATATAGCCACCCATTTTATGGATGGACTGGGGACGAAGGCCGATATGGGCACACACCGGGATCCCTTCCAACCCGA
Source organism: uncultured Thiotrichales bacterium (assembly GCA_964610175.1). Taxonomy (GTDB): domain Bacteria; phylum Pseudomonadota; class Gammaproteobacteria; order HK1; family HK1; genus CAZSVE01. Next base: position 22,054 of record CAZSVE010000034.1, read on the forward strand.
TCCGATGCACGGTATCTACCTGATGGCTGCCCCCCTCCAATTTGACCATATGGGCACCTTGTCGCATCAGGTGGGCGGCGTTCTCGAGGGCCTTCTCCGGTGTTGCGAAGCTCATGAAGGGCATGTCCGCCATGATCAGTGCTCGTTGGCACCCACGCGCCACCAGCCTGGTGTGGTAGGCCATATCATCCATGGTCACCGGCACCGTGGTCTCGTTCCCCTGGATGACCATTCCCAGGGAGTCTCCGATCAGGATTACTTCCACGCCAGCATCGTCCAGAATCCCCGCGAACGTGGCGTCATAGGCCGTCAGGGTGGTGAATTTCTCTCCGGATTGTTTCATCCTTTGGAGAGCCAAGGTAGTGATACGCGATTTTGCGCTGTCGTTTTGTGTGCTCATGAACGGGTATCCATAATGATCGATTGAGTGAAGCTTCGCTTCGAGCCGACAAAGCATGATTCATGCATTGGTAGGGCAAAATTGGTGTTTTGTAGAACCTGACTCATTTGCGAAGCGAGCGGGAAATAAACCGACTCGGTCAAGCCGGGATCGAGAAGGACTTTCGCTGGTCCCCAAGCGCAAGCGTAGAAACCCTTTCCCCGGAAGCTATCGCTTCCGGATTTCGCTTCCAAGCTTCCGCTTGGGAGCGGAGCGGAAAAGACTTTGTCATTTGCAATTACGTGTAGGGAACGCCCTCCGTGGCGTTCCATGAAATTGCGCCAATCCGCGGAACGTTACGGAAGGCGTTCCCTACAGGGGACGAATAAATTTTTCGATCGTTTTGTTCACGATTTTTCGGAGAAGGGACTACGCTTTTTCCGAGACTACACTCGGAAAAAACGGCTCTCCTTCGGAGAGTAGCAAAAATCGGGGTCGAATATTACCAAACGCTGTTCTTACCGACATGTTTGTTTGTAGAAAGGCACTGGGCGCCTAAAGTACGGAAAAACGAATCGGGGCCAGTGTCGCCAGAGACGATCATACCCAGCCGCCGCGAGGGGCCCATGCCCGATTGCATTTTTGTTGGCAGAGAGTGCGGTTATGATACGACATGATCCATGACTAGCGAAGCTTCGCCAGAGATTGTTTGTTTATTTTCCGCTCGGCTTCGCGAATGAGTCGCCATTTTACGAAACGCCAGTTTTGCTTTACCGATGCCTGGGTCTGCTGTGTCGGCTCGAAGCGAAGCTGGTGCCATCTCTCCAGCGCCATCTGCCATGACAAGCTATTCCATCGTCCATTATCTGATCATGCCATTGGTCCTCTTTCGCCTCTTTTGGCGGGGACTCGATGCCCCGGCGTATCGGGAACGATGGCCGGAGCGATTCGGGTTCGGCAAGCCCCTCCCGCCGGGGGAGTCGCGGATCTGGGTCCATGCGGTATCGGTGGGCGAGGTCCAGGCCGCCGTGCCCATCGTGCATGCCCTGCGCGCCCGCTATCCAAAGGCGGCCATCCTGGTGACCACCACGACCCCCACGGGTGCCGCCCGGGTGGCCGGGGCGCTGGGCACCGTGGAGCATCGATACGTGCCCTATGACCTGCCCGGTTGCGTGCGGCGCTTTTTGGACCGTGCCGACCCATCGCTGGCCGTGATCCTGGAGACGGAGCTCTGGCCCAATCTCCTGGCCGCCTGCCGGGGGCGTTCCATCCCCGTCCTGTTGGTCAACGCGCGCCTGTCGGCGAGATCGGCGCGGGGCTATGGGCGTGTCGCCAGGACGACGCGCGGGATGTTGACGAGTCTCTCCGCCATTGCCGCCCAGGGCCACCATGATGCCCGTCGCCTCATCGCCCTCGGTGCCGATCCCCGCGGGGTCGAGGTCACCGGCAGCGTGAAATTCGACATCGAACTTCACCCAGGGACCCGGCAAGCGGGGCGAACGATGCGGAAATATTGGGGCGTGGACAGGCTTGTCTGGATTGCGGCGAGTACCCATGAGGGCGAAGAGGAGCAAGTTCTCGATGCATTTCGATGGCTGCGGGAATCCGTCCCCGAGGCGCTTTTGATCCTGGTGCCACGCCATCCCGAGCGCTTCGCCAGGGTGGATGCCCTGGTCCGCCGCCGCGGCTATGACGCAGTGCTGCGAAGCAGGCTTGCCAACACCGACACCGCACCGCCTGCCGATTTCCGCATCGATGCCGATGTGATCATCGGCGATACCATGGGCGAGCTGCCGGTATTGTATGCGGCCTCCGATGTGGCGTTCGTGGGCGGCAGTCTCGTCCCGGTGGGCGGGCACAACATGCTGGAGCCCGCTGCCCTGGGCATCCCCGTGCTGTTCGGGCCGCACGTCTTCAACTTCAAGGAGATCGCCGAGAACCTGTGTCGGTGTGGTGGGGCCGTGCAGGTATGGGACAACAGGGAGCTTTCGGAGCGATTGGCGACGCTGCTCCGAGATGCCCATGCCCGCCACGACATGGGGAAAAAGGCCGAGGTCTTTGTCCGGGAAAATCGTGGGGCGCTGGATAGGATCATGGCCTTGGTCGGGACCCTTTACCACGCCGGGGGTTCCAAGCGGGAAACCGGCGAATAAGGTATGGCAAGGAACAGAAGTCTCCCCTCCGCCCAAAATCATGGCCAATCACCCTTGCTCGCCTTGATGTCGGCCTCGCTGCGCGAGATGCCCGCCACTGGCCATTATCGGGTGGCCTACAGTGGCGGGGCCGATTCCCATGCCCTGCTGCACGGCATGGCGGCCCTCGGTAATGCCCTCGGTAATGCCCTCGGTAATGCCATGGGCAATGCACGGAGGGATGCACTGGGCGGCGCCGAGATTTCCGCCATTCACGTAAATCATGGATTGCACCCCGATGCCCGACGCTGGGCCGCCCATGCCGCTCGCGTTTGTCGCGATCTCGGCATCCCTTGTCGCATCCTCCAGGTCGATGCCCGTCCCATCCTCGGCAAGGGCCCCGGCGAGGGCCCCGAGGCCGCGGCGCGGCGTGCCCGCTACGATGCCATCCGGGGGATCATGGACAGTGGCGACATGCTGTTGACGGCCCACCACCAGGACGATCAGGCGGAAACCCTGCTGTTGCAGATGATTCGGGGCGCCGGGCCCCACGGCCTCGCCGGGATGCCACGGTGCATTGGTTTTGGTGTCGGTTGGCTGGGGCGGCCCCTATTGGGGGTCGAAAGGGATGTGCTGCGCCGCTATGCACGCATCGAAGGACTCCATTGGATCGAAGACCATAGCAACGAGGACACCCGCTTCGACCGCAATTATATTCGCCATGAGATCCTGGCGAGGCTCCGCGCCCGTTGGCCCGGGGTGACCGGTACCCTGGCCCGGGTGGCTGCCCACCAGGCGCGAACCGCCGAACAACTGGATGAATTGGCCGAAGCGGATCTGGCTACGGTGGCAGAGGGTCGCAATGCGCTCTCTTGCGCGCGGTTGCGCCACTTGCCTTTGGTGCGGCAACGCAATGTCCTCCACGCCTGGTTTCGGGGTTCCGGGTTGCCGCCACCCCACGCCGTCCACATCGAGGGCATCTTGAACGATGTCATGGCGGCGGCCCCGGATCGGGAACCACTGGTGTCCTGGAAGGGGGCCGAGGTGCGGCGTTACCGGGATCACCTCCATGCCGGAGCCCCTCTGCCGTCCCGTGATTTCGGGGATGTCCATGACTTGGGGGAGATTCGTAGCTCTGGGGGCATTCCATGGAGACTGGGGGAACCCTTGCGACTACCCCATGGCAGATGGGAGGCGCGCCGGATTCCGGGCCAGGGCCTGCGTATCGCCGATTGCCCCGATACCGTGGAGGTTCGTTTCCGCCAGGGGGGAGAACGCTGCCGTATCGGGGCGGGCGGTTGCGCCCATCGCCTCAAGAAACTCTTTCAGGCGCGGGGCATTCCCCCTTGGGAGCGGGAGCGCATTCCGCTGGTTTTTATCCGAGGGCAACTGGCGGCGGTGGCGGGGTTGTGGGTCTGTCATCCTTTTGCCGCGGGTGACGGCGAGCCGGGATGGGAGTTTCGCTGGTTTCCGGATCGGGGGTAGAGGAGGACGCTGGCGAAGCTTCGCCGGACATGCATACGATCGATGCGACCATGCCGGGACCCGGATGCCAGGGATGGCAGAAACTACCCGTGAATTCTCGTGAAATCACAATCGCGAAAACCCTTCGACCAACCACGAACATTCGCGCGGTTATGTCGATTGTCGAGAAGGGATTGCATATACGACCAGGCAACGGGGGCAGGCAATCAGGATATGATCGCCGGATTCGCAGAAAGTGACGATCCGCCAGTTGCCGAAACTCCCATCGTTGGAACAACCTTCGTGTGATAGGGAATGGGTTGTCCCATCGGGTGCCGTGACGACAACGGCGTCATGTACATCGATGCGTCCACCGATAGGATGGGTGTGCAACTGTCGTCCGCCATGCGGGCCCAAGACAGGGTAGAATAACCCGGAGGAGAGATCACGATAAATACGACCATCCGGGGATATGCCATCTCCTCCGGCTTTTTCCCGAATGGACCACAATGCCCGATCTTCCCGCACGTCCCAGTATAGGGTTCGTTCCCGGGTGAGAAGCAGCAATTGAGCGCCCTCGGGCGCGATCCAAACTGCGTCGATGGGCCCGAAATCGACATCGTTTATCATGACAATGCGGTGCCACATCATTGAAATGTTTCCCATGACTTTGGAGTCTTCGGTGGAATAGGCTGGCGAGGCTTCGATTCGATGAGACATGACTTGGTATCGGCAGAGCCGATCGGTATTTTGTAAAACTACGACGCATTTGCCAAGCTAAGCGGGAAATAAACAAATTCAGAATGACACGGGTGCCCTTGGTTCTTCGATCTCTCGGACGCCGTACTGAAACCAGGAATATAAAATGCCGGATTATTTCATCGCCCCCTCTATCCTTTCCGCCGATTTTGCCCGCCTTGGTCAGGACATCGATGCCGTCCTGGCGGCAGGTGCCGATATCATCCACTTCGATGTCATGGATAATCACTATGTGCCCAATCTGACCGTCGGCCCGTTGGTCTGCAAGGCACTTCGTAATTATGGCATTACGGCCCCCCTGGATATTCATCTGTTGGTAACGCCCGTGGATCGGATGATCTCGGATTTCGTCGAGGCCGGTGTCACATATATTACTTTTCACCCCGAGGCCTCTTTGCACCTGGATCGTTCCTTGCAACTCATTCGGGACAGCGGTTGCAAATCGGGCCTGGTGTTCAATCCGGCAACGCCCATGAATTGCCTAAAATACGTAATGGACAAGGTGGATATGATACTGTTGATGTCCGTAAACCCGGGATTCGGTGGTCAGGGCTTCATCCCGTCGACACTTACCAAGCTGCGCGAGGCACGGCGTCTTATCGACGAGAGTGGCCTTGATATTCGTCTGGAGATCGACGGCGGCGTCAAAGCCGATAACATTCGCGAGATAGCCCTGGCCGGAGCCGATACATTCGTCTCCGGGACCGGTATTTTCGAGACCCCGGATTACAAAGGGACTATCGACAATATGCGCAATGAACTGGCCAAGGTCGGTCATGCTGATGCAAAATAAAAAAAATGCTTCTCGCGAAGCTTGGGCTCGAACCGACAGAGCATGATCAGCGTCGGTAAAGCAAAATCGATGCTTCGTAAAGCTTGACTCGTTTGTGAGGTCGAGCGGGAAAGAAACGAATCGAAGTTCTCGGCAAAACCGGCATCACGAACATTTCACTACACATCCGAATTTACCCTTATCATGACCTTTTCCACTTTTCTGCTCGACACGGCATATTTTCTCGGTGCCGCGGTGATCATGGTTCCCATCGCCAAATACCTCGGCCTGGGATCGGTCTTGGGATATCTGGCGGCGGGGATTCTCATTGGCCCATCGGGTTTGCGGGTCATCGACGAGCCGGAGGTGATACTGCACTTTGCCGAGTTCGGGGTCGTTCTGCTGTTATTCATCATCGGACTCGAGCTCAATCCGCGCATGCTGTGGTCCATGCGACGCTCCATTTTGGGTATCGGCGGCGCACAGGTATTTTTCTCGGCGTTGCTGCTTTGCGGCTTTGCCTGGTTGCTCGGTTTGGATTGGCGAACATCCCTTATTGCCGGCATGGGCCTTGCCTTGTCGTCCACGGCAATCGCCTTGAAGGCACTGGAGGAAAAGAATCTCCTTCCCACGCCGGCCGGGCAGTCTGCTTTCTCGGTGCTTCTATTCCAGGATATCGCCGTCATTCCCATGTTGGCCATCCTGCCCATGCTGGCGATGACTTCCATGGAGACCGTGGAGACGGGATGGCTTGCGGTGGTGGAGGCGCTCGCTGCTGTTGCCGTCATCGTCTTTATCGGCCCGCATATCCTGCGGCCGATCCTGCGTATCATGGCGCGCGCCAGACTACGCGAGGTCTTCACGGCGTTTGCTCTTTTCCTGGTGATCGGCGTTGCTCTGCTCATGAAGGAAGTCGGGCTTTCCATGGCCCTGGGGACCTTTCTCGTGGGTGTATTGCTGGCCGAGTCGGAATATCGTCATGCCCTGGAGGCGGATATCGAACCCATGAAGGGATTGCTCATGGGATTGTTCTTCGTCGCCGTTGGCATGTCGGTGGATTTCGGCCTGCTGGTGGAAGAACCCATTATCATCCTTGGGGTCACGGCCTTGCTGATCATCACCAAGGCGTCGGTGCTGTTGGCGCTTGCGTGGTTCGATAAGCTTCCCAAGGGGCAAATTTCCCTATTCACTTTTCTATTGGCGCAGGGAGGCGAGTTTGCCTTTGTGTTGTTTACGGCTGGGGTGGCATTGCACGCCATGGACCCCGACATCGCGCATCGCCTGATCCTGATCGTGACACTATCGATGCTGATGAACCCCCTGCTCTTGTTCATCGATGAGCGCTGGATAGCCCCTTCCTTTCAGCGGGTATCGGCACCGGAATACGATGAGATGGAAAGCCAGCACAATCCGGTGATCATCGCCGGCTTTGGGCGTTTCGGGCAGGTCATCGGAAGGTTGTTGCATGCCCATCGCATCCCTCTGACCTTGCTGGATCACGATATCGATCAGATCGATTACGTGAGAAAACTTCAGTACAAGATATGTTTCGGCGACGCGACACGCCTCGATCTCTTGCACGCCGCAGGTGCGAATGACGCCAGGATCCTGGTCATCGCCCTGGATAGTAGTTCGGCCTGTTCGAAACTCATCGAGGTGGCGCGGACCCATTTCCCACACCTCAAGATCATCGCCCGCGCCAAGGATCTGCCGCAATTATTCGAATACCAGGGGCTCGGCGCCATCAGCAGCCACCGGGAGGCCTTCGATACCGCGCTCACCATGGGGGAAGAGGTGCTGCGGGAGTTGGGTTATCCCGCCTTCGAGGTGCATCGGGCCGGCAAGCGATTCCGGCATCATGACACCGAAAGCCTTCGTGAAATCTATGCCGAAAGCAAGAAATCCCCCGAGCTTGGCATTAGCGCGGCGATTCATGCCCGGGAGGCGTTGGAAAAGCTGTTCGCGGAGGATTCCGATCCGCTGCAGGAGTCACGGCAGGACGATAGCTGGTCGTAGTCGATCTCGATGAGGCGCGTGATGCGATGATTGGTTTGGTATATTTTTTTTGCTCGTATTGACAGGGGTGAGTGCCGATGGCCTTCGGTCTCAAGGGAAAAGGATGCGGATCTTCTTTGAATGGGATAGTGCGGTCAGGTCGGATTGTCCTTCGAATTCAGTTTTGGGATCGGAAATAATTTCTTGATCTCTTGTTTTTGGAAGAGCCGAAAGGATTTACCGTTCCGTGGCAGCTACCTCGCCCCGCAATGGGAGCGCTGGCGGATAGAAAAATGGCGCTCACCGATCACCCCCCGGTCGGCAGGCCGAGAGATCGTTCCGGCAGCTTTTTTACGTATCGAAAAAATAAAAATCCTGGCGAACCGGTGTGCAAATCAAGGCCCATCCCGTTTCGGATCTAGCGCGAAGCGCTAACATGTTTACTGTTGTAGAGGGGCCTCCATCACTACTTCGTACAATTCACCTTCCAAGGCTTTTTCCGATACCACCTTGGCGTGACGCAGGCTTGCATTTACCGTTGCCGTGACCTCGTCCTCTGTCATGACCGCCATGTCCCTCGTCGATCGGGACTGTATCGTGACCTGCCTCAGTTGCTCGGACAGGTTTCTCATCGCGTCGACCTTTGCGGAACGGCGGGCCAGGATTTTCCGCTGCGTCTTATTGGTAATGGCGTCGGGCGGCGCGCCGAGTCCGGTAGCGCGTACTGTTTGCACTGCAACGACGACAGATTCATCAGCTTTCTGGCTACTGGATTTTTGTGCAATTTCTGCGGGAATGCCCTGGCCCTCGTCTACCTCCTCAGCCGACGCTTCGGTTGCCTGATTCGCCAAGATTGTCCCAAAAGCCATATGATCAGTAGCTACTGCGATGACTATCGTACCTCCCGCGATGACTACTGTTGCTAACGCCATGATTAGCGTGCTGACTCGCATCGAAGTGATTCCCTCCATGCACGAGGACAGAACCTTCTTTATTCCCTGTATTTTCATTGGTTATCCGATTCATCTTCTTCATAACCATTCTCCGGGGTTTTTCCGGATGGCAGACTGATTCCGAACGGTAGACCGATGCCGAATGTTTTTTCTTCTCCTGTAATAGAAGCCATTATTTTATTCGCCTCTTCACGCGACTCTTTCTTGATCAAGTCGGTTGCTTCCTTGTTGGTCTCGTCTTCCATGCCTTTTACCTCCCGTAGCTTTTCAACCGCGGAATATCCTTTTTTGAAGTTGCCGGCGAAATCCTTCACAGTGTCCGGGAAGGAACGAAGATCTTTTTCCGTTATCCCCAACTTCGAATTATTTACAGCGTTTTGGATTTCGGTTACAGCATTGGCGGACGACAGTTTTTCGGCAAAAGCAAGACCACCTTTGCTGGCAACTCCCTGGTATACCCCTCCTTTTATCAGCGCCTTGTAGGCCAGTGATAGTTTTTTCCTGACCTCGGGGTCTAACTCATAATCCTTACCGAGCACATTTTCCAACGCCTTATTCGTTTGGCTCTTCATCAAATCGAGTGGGTAGCCCTCGGCACGAATTTATCGAAATCTAA
>CAZSVE010000035.1:0-30932 GCA_964610175.1 uncultured Thiotrichales bacterium
GGAGAAAAGCAAGGAATCGAAAAGGGGAGGGTAGAAGGAAGAGAAGAAGGAAGAGAAGAAGGAAGAGAAGAAGGAAGAGCGGAGGGAAAGATGGAAACCGCGAGGATCATGAAACAGGCAGGGGAACCCGTGGAAAAGATTATCGGATACACACACCTGACACTGGATGAGTTGGAAAGTTTGTAGGTGTATCCTCCGATAAGCGAATCGTTCTTTTATCTGTAGCAAAGCCTCGTCTCGAAGCGATTGATTTGCTTATTTCCCGCTCGGCTTCACAAATAAGTCAAATTTTACAAAACAGTAATTTTGCTTTACCAATGCTAAATCATGCTTTGTCGGTTTGAGGCGAAGCTTCGCTAGTTTGCTTATTTCCCGCTCAGCTTTACGAATGAGTTTCACGAAATGCTGGTTTTGCATTTGATTTACCAATGTCGGGTCATATCTTGCTCGGTTCGAGCAACAAGCTTCGCTAGTTGTTTATTTCCCGCTCGGTTTCATGATTGGATCGATTTTTACAAGGCGCTGATTCCCCTTTACCGATACTCGATCATGTCGAGTCTGAGGCGAAGATGAGCGGGAAACAAACCAACGCTTCGATTTCTCTCGACAACGACAACTCGTCCCAACCCGAGGAGACCCACGGCCATGACCACACAGACCGAGATCCGATACACCGCCTGTCCCCACGATTGCCCCTCCACCTGCGCCCTCGAGGTAGAGGTACACGACGGTCGTACCATCGGCAAGGTGCGCGGGGCCAGGGAAAATACCTACACGATGGGTGTCGTCTGCTCCAAGGTGTCGCGTTACGCGGAACGCGTTCACCATCCGGATCGCATCCTCCATCCCATGCGGCGTGTCGGCGGCAAGGGTCACGGAGGCTTCCAGCGCATCGCCTGGGACGATGCCCTGGACCTCGTCGCGGAGCGCTTCCTTCAGGCCGAGCAGCGTTTTGGGGCCGAGACCGTATGGCCCTATCACTATGCCGGCACCATGGGGATAGTACAACGCGACGGTCTCTACCGGCTGCGCCACGCCAAGCGTTACTCCAGCCAATATGCCACCATCTGCATCACGCCCGCCTTTAGTGGCGTCCTTGCCGGTATCGGCAGGATCGCCGGGGTGGACCCGCGGGAGATGGCCAGGGCCGATGTGCTGGTGCTCTGGGGCACCAATGCCGCCTTCACCCAGGTAAACGCCATGACCCATGCACTCGCGGCGCGCCGCGAGCGCGGCGCGCGCATCGTGGTGGTGGATACCTACCGCAATGCCACGGCAAGGCAGGCCGATCTCTTCGTCTGCGTGCGTCCGGGTACCGATGGTGCCCTGGCCTGCGCGGTGATGCATGTGCTGTTTCGGGATGGCCATGCCGACCGCGACTACTTGGCGCGCTACACCGACTGCCCCCAGGAACTCGAGGCACACCTCGCCTCGCGCACGCCCCAGTGGGCGTCGAGGATCACCGGTGTGCCCGTGGACACCATCGAATCCATGGCAGCACTCATCGGCACGCACCCGCGCACCTTCGTGCGCCTCGGCTACGGTTTCACACGCCAGCGCAACGGTGCCGTCAACATGCACGCGGTGAGTTGCATCCCCGCTGTCACCGGCGCCTGGCAGCATGAGGGCGGCGGCGCGCTCCACGGTAACTTTGCCATCTATCACTGGGACAAAACACTCGTCGAGGGCCATGACGTGCGTGACCCGGCGGTGCGCGTCCTCGACCAGTCGCGCATCGGGGCCATCCTCACGGGCGATTCCGACGCACTGCGCGGCGGGCCACCGGTGACCGCCCTGCTGGTGCAAAATACCAATCCCATGAGCGTGGCGCCCGATCTTACCCGCGTACACGCGGGTTTCGCCCGCGATGATCTCTTCACCTGTGTCCACGAGCAGTTCATGACCGAAACCGCCCAAGTCGCCGACGTGATATTACCGGCCACCATGTTCCTGGAACACGACGATCTCTACCAGTCCGGTGGACACCAGCATATCCTTTTCGGTCCCAAGATCATCGAACCACCCGGGGAATGTCGCTCCAACCACGAGGTGCTGTGCGCCCTGGCCCGGCGCGTCGGCGCCGAGCACCGCGGCTTTGGCATGAGCGCGCGCGACATCATCGATAAAACCCTGGTTGCCTCCGGTTGGCCTGGCCTGGCGCGCCTGGAACGCGAGCGCTGGTTCGATTGCCAGCCGGATTTCCGTCGCGCCCATTACCTCGACGGCTTTGGACACCCCGATGGGAAATTCCACTTTGCGCCGGACTGGAGCGCCGTGGGGCCAACCGAGTTCGGGCCCGAGCAGACGTCTCGCCCCATGCCCCGGTTACCCGACCATTGGGACGTTATCGAGGAATCCAATCAGGACATGCCCTTCCGTCTGGTCACCGCACCGGCGCGGCACTTCCTCAATTCCACCTTCACCGAGACTGCCACTTCACGCAGCCGCGAGAAGCGTCCGACCGTCATGATCCATCCCGAGGATGCAGCAAAGCTCGGTGTCGCCGATGGCGCGCGGCTTCGCCTGGGAAATGGTCGCGGTGAAGTCACTATCCATGCCGAGGTATTCGACGGACTGCAGCGCGGCGTGGTCATCGTCGAAAGCATTTGGCCGAACCATGCCTTCGAGGGAGGTGTGGGGATCAATGTACTTACCGGTGCCGATCCGGTGGCCCCGGTGGGCGGCGCTGCCTTTCACGACAACCGCGTGTGGATACGTGCGACATAAGCACCGTGTGATATGTGGTTTCCATCGGTCTATACGATCGTTTTAGCGAAGCTATCGCTAGATATCGGAGAAGATCTCGATAGAATCGGTGCGCGCCCCTGAACACATTCCGCTTCAGTGTTGGCGCAAAGCGCTAATTTACGGCCAGGCAAAGTACCCTCCGGCTTAGTACCCCTCGGCTTCGGGGGGCCGTGCTAAAATGCCCTCGGCTTGAAATCGGCATCGTTGGTGAGGCTGGCCGAGTCGCCTACGGCCCGGATGGAGAAGAGTCCCCGATTTTCCGCCATTCTTTCCGCGCCGGCGTTGGTCTGAAGCCAGGCCATGGCCCCGTAGATTACGCTGTCCTGGTACCTGGGCATCCAGGTTTTGGCGTTGTCCAGCTTACCCATGAACTCCCGGACGTCATCGGGTCGGAGGGTCGTTTTTACCTCGACGATGATGATCTCCCGGCCATTGTGGGCGATGATGTCGAATTCGTAGGAATGCCCCTGACGACTGCCTCGTACCCGAGTAGAGATATCGTCGACGGGTATCCCTTTTCGATTGAAGATCCCGATGAGGGAGCCGCTTACCAACGACTCGATCAACCGTCCCCACTGCGTGGTAAAGAGCTCTTCGGCCTTTTTGAGTCTTCGATCGGTCTCCCTCATTTGCTCGGCAGTTTCTTTTATAAACCGATCGGTTTCCTGCATTTTGTGGTCGGTTTCTCGCATCTGCTCCGTGGTTTCCTTTACCAACCGACTGGTTTCCTGCATTTTGAGATCGGTTTCTTGCATTTTTCGATCGGTTTCTTGCATTTGTTTGGTGGTTTCTGCCACGGATCGGCTGATTTCTTCCGACTGCCGGGCAAGCTTCTGCAGGTAGGCCCAAACGGATTCGGGGGTGGGTTCTTGTGTGCTCATGGACATTTTTGGTCTCTCCATCACGCTGGGTAAATCCAGCCTGTCGACGAATACCGGATTTTTGGACATGCTGATTTGTTGTTCTGTCTGTCGATCGCCTTCACGATTGGATCGAGTTTCATAAGACGCGAATTCCACCTTGGCAATACTCAATCATGCTTTGTCGGTTCGGGCACAAGCTCCGCTAGAGTATTGAAGATTTGGCGAAGATTCCGTCTGGAAGACGATGCTTCCAGGAGGCGTCGGGCGGATCGAAGATCGATGAGAGATCTGCATATAAAGACTAAGAAATCGATAGATAGCAGTATGGAGCGAAATTCTTTTTATACCTCGAAGGCCGCCGGTATCCAATGTATATCGTTGCCGTCATCTTGACGTGGCGAGATGGATACGATATCGAATCGGCATGGTTTATCGCGGAGCATGGGATTTTGTTGTAGCCAATGATTGGCCGCCATTATGATTCGCCGTCGTTTGCGATGATCGACACTTTCCGTGCCACTTCCAAAACGTGGATTGCCGCGAAACCGGACTTCGATAAAGACGATGGTCATTTGTCCCCGGGTTACACCTTCGCTCATAATGAGATCGATTTCACCGAATTTGCAACCATAGTTTCTGGCAAGCATTTTCATCCCTTTGCCATGCAAGTAATTTTCCGTCAATCTTTCCGCCCAGGCACCGCGTTCGCCGGGGGACATGGTGTGCAACTGCCCGAGATGTCGTTGGTTATTTCGGGGTAGCAGAGGATCCGAACGAAACATGGATACAAGCGAAAAAATCGTGCGGCGTCTTGGTGTCGATTTCTGCGGCATGGATTTCAGGAGCCCCCTCGTGTTGCTTTCGGGTTGCGTGGGTTTCGGTGAAGAATACGCGCGGATTGCCGGTTTTTCCAACCGCGATGCCGGTGCCGTATGCCTGAAGGGGACCACCCTTTCGCCGAGGCTGGGTAATCGACCGCATCGAATTTGCGAAACGCCGGCGGGAATGCTCAATGCCATTGGTCTGCAAAATCCGGGGGCCCGTCATGTGGTGGAAGAAATACTTCCACGCCTCGATTTTTCGGAGACTCGCTACATTGCCAATATTTCCGGGGCGACGGTAGAGGAGTATGCCGAGGTAGCCCGCATTTTCGACGATTCCCCCATCGATGCCATGGAAATCAATATCTCCTGCCCCAACGTGAAGGAAGGCGGCATGATATTCGGGAATGTTCCCTCGATGTCGGCGCGCGTGGTGGCGGCTTGTCGCTTGGTCACCACAAAGCCCCTCATCACCAAGCTCTCCCCGAATCAAACGGACATTGCCGAGAATGCGCATTGTTGCATCGAGGCCGGCAGCGACGGGTTATCACTCATCAACACCGTTGCCGGAATGGCCATCGATGCCGAATCCATGCGCCCGGTTCTCGGCAACAACCAGGGCGGTCTTTCCGGTCCTGCCATCAAGCCGATAGCGCTATTGAGCGTGCATCGAGTGTACCAGGTAGCCAGACCCCACGATATTCCCATCATCGGCCAGGGGGGAATCACGTGCGCCAGGGATGCCATCGAGTTCTTGATCGCGGGCGCGGATGCGGTGGGGATCGGAACGGCATTGTTCTATGATCCTTCGATCTGCTCCACCATAAACCAGGGACTGCTGGAATATATGGACCGGAAAGGGATCGATAAGGTTCGAGAATTAACGGGTTCATTACGGCTGAGGGGGTGACGAAAACCCGTGACGAAAGCCCGATCCGACCCAAAATGCAATGCAAGCCCGAATCGAGCCTGGACTGGCACACCTCGGTTACTACAGCAAAAGGAACAAAGGGATCGACTCGGGAGGATATAAAATCCGAACGCTGCGCGTTCGGATATGTCATTTGTCAGGGAAGCTTGTGCTCGAACCGACAAGGCAGGATTGAATATTGGTAAGGCGGAGTTGGCACTTTGTTTATTTCCCGCTCGGCTTTACGAATGAGTCAAGTTTTAACGGTTCTTTACTAGCGCAGGATTATGGTTTATTGGTCCGAGGCGAAGCCTCGCTAGCTCGTAAGACCTGATCCAATCGTGAAACCGGGCGGGAAATAGACAAAATATGGCCCCGCTTTCACGGGGCCGGAAAGGGTGAAGTGGTTGTAAGAATCAGCTTGATGAAAATGGCCAAGGGAGGGGGGATTCAATACCGATAATACTCCGGCTTATAGGGCCCCTCCACGGAGACACCGATATATTCCGCCTGTTCCGGGGTCAGTTTCGTTAGCTGGGCACCCAATTGGTCGAGATGCAACCGGGCCACCTTTTCGTCCAGGTGTTTGGGTAGAACGTACACCTCTTTCTTGTATTTTCCGGGGTTTTTCCACAGCTCTATCTGGGCCAATACCTGGTTGGTGAAGGAATTGGACATCACGAAACTTGGATGGCCGGTTGCGCAACCGAGATTCACCAGGCGACCTTCGGCCAGGATGATGACCCGCTTGCCACCTGGAAAGATTACATGGTCCACTTGGGGCTTGATGTTTTCCCATGGATATTGGCGTAGCGAAGCAATATCGATCTCCGCGTCGAAGTGTCCGATGTTGCACACGATGGCCTCGTTCTTCATGGCCAACATATGATCGTGCGTGATCACATTGGTGTTGCCGGTGGCGGTGACGAAGATGTTTGCAAGACTTGCCGCTTCATCCATGGTCACCACTCGATAGCCTTCCATGGCGGCCTGCAGGGCGCAGATGGGGTCGATCTCGGTTATCCAAGCCGTTGCCCCGAGACCGCGCAGGGATTGAGCGCAGCCTTTGCCGACGTCGCCATAGCCACAAACCACGGCGATCTTGCCGGCGATCATCACATCGGTGGCGCGCTTGATGCCGTCCACGAGAGACTCCCGGCAACCGTACAGGTTGTCGAATTTGGATTTGGTCACCGAGTCGTTCACATTGAAAGTAGGCGCGAGGAGCGTGCCATTGCGCATCATCTCGTACAGCCGATGGACGCCGGTGGTGGTCTCTTCGGAGATGCCTCGGACGTCTTTCATGAGTTCCGGATATCGGTCGTGCATCACCAGGGTCAGGTCGCCGCCATCATCGAGGAGCATGTTGGGACGCCATCCGTCGGGGCCGAAGATCGTTTGGTCGATGCACCACCAGAATTCCTCTTCGGTTTCCCCCTTCCAGGCGAATACCGGGATTCCACTCGCCGCCATGGCGGCTGCCGCGTGATCCTGGGTGGAAAAGATATTGCATGATGACCAACGAACCTCGGCACCCAGTGCCACCAGGGTTTCCATGAGTACTGCCGTTTGAATGGTCATGTGCAGGCAACCGGCGATTCGCGCCCCGGTCAAGGGCTTCTCGCCGTCTTGGAATTCTCTTCTGAGGGCCATGAGCCCGGGCATTTCGGTTTCCGCGATGGCAACTTCCTTGCGTCCCCAGTCGGCGAGGTCGATATTGGCTACTTTATAATCGGATTGAGTATTCATGGATCGTTTTTTATTGCAGTATCCGTTATTGGATGTTGAGTTTCGGGTTGGAATCGCATTGCGAACAAGGGGGGGTTAGTGCGCAGGCAGAATAGGGGTTCGATGAGCGGGTAGAGGTGTTGGGTGAAAGAGGGCACATTCGGATCGGGGTTCACGGCACCTTATGGGGACTCGCCCTCGAAAACAGAATCTGCGGCGAATGTCGATAGTTGGAGAATCCTGGGAGCCGATTTCAATCCCGAGTCAAAGCCGTTGGTCGCTCGGTATCGATGCGCATGAGGCTAGATTCTCTTGCCTCGATCCAGATAACTCTTCATTCCGAAGCCACCACCAAACCCACCGCCGAAAACGGCGAATAATTTCAGTGCCTCTTTGTACAGATCCTTATCCGCTTGTACAAGGAAAATGGTCAAGAAAATAAACAACGCGGCGAAAATCAGCGCGTAAAGCAGGGTGAATCGACGCGATTGGCTTGTTTCTTGGAATAATCGCTCCTCGCTTTTGGCGGAAAGATCGAGGATCTTGTCGATGTGTCCTTCGTTCAGCTTCTCGGTCAAGGGATTCGGTGCGGGACCGACTCTATGCATCGACATCATGCCGATTTCGATACTCTTGCGGGCCTCCGGGGGTAGATCTTTCAGAAACTCGGGACCCTCCGAAGTCTCCATTTCCTCCACGGCACCCTTATTGCTTTCGGAGGCCGAAGCGCGGCGTGAACTCCCCTCATCTGCATCGGTACTCGAAAGTTCCCTGCTGTCGTCGTTGCCCTGCCGTTTCATTCTCAGAATTTCAATAATTGATCGTTCAAGGCCTTATTCAGGGCCTTGCTTCCTAGAACGTTATCGATCTTACTCGAGATCTCGGCCTCCACGAACGCCGCAGAAGCCATTTTCACCAGTTCATTGAAATCGCCGTCATCGATGGTTCCCTCGCGTCGGAGTCTGACCAGATATTGGATGAGGCTATTGAAGCCTTCTATGTGGTTATGGGAGTATTTCGAGCGATGGAGTTCCGGCCAGGAGCCCGAAGAAAGGAAGGGAAGGTTATTCTCGCGTAGGAGTTGTATTGCAGACATCTGATTGAAGTATGGAAAATGATAAATAACGACAAACGATTGTATACGACTACAAGTGGAAGTCTAACCCAAGATGTCTTTTCTAACAATGAAACGACGTGAAACGACATGCAGCGGGACATGGGAAACCCCAGTAAAAACCAAAAATCAAGATAGAATGTAGGGATTGAACCGTTTTCATTTGCGCGCCAAGTTAGAATATAGCGTCCTGTTCGATATTCTTGTTTTATCATTCCTGTTCATCGAATCATCTCCGGAGTGTGAGTAGCCATGACAACAACCATAAAAAAAGACGACTTTATCCAAAGCATTGCCGACGGACTGCAATATATTTCCTACTATCATCCCGCGGATTTCATTCAGGCTCTCGGCAAGGCCTATGAACAGGAAGAATCTCCCGCGGCAAAGGACGCCATTGCCCAGATCCTGATGAGTTCCCGGATGAGCGCGGAAGGTCATCGCCCCATTTGCCAGGATACCGGCATCGTGGTGGTATTTCTGGATATCGGTATGGATGTTCGCTGGGATACCGACATGAGCATCGAGGACATGGTCAACGAAGGGGTGCGTCGGGGGTACGGGCATCCCGACAACAAACTACGTGCCTCGGTAGTAGGCTCTCCCATCGGGGATCGTCCCAATACCAAGGACAACAGCCCGGCCATTACCCACATGAAACTGGTACCGGGCGATAAGGTAGAGGTAAAGCTCGCCGCGAAAGGAGGTGGTTCCGAAAATAAATCCAAATTCGTCATGCTCAATCCCAGCGACAGCGTGGTGGATTGGATCATCGAGACCGTTCCCACCATGGGTGCCGGCTGGTGTCCGCCAGGAATGCTTGGCATCGGTCTCGGTGGAACGGCGGAAAAGGCCATGCTCCTCGCCAAGGAGGCCCTCATGGAGTCCATCGATATCCATGAACTCAGGGCCCGCGGCGCCAAGACCCCCCTGGAGGAACTGCGCCTTACACTCTTCGAAAAGATCAACGCCCTCGGGATCGGTGCCCAGGGGCTCGGGGGACTCACTACCATATTGGACGTCAAGATCAAGGAATACCCCACCCATGCCGCCTCCCTGCCCATTGCCATGATCCCCAATTGCGCCGCCACGCGCCACGCCCATTTCGTGCTGGACGGCAGTGGGGTCCCCGAATTGACGCCGCCTGCCATCGAAGACTGGCCCGATGTCACCTGGGAAGTATCCGCGGACACCCGCCGCGTCGATCTCGATACCCTGACCCCCGAAGAGACCCGGACCTGGAAGCCGGGCGAACGCCTGTTGCTCTCCGGGAAACTACTCACCGGACGGGATGCTGCCCACAAGCGCATCCAGGACTTGATCGATTCCGGGAAACCCCTCCCCGATGGCGTCGATTTCACCAACCGCGTCATCTATTACGTCGGTCCCGTGGACCCGGTGCGTGATGAAGTAGTCGGCCCCGCCGGGCCCACCACCGCCACCCGCATGGACAAATTCACCGAGATGATGCTGGCCAAAACCGGACTCATTGCCATGGTGGGCAAGGCCGAGCGGGGGCCTGCCGCCATCGAAGCCATCAAAAAACACCGGGCGGCCTACCTCATGGCCGTGGGTGGTGCCGCCTATCTCGTTTCCAAGGCAATCAAGAAATCCCGCGTCGTTGCCTTCGGTGAACTGGGCATGGAGGCTATCTACGAATTCGAGATCAAGGACATGCCCGTCACCGTGGCCGTGGACTGCAACGGAGAATCTGTGCACAAGACGGGGCCCGCGGAGTGGCAAAAGCGGATCGGAAAAATCCCGGTGGAGGTGGGTTGAAACCTCTGGGTAAGTATCGCGGACGTCCAGGACGGGCGTCCATCGATCCTATGCTGGTAATCATTTACCTGTTTCTCGCTCATCATTCGCAAATGAGTCGAGTTCCACGAAACACCAGTTTTGCTCCACCACGACCAAATCACGCTTCATCGATTCGAAGGCAAGCTTCGCTGGAGATCCTTCGCAGTCACGGATTCGGAGTTACAGAGAATGACCGACACTCATCATGCCTCGAATGACGACACCCTGAAACGTGGCGATGCACTTCTGATCGTCGATGTACAAAATGACTTTTGTCCCGGTGGTGCCTTGCCCATCGAGGACGGCGACAATGTCGTGCCCGTTATCAATCGCTGGATCGAAGCCGCCGTTCGAAAAGACCTCCCGATCTATGCCTCGCGGGATTGGCATCCCGCCGGACATATCAGTTTTACGGAAAGCGGTGGACTTTGGCCGCCGCACTGTATTCAGGACAGCAACGGTGCTGCATTGCACCCGGATCTCCAGTTACCCGATGCCACCGTGAAGGTGACCAAGGGGGTACGTTTCGATCAGGACCAGTATTCGGCTTTTCACGAAACCGGGCTGGCGGTTCGATTGCGAAGGGATGGCATCCAGCGGGTGTGGGTCATGGGCCTTGCCGAGGATGTGTGTGTGCTCGCCACCGTACTGGATGGTCTTCGTGAGGATTTCGAGGTAGTGCTCGTCGGGGATGGGACGAGATCGATTACGCCGGAAAGTGGCCACAAGGCCCGCAATGAAATGCGAGATGCCGGCGCACTGATCATTCGACGACCCCTATCATGTAACGATCCCGGTCGTCTTTGACGGCCCCGGGGCATGGCTCGCGGCATACTCGAGCACATTTTCGACATCCCGTGAGCCGTTCCATGCAGGTCGACGGTACGGATACCACGATGTTGGAACGCGGTCGGGGGAATTTGTCAGCACTTCGCGCCGGAACCAAAATGGGATGGGCTCGGATTTCGGCGCCGGGTTTCCTGGAGAACCTCCGAAGAAGCCACCCATGGCATTTTTCTAAAGACGGAAATCGAAAAGTGCCAGGGATAGCGTCTTTCGATTTCCTTGCATTTTCAATCGGTCGAAACCGATGTCGGTTCGTAACCGACTGAAAATGGTGGCACATCCTTGTGCCGCGTGCTGTTTTTCAGAGCTTCCCCAGGATTTTCGTCCTTCCGACGGAATATCGGAATGCCGTGGAAGCATCGTCGTGGTCAATCTCGATCCATTCGTCCAATGGCACAACTCACGAACGAGGTAGCCTTGGCCTTGACGTGATCGAACCCTTCCGTGGAACCCCGTTGTGGATAGCCAAGAGAGCGCAGGGTCTTGCTGATGGGTTCGCGCAGATCATCGGGTGAGGTAACGGTCACCGTCCCGGTCTCGACCTCTACCACCACCTCTTCCACATCATGGACCGCCATGGTCTTTTTACGGATGGTATTGGCGCAGCCATGGCATTTGATGTTATCGACTTCAATCGTGTATTGCATCGCTAATCTACCTTGGTATTTGGTTATTTCCCGCTCAGCTTCACAATCGGATCAAGCTTTTACGGAACATGTTAGCGCTTCGCGCCAGGACTGAAGCGGGATGTGTCCAGGCACGCGCACCGGTTCTCTCGAGGTCTTTGTTTTTCCGATACCTGAACAGCAATTTTACTTTTACCGATGCTTGAGTCTGCTTTAATCTCGGTTCGAGCACAAGCTTCGCTGGAGGTTCAAGGCCGAGTCTCCTTTTCGATGACCCGAAATGCAGTCAGTGTCCCGCTTCCGCCGTATACATACAAGACGTTGGTATCTCTGACGATGATCGGCGGATTGGCAATGCCTTTTTTGTCGGCATGAACACGCGCTACCATATCCCCGCTGTTCCCGTCCAGAATATGTAGATACCCATCGAAATCCCCCACTGCCACATAGGTCCTTCTATCCAGGCCGAACCCCACCGGGGCGGTCAGCCTTCGGCGTTCCAGCTTCGTTTCATGCCATCGGGATTCGCCATTGCGCCGATCGAGCGTCCACAAATGGCTGTCTTCATCGCTTACATAGAGGTTTTCTCCATAAACCCCGAGGCCGACATGAGAAGACATGTCGCGTTTCCAGAAAGTCCTGCCGGAATTCACATCGATGGCGGCCACTTGTCCCTGGAAGGTAACTACGTAGATGGTATTGCCGATGACGGTGAGTTCCCCATCGATATCCACCATGCGTTCGATATCCGAGCGGCCGATTGGCAATGCGACGCGGGTTTCCCATACCGTATATCCATCTTTGATGGAGATGGCCACCAATTGACCCCCATCGAAACCGGAGATGACGAGGTCTCCGCTGAACACCGGGGTGCTGATTCCGCGCAGGGTAAGGATCGGCACCGACCGTTCGTAAAACCATCGCCGGGCGCCATCCTCTCGATCCAGGCCGAACAGCCTGCCATCGATGGTGCGTACCACCACCACGCCATGTCTCTCGCGCGGCACGGCCAGCACTTCACTGGAGACCTTTGCTGTCCACAGCACTTTCCCGTTGTCCTGGGACAGGGCTACGACATCGCCATCGCTGGTTCCCACGAAGACCGCTTTCTCTCCAAGACCGGGGCCTCCCCGGATGGGAAGGTCGAGGTCGGTTTCCCAGAGTGGTTCTCCGCTTTCGGCATCGTAGGCATGGATCTCTCCTTCCAGGGTGGCGACGAACAGGCGTTCCCCCCGAACAACCGGGATAAGCTTGACGTAGGGATCATCGCCCACGGTACCCACCCTTCGTCGCCAGATCTCGTGCAGCCGTGCCTGTGGCTGGAATTCCATGAGGGGGGCCGGGGGTAGTGCCTTTCTTTTGGTGCCCCTGTCCCAGAATTTCAGCGTTTCACAACCGGATAGCGGTGCAAGAAGCCCCAAAACAAGAGCAATAATACCCGCGATGACAAACCACGGGGCGGCCTTTCGCGTGGTAACCTCGAGATTCCTGGGCCGTGAACGATGAGAAGAAGGTGAATATTGCATGGTGAGCGATCCTTCGGGTTCTACAAAGCGCCTCGATCGAACCTCGCATGCGCCGCCCGAACCCCGGGTTGGAGGTCTGGTACCGGCAAGGGAGGGGGAGATCGTTTTGCATCGGGGTTGTGGGTGGTGATTATTGTGTTTCTTTCCCGCTCGGCTTCGCCAATGAGTCGGGGGACATAAATCCGAACGCTACGCGTTCGGATGTGTCTTTATATTAGTTAGCGCTTCGCGCCAGGACTCAAACGGGATGGGCCTCGATACAGGCACCGGTTTCTCGGAATTTTTATTTTTCCGATACGTGAACATGTTAGCACTTCGCGCCAGGACTGGAAGGGAATGGGGCTCGGTTCGCGTACCGATATCCTCGGGATCTCTATTTTTTCGATACCCAACCCGACCAAGCCGGAACCAAAATTCCATCGCAAGGAAAGCGCTGTCATCTCGACCGTAGGGAGAGATCTTGTGCGTGCGGAGTTCCACCGAAACAAAAAGATTTCTCGCGCAGCGAAAAATGACAATCGGTTTTTTTATCGCTTTTTCGAGGATTCTCCCCGTGAGGGACTAAATAAACGAATTGGCGAAGCTTGTGCTCGAATCGACAAGGCAGACCTTAAGCATCGGTAAAGCAAAATTGCTGTCCTGTAAAAGCTGACTTATTTGCAAAGCCGAGCGGGAAATCAACGAATTATTCGGAAGCGGAAATTGGATTCCACAGGTATTTCGTCGACCATGATCGACACATGGCGTAACCCTGCTAGTATAGAAATCCGTTGTGCCCTTCGGCAACCAGAATTCTCGACTCCAACATTCCCGACCGAAACCCTTGGCGGGGCTTCTCCTCGGAATCCTCGATTTGGGATTTGGCAGAAAAGAACCGAATTTGGTATGGAAAAGCCCCGGTTGATTGTTACGAGCGAGGATATTTTTTCGTTGATGGTAGCCGCACGAAAAGCGGTAAGACATAACGCACGGCGCTGAGGACTTAGAGGATGTCAATGCCGGATGGAACTACAACACCGATCCCGAAAGGTAACGAGGCTAGAGAAGCAATCGATGCCTTGAGGGGATATGTTTACCAAATATACCAATCGGCTCTCGCGTGGATAGAACTTCAACCTGAAGAGATCCTCTTCCTGGAAGTTGCGGAAGACTATGCAGTCATCGTTGCTGATGCCTTGAATGCCGTTCAAGTTAAAGAAACAGGGCATAACGTGACAATTAACTCAGGTGATGTTGTCGCATCGATTGATAGCTTTGTTGTCCTGCGGCTGAAGAACCCGGAACTCCAGGTCAGACTGCGCCATCTCACTACATCTCGAATAGGGAAAGAGAAGTCTGCGGAATATCGCATTGGTGATGCACCGACGTTGGAAACATGGAGGAAGCTGGCTAAAACGGGCGACCTCGCACCTCTCAGAAAAATCCTCGACGCATCAAAACTCTCCAAACAGACCAAGGACTACATCCGGGAACTCGGCGATACAGCGTTTCGGGAGGAATTCCTGAAGCGGATTCACTTCGACTGCGGGGCGCTCGACTCGAAATTTCTGGCGCGCCTATTGCGTTCGAAGCTGTCAAAGCTGGTGATAGAGCGTGGTGGGGTCGACTCTCAGGCGGATAGCTGTCTCGACAGTCTGTTCATGACCCTTTTGCACAAGGCCACGCAAAAGGAAGAGCGTTTTGTCGATAGGAACATACTGGAAAAGTTGGTTGAAAACGCCACGCACATCCCGGTCAACCGCGCCCTATTCGAGTCACAAGGCCAGCTTCTCATCAAAGCACTGTCGGCATCCACTCCACAAGCCACAAACCTGATTACAGCGCGGCTGGCGGAACCAAGCCCCATTGATGAGGTGCCACTTCCAGCCGCGATAGCCAGTCGAACCCTTCAGATAGACAGTATCGTGTCTTCACTGACTCAATACAGCGTCAGTTGGATCTTCGGGGCTGCCGGAGTCGGCAAGACCATCGGCGCCAGAATCTCGGCGAGGCGCTTGGGCGGTCATTGGGCCGGTATCAACTTGAGGGGCCTAGATGCGGAGCAAGTGAATGCACTGCTATCGGATGCTATCGACAGGCTTATGGAACAGAAGGTCGATGGTTTTCTGGTGGATGATCTCGAATGCCCGTTCGAGCCCCATATCATTGATGCTCTACTGTATTTGCGGGCCATATGCGACCGAACGGATCGGCTTCTTCTTTTTACCTCTCCCAGATTACCTGATTCCGGCTTCCTGTCTTCCGCCAACCTGCCTACATCCATCGGGCAAAAACTCGAAGAATTTTCCGAGCAGGACATTCGGGAGATCCTGACCGGCCTGGGCGTGGACCCCACAAACTGGGCGAAATACATTCACCTTGTGTCGGGAGGCGGACACCCGCAACTCGCTATCGCGATCATTCAGAGCATGCAAAATAGCGGCTGGGACATAAGCGAGATCAGAATGCTGAAATCCCTGCTCGGTGGTAACACCGCCCTGGAGCAGGTTCGCGCGCGAACAAGAGAACGGCTTCTAAATGAATTGCCCGAGGGCGCCCGGCGACTGCTCGAACGATTGTCCCTCAAGGTCGGTGGTTTCCGGCGGGGTTTCGTGCTGGACATGGCGCAAATTACGCCCACCGTGCCGGATGGCGGAATAGTACTCGACCGGTTGATTGGCCCCTGGGTAGACCAGCAGGAACGGGATCGTTTTGCATTGTCCCCACTCCTGTCGAATTTGGCGGCCAACACGCTGACAGATGAACAAAAGCGGAAAATAAACTTCGAGATAGCAACTTCCCTTGTCAAAGGGCGAAAGTTGGACCCCATCGAAGCCAATTCCGCCCTGATTGCCGCACTGTCCGGGAAAAATGATTGGGCTATCATCTTTCTATGCAGTGGTGTGTTCATGGCAGATCAAAATGTTCTTAAGATGATCGCTCCACATCTCATGATGTTCACTCTCATGAGAACGGACGCTTTCGCGTATGAGGACAATCCGGTTGTCAGCCAGATGTTTCGTGGCGCGCAGTTGGTTTTGATCTGCCACGAAGAGGAGAGAAAAGAGAAGGTTCAGGAAATTCTCGAATGCTTCGAAGCGGAAAGTAACCGCGTCGAGCATGAGGTCATGGATGCCTCAATGGCTCTTCCAGTGTACGCAAAACTTTTGTTTACTGAACCAAAATTTGGCGCGCTTCCAAGGTTTTGGGATTTGGTTCGCAAATTGGATGAATTGCTTGAAAATCAGGAAAAAAACCTCCCACCGGAGCTATTGGGGGAAATACCTGAGCAGGAGTTCAATGGCATCTGGGTTGTGGGTTTCCTGTTTCTGAATCAAGCGCGGCAAATCCGATTGATAGATGAACTGCTCCCCGTTTTCGAGTTTCTCGATTCGTGCGAGGAAAAACGCCGCCGGAAATTATTGGACCCGTATGCCAATTCCGGTCCTTACCAAAGGGATCTTGCCGATACCATGGACATGCTGGTGTCGGGCGCGTGGCTGAGCGAGCATAAAGCAAACACCATCGATCCTCTCCGCCATTCCGCCGTTTATGCCCGGTTGGAAGAATTTGCCCAATCGTGGAATCACGCGGATCTGGCCGTATGCTGTAGGAGATACCGCGCGGTCATCCTCGACGGATACGGTGGCGACAAAGATCAGGCGCTGGCGATACTCGATGAAGGGTTGGAACGCTACGGCGAGACCAATTCGGTGCTCGTAAAAGCAAAAGCCATGGTGCTCTACCGGGCGGACGACTATCAGGGTAGTCTGAATCTGTCGAAAAGATTGATTGAGGGAAATGCTCCGCTTAATGAGGTTGACAAGGCTTTTCTCGGTCGGGATGCCGCTGTCAGTGCGGAGAAGCAAGGCGACTATGAAACGGCGCGGCGCTACTACCTTTATGCCAGTAACGCTGCGGGAAACTGTCGCAGTCCCGACATGGCGCCCATGCGAGTCGGTTTGATGGCGGACGCGGCGTTGGCGAGCTGGCACACGGGGGATCGTGAAACCTGCCTGCGGGATTTCGTTGTCGTTCTCCAGGAACTCAAGGAGTTCGATCCGAAAAGCTTTCTGCGCGCCGCTCACTGCCATGCCGTATGCCGACATGTTCTGTTGTGGCTTTATCAAGATGCGAGTGGCGAAAAACGATTGTTAACCAATGGCAAGGGAGCAGAGATAGTCCCTGGCATCGTAAGCAATCCCGAGCCTCATTCGGAAATTAGAGACCAATATATCATCCCCATCGAAATGGCCTGGTATATGCTGGCGGCTGTCGAAAACCATTGCTGTCTCGATGTCGGAATAACCCAGAATCTGGAGAACTTTCTGCCGAAGGGGGCAGTATTCGAAGGCCAGCTTTCACTAACACGCGCAAAAATGCGCAAGGCCTTCGCATTGCTCGACACCGCGCTTTTCGTTACGGCATTGCGGGAAACCGTAGCAATAATGGCCTACGTTAATGAGCAGGGACTCGAAAACAGCTTCGACATCGAGAATGTAACCTATGGCTTGGTACCGCTTCCGACGTTGGAACAGCAGGCCGATCTTTCCAAGCTTGCGGAGCAGTTCGTACTGTGCTTTGCTTCGAATTGCATTTTTGCGGAAAGTGTTGCGGCGCTGGCTCCGGTAATGGATACCATCGAAAAAGGCCAGGGCTTCCAAGTCCGAGAGGAATTTTCGAGTTGTTTACAAGGGCGCGGTTCCGGTACGGACTACAACAGCTCTCTGGCCGCGCTTCTGGCCATTCATCGGCGCGCTATCGACACGAAGGAAGTGCTACCGCCAGGACGAGTCTTCGAATTGGCATTCCAGGCACTTCACATCGCAAAACAAACAGGGAATACCCACGTGATGGCCAAGCCTGTTTTCGAGTGGCTCAGTGTAAAGTGGTCTTTTGCCTTGGAACACCAGCGTTTCTTGCTCAAGAATCCCTCCTTTCATGAAGACTCCATTGCCCAGGTGCGCACTGCGGAGGGCAGCTCATGGACAGACAAAGTGATTGATCTATTGCAGGCGATGCTCCCGGCAATCGGGTTCAGTAATGGAAGTGAGCCGATCCGCATATTGAACGACATACGATCTGCTGCTTCTATGTAAGTCCTATCGAGGATGGAACTCGAATTACAGGCCATCTGGCTCACGATAAAACTCGCCGCCACGACCACGGTGCTGTTATTGGCCATGGGGACACCGCTCGCCTGGTGGCTGGCCACCTCCCGGGCCTGGTGGCGGGAGGTGGTCGGTAGCGTCGTGGCCTTGCCATTGGTTTTGCCCCCCACCGTGATAGGGTTCTATTTGTTGCTGCTCCTGGGGCCGGAAGGGCCGCTCGGCAGGATCACCCAGGCGTTGGGCCTGGGTATCCTGCCTTTTACTTTCGGCGGCCTGGTCGTGGGCTCGGTCATCTATTCCATGCCCTTCGTGGTGCAGCCGATCCGCAACGCCTTCGAGGCCGTGGGCGAGCGTCCTCTCGAGGTTGCCGCAACCCTGCGGGCCTCGCCATGGCGACGCTTTTTCACCATCGCGCTCCCCCTGGCGCGCCCCGGACTTCTCAGCGGGATGGTGCTCGGCTTTGCCCATACCGTGGGGGAATTCGGCGTCATATTGATGATCGGTGGTAATATTCCCGGCGAGACACGGGTCCTGTCCATCGCCATCTACGATCACGTGGAATCCCTGGAATGGTCCCAGGCCCACTGGCTGTCCGGCGGCATGCTGGTATTTTCCTTCCTGGTCGTCCTTGCCATGTATCTTTCGGAAAAACGCCT
Organism: uncultured Thiotrichales bacterium; assembly: GCA_964610175.1. Classification (GTDB taxonomy): domain Bacteria; phylum Pseudomonadota; class Gammaproteobacteria; order HK1; family HK1; genus CAZSVE01. The sequence goes on from CAZSVE010000035.1 coordinate 18,729, forward strand.
GAGGGGCCACCTTTGAGTTACCTCGAAATACGACTGAAAGATAGCTGGGGAGAATTTCACCTCGATGTCGCCTTTCGGGTGCCGGCCTGGGGGGTAACCGCCCTGTTCGGTCGCTCCGGTTCCGGGAAGACCACGATTCTGCGTGCAATCGCCGGGCTTGCCAGGGCGCGCCACGCCGTGGTGAGACTCCAGGGCGATACCTGGCAGGATGCCGAATACTTCCTTCCCACCCATAAACGCCCCATCGGTTATGTATTCCAGGAACCGGGCTTGTTCTCGCACCTCTCGGTTCGACGTAATCTCGAATATGGTTGGCGACGGCTGCCTGCCCATGGACGGAAGGTGGATTTCGACGGCGCCGTGGAGCTGCTCGGCATCGCCCCGTTACTGGAGCGCGCCACCGCTCGGCTGTCGGGTGGTGAACGCCAGCGCGTCGCCATTGCGCGCGCCCTGCTGACCAGCCCCCGTCTACTGCTCATGGACGAGCCGTTGTCGGCCCTGGACCACGAGGCGAAACAGGCCATTCTGCGCTATCTCGAGCGTCTTCACGACCAGTTCGCCATTCCTTCCCTGTATGTCACCCATGACCCCGGTGAGGTGGCCCGCCTTGCCGATCACATGGTATTGATCGATGCAGGGAGCGTCGTTGCCCAGGGCAGTGCCTCCGACCTCCTGACGCGGGTCAATCTGCCACTTGCCACCTATGACGATGCCTCGGCCCTCGTCGAAGGGATCGTCTCCAGCCACGATCACGGCTATCATCTTACCTGGATCGCCATGCACGGCGGCCTCGTCGCGATCGCCCGAGAGGATCTACCGGTGGGGAAACGCGCCCGGGTCCGCATCATGGCCCGTGATGTCAGCCTGTCGCGCAGGGCCCATTCCGACACCAGCATCATCAACATCCTGCCGGTGAAGGTTGCCGATATCGGAGAGATCAATCCGAGCCAGGTCATCGTGCGTCTTGCGTTATCCGATGGTCAGCACATGCTTTCCCGCATCACCCGGCGCTCGGCGCTGTCCCTCGGGCTCCATGAGGGGATACATCTCTATGCCCAGGTAAAAAGTGCCGCGCTCATGGGGTAGACAAGTAGCTATCGTTCCCGTCCCCATCACTTCCACATGCTTTTCGAATCGGAGTATCACCATGACCACGAGATCCAGGATCACCGATATCGATCCACGGGAAACCCGGGAATGGATGGAATCCCTGCGGGCCGTTCTGGCCCGGGATGGCGCCGACCGCGTCCGTTTTCTGCTGGAAAGGCTCGGCGCCGAGGCGCGTCGGGCGAGAATATCGCTACCATCGCTGCCTCACGCACTGAATACGCCCTACATCAACACCATTCCCCCTTCCGAAGAGGCCCCACTGCCCGGAGACTTCGAACTCGAGCATCACATCCGCTCGCTCATCCGCTGGAATGCCCTGGCCATGGTCGTTCGGGCCAATCGAATCAGCACCGAGCTCGGCGGGCATATCGCCAGCTTCGCCTCTTCGGCCACGCTGTACGAGGTAGGGTTCAACCATTTTTTCCGCGCGCCCACCAAGGACCATGGCGGCGATCTGGTTTTCATTCAAGGTCATTCCGCCCCCGGCATCTACGCCCGCGCCTATCTGGAAGGGCGCATCACCGAGCAACAACTGGAAAACTTCCGGCGCGAGGTGGACGGTAACGGGCTCTCCTCCTATCCGCATCCCTGGCTGATGTGGGATTTCTGGCAGTTTCCCACCGTCTCCATGGGGCTCGGTCCCCTCCAGGCCATCTTCCAGGCCCACTTCATGAAATACCTGAAAAATCGCGGGCTGCTGCCGGATGCCGGGGACAGGAAGGTATGGGCGTTCATGGGAGATGGCGAAATGGACGAACCGGAATCCCTGGGCGAGATCTCCCTGGCGGCGCGGGAAAGGCTCGACAATCTCATCTTCGTCATCAACTGCAACCTGCAGCGCCTGGACGGTCCGGTGCGCGGCAACGGCAAGATCATCCAGGAGCTCGAGGCGGAATTTCGAGGCGCGGGCTGGAATGTCATCAAGGTGATCTGGGGCAGGCACTGGGACCCTCTCATCGCACGGGATGCCGCCCGGAATACCGCCCGGAATACCGCCCGGAATACCGAGAGCGTACTGCTGCGCGCCTTCGAGGAGACCCTGGATGGAGAATACCAGGACTATCGGGCCGCCCGGGATGGGGCCTATGTCCGGGAACATTTTTTCGGCAAGTACCCGGAATTGACAGAACTCGTGGCCGATATGAGCGATGAGGAGATCTGGCGCCTCAACCGGGGTGGGCACGACCCTTACAAGGTTTATGCCGCTTACAAGGCGGCGGTGGAACACCGGGGCCAACCTACGGTGATCCTGGCCAAGACCGTCAAGGGATACGGCATGGGCGCGGCGGGGGAGGGCATGAACATCACCCATCAGCAGAAAAAGATGGGAACGGGCGCCCTCGAGGCATTCCTGGATCGCTTCGAGGGTATCCCCATCAGCGACGACCAGGTCCCCGAGGTACCCTTCCATCGTCCGCCGGACGACAGCCCCGAGATCCGCTATCTCGAGGAACGCAGGAACTCCCTCGGCGGTTCCCTGCCGGTGCGGCGTGTCCGCGCCCGGCCCCTCGCCATCCCCGCATTGCAGGCATTCTCGGCCCAGCTCGAGGGCACCGGTAAGCGGGAGATCTCCACCACCATGGCCCTGGTGCGCATCATGGCCACCCTCATCCGGGACAAGGAGATCGGGAAACTCATCGTGCCCATCGTCGCCGACGAGGCCCGCACCTTCGGCATGGAAGGTCTCTTTCGTCAGATCGGAATCTATTCCGCCAGGGGACAAAAGTATCGCCCCCAGGACGCGGACCAACTCATGTTCTACCGCGAGGCCAGGGACGGACAGATCCTCGAAGAAGGCATCAGCGAGGCCAGCGCGCTGTCATCCTTCATCGCCGCCGGCACCGCCTACTCCAACCACGGCATCAATATGATCCCCTTTTATATCTTCTACTCCATGTTCGGCTTCCAGCGCACCGGGGACCTCGCCTGGGCGGCCGGGGACATCCAGGCGCGGGGGTTCCTCATCGGCGGCACCGCCGGGCGCACCACCCTCGCCGGAGAAGGATTGCAGCACCAGGACGGACACAGCCACCTGCTCGCCTCCACCATCCCCAACTGCATCGCCTATGACCCCACATTCGGCTATGAACTCGCCGTGATCGTCCGGGAGGGGCTGCGTCGAATGTTCGAGGCCCAGGAAAGCGTCTTCTATTACATCACGGTCATGAACGAAAACTACCCCCATCCCGCCATGCCCCCCGAGGTGGAAGACGGGATCATCCGGGGGATGTATCCGGTACGGGAAACCATCGAGGACCAGGCAAAGCCCGGCGTGCAACTCCTCGGCAGCGGCGCCATCCTGCGCGAGGTATTGGCCGGAGCGGAACTCCTCGAAAGCGACTTCGGCATCCCCTCCGACGTCTGGAGCGTCACCAGCTTTACGGAACTTCGCCGCGACGGCCTCTCCGTGGAGCGCTGGAATCGTCTGCATCCCGAAAGGGAACCCAAAAGGAGTTACGTGGAGACCCGCCTTGCAAAACGGAGCGGCCCCGTGGTCGCCGCCACCGATTACATGCAACTCTTTGCCGACCAGATCCGCCCGTTCATCCATGCCCCCTACACGGTGTTGGGCACCGACGGATTCGGGCGCAGCGACACCCGGGAAAACCTGCGCCGCTTCTTCGAGGTCAATCGCTACCATGTCGTGGTGGCGGCCCTCGAGTCCCTGGCGGACTCCGGGGAGATAGCGGCCTCCAGGGTCTTCGATGCCATCTCTCGCTACGGCATCGATCCGGAATGGCCGGACCCGGTCAGCGTGTAATCCAACCTCCAGGTCATCACGGGAAGGAATGATGCCGACCATCTTGATCACCGGGGCAAATCGCGGTATCGGCCTCGAAATGACCCGCCAGTACGCGCGCGGTGGCTGGGCCGTGCTTGCCTGCTGCCGTTCCCCGCACGATGCCCATGACCTCCGCGGGCTGGCGGCCCGATTCGACAATCCCCCATCCGGCAATGCCCTTTTACCCGGAACCCCCCCACCCGACGGCACGAAAAACCGTGACACCGGCAGCATCCAGGTGTATCCGCTCGACGTCACCCATGCAGCCCGGCGCGCCGCCCTGTCGACGCGCCTCCAGGATCGACCCATCGACATCCTGGTCAACAATGCCGCCATCTCCGGCGACTGGGCCACGCAGCGCTTCGGCCAGTGCCGACCCGACGAATGGATCGAAGTACTGCGTACCAACGTCATCGCGCCCATGGCCATGATCCAGGAATTCGTCGACAACGTCGCCGCCAGCGGGCGCAGGGTCATCGTCAATATGAGCAGCGTGCTCGGCAGTATTGCCAGGGCAGACCACTTCGATGGCCGTTACCTCTATGGCTCCAGCAAGGCCGCCCTCAACCTGATCACGGCCATTTGCGCCCACGACGTGGCAAAGCGCGGCATCACCGTGGTCGCCCTGTACCCCGGCTGGGTGCGCACCGACATGGGCGGACCCGAGGGCACGCTCTCCGTGCGGGAATCGGTCACCGCCCTCTACGACACCCTCGCCGACATCGGCCTTGCCGACTCCGGTCGCTTCATGGATCTCCATGGCATCACCATCCCGTGGTGAAGGGGTCGCCAGCGAGGCCTTGCCTCGGATCGACATGAATTGGGGATTCACATGGATGTGATCCCCGCTGGGGGCGCTTCATGGATCTCCATGGCGCTACCATCCCGTGGTGAAGGGGACGCCAGCGAGGCCTTGCCTCGGACCGACATGAATTGGGAATTCGCATGGATGTGATCCCTGCTGGGGGCGCCGCCTTTCAGGCGGCTCTTTTCGGTGGTGGCAATCGAAGACGGTGGGATATCGGTGCTCCCAGCGGGAATCGATTCGAGCCCACGGTAGTCTTGTAGAAGGATGGGCAAAGGCGCACGAGGCGTTAGCCGAGGGCGCCGTGCCCATCATGAATGCGTTATCTCTTTCCCACGATGGGCACGGCCCATGGTGACCGATTGGACGCCTTTGCCCATCCTACGCGACTACGCGATTAACATGTTCGGGAGGTCTCGATTTCGACCTTGCCGAGTCGATGGATCACAAATACCCCCCGTACAACGTCCCCAGAAATCCCAGCCAACCCGTCAACGACTCGCTGCCCGATCCCTCGAGGGCCAGCACCCCATATCCGAAGGCCAGGAAGACGTAAAACACCGCGCACAGGTTGCGCAGGCGCGCCATGGCGAGGAGCCCCGTGACATGGGCCGCCTCGGGGGCCGCCTCGGGGTCGCGTTCCCTGGCAAGCCCCCAAATGCGATTCGCCCGGTCGCTGTAGAAAAAAAGGATCCCGGTAATCATGGCCCCGAGGAGGTTCAGCCATTGCCAGGGGGCGAGATCGAAGAGGTCGAAGGCCCAGAGATGGCTCAAGCCCGAGGCGCGTTCCGCGAGCACACCGAGGACCCAGAGATAGGACTGCAAGACCAGCGGAAATTGCCCCAGGGATTCCCGGATCGAGCCCTGCAGGGTGGGGTGGTTCAGGGCCGTGGTGACAACGAGGCTCGCTGCCACCCCGACCGCCAGGGCACGGCGCAGCCCCTCCACGCGGCTCTTGTAGAGGCCCGCCACCAGCTCCCCCTCTTCCCTGGCGCCGCGGGGTCGCCGGAGGCCATTGCCGAGGTAGATCAGGGGCAGATACAGCCAGCAGGTGGATTTGAGACTCCAGCGGTACAGGAAGCCGGGCAGAAACCAGATCGGGATGACCATGATCCCGAGAAAACGGTCCGACCAATCCCAGGTGCGCATCTTTTCCATAAACCCTGGCAGGGATAGCACGGTGTTCGTGTCATGGGCCGATAGACCGGGCAGCAGTTCCGGGGCATGGCGGCAATCCACGGCCCACAGGATGCGTCGCCAGTTGCCGGGCAGGGCCTCGATGCCGGCTACGGGATGGCGCAGGGTGGCCAGCACCCGGACCCCCAAGGAACGCAGCCAGGTGCCGACGCCAAAAGGAACCCCAAAAAGCAGAAAACCAAATGCTTTCAGTGCTCCGACTGCCATTGTCACTCCCGCTCCCGCTCCCGCTCCCGCTCTCACTACCGCTACCGCTCCCGCTACCGCTCCCGCTACCGCTCCCGCTACCGCTCCCGCTCCCGCTCCCGCTACCGCTACCGCTACCGCTACTATGATAGCGATTGCGATGCAAAGCATCCCCAGGCCAAAGGCGTGCAGGAATAGGGGCCAACCGGCCTCTCCCACCAGGAAGGGCTCGGCCAATGCATAGGCGCACGTGGCGCTGATCGACCCGCTTGCCAGCACGGTGCCCCAGAAACGAAGCGGTGCCTCCTTCGGGGTAATCTCCGTGTCATCTTGCCAATAGTCCAGAAGCCAGCGCACCCCCCTGTCCGTGGATTCCCGGGAACGGAGTAGCAACAGGGGCGCCACCGAAATGCTCACCAGGAGATGGATATGGCTATCGAACCACCAGGCAATCCCCCAATAGGCGGCGACGGCCAGGAGGGTCTCGACGATGGCGAGCGCGGTGGGCTCGTTTTCGGCGACGGAATCCGGGGTGGACAGCAGGCGCATGGGGGAGTCTCCCGTTTCGTGGTTTTTGCTTCGATCAGTGTAGCGCAAAACATCGAGGGCAGAATGGGTAGAGGCATTTTCATGCGATTCCTCCTCGACAATCGACATAATCGCGCGAATGTTCGTGGTTGGTCGAAGGGTTTTCGCGATGGTGATTTCACGAGGATTCACGGGTAGTTTCTGCCATCCCTGGCATCCGGGTCCCGCCAATCCATGGCGGGATGACGGGAATGCTGGATTTCCACACAATCGCCTGAAACAACCTCCCTCGTCATCCCGGAAGGGAATGCCGCCCCCTGGGGGCGCCACCCTCCGGGTGGCCGGGGAGGTCCGCATGGGAGCCGTCTGGAAGACGGCGCTCCCGGCAGATGAGAGGAAACGCATCGTGATGGGCACGGTCCATGGTGACCGATTGGACGCCTTTGCCCATCACTAACGAGGCTGGTGGGAGGAGATGGGCAAGGCCGTGGGCAAATGGTTTTCGGGTGGCCGAGATGTGTTGCCGTCTCTTGGGGGCGCCACCCTCCGGGTGGCCGGGGAGGTCCGCATGGGAGCCGTCTGGAAGACGGCGCTCCCAGCAGATGAGAGGAAATGCATCGTGATGGGCACGGCCCATGGTGACCGATTGGACGCCTTTGCCCATCTTACGCGACTGGGGCGCTTCATGGATCTCCATGGCATCACCATCCCGTGGTGAAGGGGACGCCAGCGAGGCCTTGCCTCGGACCGACATGAATTGGGGATTCACATGGATGTGATCCCCGCTGGGGGCGCCGCCTTTCAGGCGGCTCTTTTCGGTGGTGGCAATCAGAAGACGGTGGGATATCGGTGCTCCCAGCGGGGATCGATTCGAGCCCATGGCGGTCTTGTAGAAGGATGGGCACGGCCCATGGTGACCGATTGGACGCCTTTGCCCATCCGGCGCGACTCGGCGAATCCCAACGATATGGTGTCGGGGGCAACGTTGGGGTTCGAAGCGTTCACCCCAACCTAACCCGGACAAGCCGGAACCAAAACATTTCGATGATGCCATCGTCAATCCAGGCACTCCCCTGTCATCTCGACCGAAGGGAGAGATCTTCCGACTTGGCGGACACCCCGAACGCGAAGGATTTCTCGCGCGGCGAAAAATGACGAACCACGAATGTTCGTGCGTTTTGCTCGAGATTTTTCGAGTAAGGGGCTACGGCTCATGAAGAGAGGTTCCATCACCCCGGAAAATGAAAGATTTCTCACTGCGTTCGAAATGACATGTTTTTTGTCATCCCGAAGCAAAGCGAGGGATCTTGTGACCCTCTTTGGCATGTACTTTCATAGTAAGAACTATGGAAACCGCGGCGGGACCTGGTGGGGAAATCGCCCGAGGTATTCGGCCTGCCACCATTCGCCGGTCTTTTTGCGCTCTTCCGGTGTCGTGAAGCGGTACCGATAGGCCAGGATGCGCAGGAAACGGGGTGGCTCGTCGGCGAAGGGGTTTTCTTCCAGGAGCGCGGTGACCGTGGGCTCGTTTTGGGCGAGGCGCCACAGGAAGCGCTCGAACCAGTCGATTATCATGGGGGCTTGCGTGGGCACGAACCACATCATCCAGTCGAGGCGCGGCTGATGGGGCACGATGAATCGCGGCGCCGTGTCGGTGTCATTGGGCTTGTAACGGAAACGGTACGGCCACCAATGCCGGCCGTTGGCGCTGCCCTCGATGACGAGTTCCAGGCGTTCCGTCTGCATGGTGGGGAAGACGTGGTAGATAGCGCCGAGGCCATAGCCCCTGGCGAAGTGGATGACCTGGAGGAAGCTGCCGGACGGTTCGATGCCGGTTACCATGGATGCCGTCAGGGGCAGGCTGGTGCCGAATATGGCCACCGCGAGCACGATGGTGGGGACTTTGGGGGTTGCCTTTTGTCTCTTGCGCTTCATGAGACGTTCCCGGAGTCTCTCCGGCACGAACCTCGCCACGATGCGGTCATCGAGCAACAACAGGCACAGCAGGATCGTCAGCAGATTGATGAAGTTGTGATTGCTGGTGGCGATGATGGATAACTGCATGACGATGGTGAGCAGTGCCGCGGTGACGCGGAACGGTCTTGGCAGGAAGATGAAAAACGGCACCACCAGTTCCGTGGCCAGGGTGAACCCGGTGCCGGTCATCAACAGCCAGTCGGGCAGGTGATGGGCATACCAGGCGCCCACGTGGGGCAGCGGCTGGGTCTCGAAATAGTACTCGAGGGCGCCGAGGTTGGCCCAATTGGGGTCTTCGGTGACCAATTTGGCGACCCCGGAGAGGAACCTCAGCCGAAACAACAACCAGTGATAGAGTAGGATCACCATGCCGCTCGGACCGGCGCGCAGGAAAATGGCCAGGAAGCCGGTCTCCAGCAGCAGGTAGTCCCATTGAAAATCGAGGAAGATCTGTCCGGCATGGAAGACAGACAGGTAGAGCACGAAAAGCATGACCAGCGACAGGGTCTGCCATCGCCCGAAAAACAGCAGCAGGGCAAACAGGCAACCGGCATAGCTGGCCCCTTGCAGGGCCCAGTCGTCACTGCTGATCCAAAACACCGTGGGCATGGCAAGTCGCTGCCATCCCGACGCGGCATCCAGGGTTTCCTGGTAAGGCAATATTCCCTGTGGCCCCACCAGCCCGGTCATTTGTCCGCTCAAGGAGAGGAAGGCCGCGAAATAGATGAGGGCCAACAGCCTGAGGAATACCCAGGCGGTGAGGTAGCGTTCCGTATCGGGCTGGAACAGGGAACCGAAGTAGCGGCTGATAGGATTCATCGTGTATAACCTTGGGTGATATGGACGCCATGGCGGATCATCTCCCATGGCATTTCGCGATGGCCGTGGCGATCCACCGAAAGGGTGGTGGGTGACTGGAAGAATCACGGTCATCGACGGGCCGGGCTTCGCCTCGAAGCAATGAAACATCGTTTTGGTATCGGTAGGGCAAGATTAGCGGATTGGGGTGTGCAATTCCTCGACAATCGACATGAGCGCGCGAATGTTCGTGGTTGGTCGAAGGGTTTTCGCGATTGTGGTTTCACGAGAATTCACGGGTAGTTCCTGCCATCCCTGGTCTGTCATTCCTGGTCTGCCATCCCTGGCATCTGGGTCCCGGCAGTCCATGCCGGAATGACGGAAGTGGTAAATTTCCACACAATCGCCTGAAGCAACCTCTCTCGTCATCCCGGCAGTCCATGCCGGGGCCCGGACGCCAGGGACGGCAACAGGATTCGGTTGCGGCCTTGGTCGCGCTATGTCAGCGAAGCTTGTGCTCGAATCGACAAGGCATGATTTGGCATTAATCTGTTATCTGGAAAATTTTCGACAAAACGATCGAAAAATTTTTAACCTGTCATTTCGAGCGCAGCGAGAAATCTTCTGCCTCGAAGAAGTTACGAATGCACAAGATTTCTCCCTACGGTCGAAATGACAAGGGAGTGGTTGAAATGACGATGGTCTTGGTTCCGGCCATGCCGGGTTAGGTTCGAGAAAAATTGCTTCCGGAAAAACTTGATCGATTTGCGAAGCCGAGCGGGAAATAAACAAAATAAACAATCGGCAACTCCGTCGAAAACCAGAGGCGAAAACCAGAGGCGATCTTGCCGTTCGATTACCGTCCGAAGGAACCACGCAAGACATCGACATTCCGAGATACAGCTTTCGAAAATTCCATCGCGGTTGTCGCGACACCGCCACCGATATCGACCCCGAATCGATCCCAAACAAGCAGCGAGGCTAAAATCATGTCATCGACACGAATTCATCGTATTCTCGACAAAGTAAACGCACTCTCCTTCCCCGGCGTCTACGATACACTTTCCGCCAAAATCGCGGAGCGCGTCGGTTTCCCCATGGCATTCGTTTCCGGTTACGCCGTGGCCGCCACCTCTATCGGAGAACCCGATTTCGGTCTTCTCACCCAAACCGAGATCGTCGATCGGGCGCGCCTTATCTGTGCCAGCGTCCGTATCCCCATCATCGTCGATGCCGACACCGGATACGGAAATCCACTCAATGTCTATCGCACCGTCGAACAACTGATCAGCGCCGGCGCCGCGGGTTGTTTCCTCGAAGATCAGGCATGGCCCAAGCGCTGTGGACACATGCGCGGCAAAAAGGTCATCGATCGGGAAGAGTATCTGCACAAGGTGCGCGCCGCTGCGGAAGCGCGCGATGGTCGCGATTTTTTCATCGTGGCCCGCACCGACGCACTGGTGGTGGCAGGCATGGACGAGGCCATCGCGCGGGTTCGGGGGGCGCGGGAAGCGGGGGCCGATGCCAGCTTCGTCGAGGCCCCGGAGTCTCGCGAGCAGCTTGCCGAAGTCGGACGTCGGGCGCCCGGTCCCAATGTGGCCAACATGATCGAAGGCGGAAAAACCCCGGTCCTTACGCGTCGTGAATTGGCGGACCTCGGTTTCCAACTCATCCTCTATCCGTTGGCCGGATTATTCGCCGCCGCGCGAACCCTCGATGAGATGTATCGAAAACTCCATACCGAAGGCACCACGCTCGGTGAACGGAAACGTCTGATGAGCTTCTCGGAATTCAACGACCTGATCGGCGTCGAAGAGCGGTACGCGCGCGCCGAACGCTTCGGTGCATAACCTTCCCGTCCCTGGATGGAAGAACGCCCGAAAAACCTCCCCGGAAAAATCAACAGAGAAAAGCAACATGCAACAAGACCTTGCCAGGCTTTGGCAACTCATCGACCGCGACGCCCTCATCACCGGACAAGACATGGCGCTGAGCGCCGGTGGCGCGTCTTCTTTCTATTTCGATTGCAAAAAGGCGACCCTGAACGGGGAAGCATTGTGTTTGATCGCCGACGCCTTCCTGGAAAAGATCGATACTCTCCCGGAACGTCCGCTCGCCATCGGGGGACTCACCCTAGGCGCGGATTTCATCGTTGCCGCAGTCATCATGCGCGCCCATCAAGCAGGCCATCCGACCATTCTCGGTTCCATCGTCCGCAAGGAACCCAAGAAACACGGCACGCGCAGCCGCATAGAAAATGATCTCCCCGCCGGGACGGCCGTCGTGGTGATCGATGACGTAATCACCACCGGCGGTTCCACGGCCAGGGCCTGCGACGAACTCATGGCAGCCGGATACCGCATTACCGGGATCATCGCCCTCATAGACCGGGAGGCGGGGGGTGCCCGGAACCTCGCTGACAAGTACGGCTGCCCTGTGCATTCCTTGTTCGGAAAGAGTGATTTCCCACGCATTGTCGATTAAACGGCCTTTGTGCCGTTCCGTGAAATTGCGCCAATCCACGGAACGCCAGGTCGGGCGTTCCCTACAGGGAGCAAAAATCTCTCGATGAGGAAGAATCATGAAATACTTCAATACCGCGGGCCCGGTGATACCGGAGGATCATTACAACATCCCGGCGCTGTCGCGTTGGGATATGGATGAAATTCGGCAACTGATCCGAGAGAAACGCTATTTCGTTCTCCATGCCCCTCGTCAGACCGGCAAGACCAGTTGTCTGCTGGCATTGATGGAAAGGCTCGATGCGGAAGGCGACTATACGGCGCTCTATGTGAATCTGGAGCCTGCCCAGGCGGCGCGG
>CAZSVE010000036.1:0-30444 GCA_964610175.1 uncultured Thiotrichales bacterium
GCTCTTTCAGGAAATGATCGTGTGGGTGGGCGATATCGTTGCTCAATGGATTTACCGGGCAGATAATTGTATTTCCCGCTCAGCTTCGCAAATGAGTCAAAACGAAAAACCCGCGCGGAGATAACCTGAACATCCCATGACCAGTTCTCCCTACATTGCGCAACATGGCCATCTATGCTTGGTGCTTTCTTTCGCACTCCCCGCAAATCATTCCACCGCAATTCCGTTCAAGCCGTTGCCACGCGGGTTACTATTCGAAAACCGACGTACATGCCGACGATATCCCAGGACTTGGATTGCCATTACCTTACCACCACCGGGCTTGTTATGGCCCGGCGGCCATGCCGATACCCTATTCCTCGACCCGTTCCTTGATAGCGGAAACCACCGCATCGCTGGATAGGGCATCCACGGTAAATAGCAGGCCTTCCTTTTCATAGAAGCCCGCCAGTGGCGCCGTTTTTTCATTGTAGGTATCGAGACGCTTGCCGATGGCATCGGTAGTTTCGTCATCCCGTTGAATCACGGGGCTGCCGCACTTATCGCAGATCCCTTCTTTCTTGGTCGGCTTCGTCTTGATATTGTAGATCTCCTGACAGTCGGGGTTGGAACAGGTGCGGCGGGTGGTGAGGCGATCCAAGATGACATCGCGGGGCACGTCGATATTGACCGCCGCTTGAAGTTCGATGCCGAGCTTGGCAAGCAGTTTCTTCAACGCCTCGGCCTGCGGGATCGTCCGAGGGAAACCGTCCAGCAAGAAGCCAGCCTTGCAATCGTCCGCCAGCAGGCGGACCCCCATGATATCCATAATCAGCTCATCGGGCACCAAATCACCGGCCTTCATGAACGATTCGGCCTTTTTCCCCAGTTCCGTGCCCTCTTTCACTGCACCGCGCAAAATGTCGCCCGTGGAGATCTGCACAGACCCGTCGAATTCAGTCAACATCTTCGCGACGGTACCCTTGCCCGCACCAGGGGCTCCCAAAAGAATAATTCTCATGTACTACACCTCTTCCGTTACGATTAAAACCAATTCCAGGTTTCTTGGAAATATCGGTGGCAATCCCACTTCCTAACCCGGTCAAGCCGTAACCAAAAGGGACTTTCGCTGGTCCCCAAGCTTCAGCCTGGGGACCAGCGGAATTTTTTTGATCGTTTTATTCAAGATTTTCCGGAGACGGGGCTAACTGGTTTCCACCTTAAAAATAATGAGATAGCATTTTGCTGGGAGTCAGGGAAAGAATCAATGGGGAAACGCCCCATGCAGAAGAATTCTGGATCCACCGAGACAGAAAGCATTTTTGGATTGTGAGCAACGCAACGCGCGGCGCTATCCAACAAACAATTACCAACGAAACTCGGCGAGAAGTCCACGAACTTCTGTCGCCAGTGCGTGGATAAAGCCCGATGCCGAAGCCTTGCCGAATCGATACAGGCAGGTACTGGACAATTCACCGATGAAGCAATTTCATTGCAGGAGATCGGCGAAATAAAACACTGGCGAAGCTTCGCTAGAGCCTTGAATATTCGGAGAATCGATCGGGAAAGCGAAGACGTCGGCACCACGGTAAAATCACACGGACTTCTGCTTTTCCATTTTTGTCGGATCGAGCACAAGCTTCGCTAGTTTATTCAGAATCTCCTGGAAAGAGAAAAATACGAAATGGATTGTTATCCTCCCGGATCACGGGGTATCCTAGTTTCCCGTGTTACAAATACGTATACTTGCGCTCATGAGAGCCGCAAGGCATTTTGGTTCTCTGCCGCGGCTGGGTAGGGGATTTAAGGTATCGGAAAAGCAAAAATCCCGAGAGAACCGACGCGTGCGCCAAGCCCCACCCCGCTTCGGTCTTGGCGCGAAGCGCTAACATATTCCGATCCCTGAGCACGACAAGCTGATTTCTGTATTGTGGATAATCTTCGTTTAATCCTTTTTATCTCCGGCATCCTGGTGATTGCTGCGATTTATGCCTGGGAGGTATTCCGGGAGCGTCGCGCCAACGCACGATTTCAACGCCATGAAGAACCGGACGTCTTCGATAGTACCTCGTCACCGCAAGATCGTAGTACCTCATCACCGCAAGATCGCGGTATCCCGAATGATCCTTCATCTCCGGGAAGTGGTTTCCCACCCCCGATGGACGTCTCCGAGAATAAACCCGCTACCGCTATCGATACCACTACCGCTACCGATACGCAATATTGGGATCGGCTGGCAAATGAGACAGACGATAGGGTTGCATTGGGAGACCTCGATACCCTCGATAATATCGATGTCGAGGACAAAAGTGGCCTTTCGGTTGCCGCGGATGACTCCTCGGTTACTCCCGTGGAGAAGGTGGTGGATCCGGTGGATCCCCTAGGGGGGGGGGACGACGCCACCGATACGGCAGCGCACTTCGAAGAAGCTGATGGTCGCCGTTCTTTCATCGAAAAGTTCCGTATTAAAAAAAGCCGCGCCGGGAAAGATGATATCGAGAAGGATCATGGCGGGAAGGAGCCACCGGGAAAAAGGCTTTTCATTACGCTTACCATCATAGCGAAATCGGATCAGCGATTTGGTGGGCGGGAGATTCGTGAACAATTCGAAAAGGTCGATATGCGCCTTGGGCACATGCAGGTATTTCATCACTTCGGCATGGCCGATCAACAAACCGAACAGCCTGTCTTCAGTGGTGCCGATATATTGGAGCCGGGCACCTTCGATCCCGATCACATCGATGGCCACAGCACGAAGGGATTGGCGCTCTTCATGCAATTGCCGGGTCCGTTGGATGGCCGCGTTGCCTTCGAGCTGATGCTGAACGTGGCGCAGCAACTCGCCAAATCCCTGGATGGGGATCTTTGTGACGACACACGCAGCACACTCACCACGCAATCGGCCAACCACCTGCGCGAGCGTATCGAGGAATCGAAACGTAAACAACTGGTTTGACATCAAGATATCTCATTGCCCCCTATCTGCATGCAAAACGTCATCCTGCGCTTTCCCGTTGCGTTGGGCCCCTTTTCCACGAGTTTTTCATCGAGATCGGCGTTGATATCGTTATCGGAATCGATTCTTCTCTCCCCTTTCGATTCCGGTACCGATCTTGATGAAACCAACCGAATATCTCGATACGATTTCCTCCCCCGAAATATCCATTTCATGGACCGAAAAAACAAGGCTTCCCGGAATTCTTTCCTTCAATGTGGAAAGTGCTGTCCAAGAGATGGTGCCCAGGTGAAACCCGATACGCACTGCCGAGGATACCAGGATGGCACTCCCCCCCATCCTGGACTTTTTTACCCGACTCGGCCAAGCCGGAACCAAAAGGGACTTCGGCCGGTTCCCAAGCGGGGACCCGAGAACCCTTTCCATGTTGCTCCGAAGCTCCCGCTTGGGAGAGAGCGGAAGTTTTTCGATCGTCTTGTTCAAGATTTTCCGGAGAAGGGACTACGGAAGCGGAGAAGTGTGATTTTCCGATCCCTTCATTTTCAATGGTTCAGCACCATCGAAAATGGCGGCACATCCCTGTATCGCACGCAGAGTGGTGAAAAATTGCATTTTTTACCACCCTATTGCCCTCTTTCGGGACGGCATCTTGTCCTTCGGTGCATCGAAAAGACAAAACTCTCCAAACACCCGATCCGAAGGAGTACCATGTTCGAAGGTCCGTGTACCTTGTGGATCACGTGGCGTTCGTTGGTTCCGAATCCTGTTCACGGTTCCCTCAAGGGACACGATCGAGCACTTCCGCGGGGCTTCCGGGATGAATACGAAACTCCTCGTCAGGCTCGATCACCCGATGGAAGTTTCATCCATATATGAAATATAAGGATTACTATCAACTGCTGGGGATAACGCGCACCGCTACGCCGGACGAAATCAAACGCGCGTATCGGCGGCGTGCACGCAAATATCACCCCGATGTCAGTAAGGAACCGAACGCCGAAGAACGTTTCAAGGAGGTGCGGGAGGCGTATGAGGTATTGAAGGATCCCGAAAAACGGGACGCGTATGATCACTTGGGGGAGAATTGGAAAACAGGTGAGGAATTCAGACCTCCACCCGAATGGGGAAGCAAGTTCGAATTCGACATGGGTGGCCTCGAAGGTTCTCCCTTTGGGTTCAGCGATTTTTTCGAAACCTTGTTCGGCGGTGATTTTCAGCGCGGGGGCGCTGGTTTTCAGTCGCGAAATACACGAACGGCGGGCCGACGTGGACGAGACGAACGCGCCAAAATACAGATTACTCTGGAAGAGGCCTATCGAGGCGCCGAACGATCCCTCCATCTGGACAGTGGCATGGGTACGGGCGGCCGGTCGGCGGCCGGAGTTCGACGGCTCAAGGTAAAGATTCCACCGGGCGTTACCCAGGGCAAGCAGATTCGGCTTGCGGGACAAGGCCAGGCAAGTTCGACACAGGGACCCAAGGGCGATCTCTATCTGAGGGTGGAATTTCTTCCCCATCCCCTGTTTCGGCCCGAGGGAAAGGATCTCCACTTGGAACTACCCATTACGCCCTGGGAGGCGGCCCTGGGGTCCACCATCAAGGTTCCCACGCTGGGAGGAGATGTAGACCTCAAGATTCCCGCCGATTCCCAATCAGGTAAAAAACTCCGTCTCAAGGGACGTGGCCTGGGATCGCCCCAAGGCAACCAAAACCGAGGCGATCAATATGTCGTATTGAAGATCGTGACACCGTCGGTGAATTCCAGTGCGGCCCGCGATCTCTATGAGCGTATGGCACGTGAAATGCCATTCGACCCGCGCGCCCATATGAGATGACATATGACTCGGAATGGAAGAAGAATAAAACCCCATAGGATGATTGGTCCTCGAGCGAGGAGAAGAGCATTCCCATGAAATTTCCCGCCACCGCCGAACTTTTTCCGGATATTCCCTTTTTGCGGGCTACGTCCTTCGCCCCCCCCGACGAATTTCTCCCGATACCACGTGGCGAAGCTTCGGAGCGCTCGTTGGAAGACCAGCCGCGGGAAGACCACCTGTTGGAAGATCACCCGTTGGAAAACCCGGCAGCCTTGCAGGCTGGCACTGCGCAGGAACGGTGCATGGAGGTATGCCAGCAGGGGGGAGAGCTGACTTTCAGGATCCAAGCCCCCGATTCGGACGCCTCTTTGTCGGGCAGCCCCTTGGCGAGGGTTTCATCCGTGGACGGATTCATCGACATCGAGGCTATCGCTTCGAGCGAAGAAGAGGACCCCGGCCATGCCGGTATTGGCGATATCACGGACGACGCCGATGGTGACCTGGACACCTTCTGGAAAACCGGCAGGGCACCCGCCTGGGTATCGGATCGGGGTATCGACCAGTACGGGCATTGGGCAGACTTTACCCTAAAAGGGAGCGACGAGGCGGTTACGCAGCGTCTGCGCTGGATCGGGCCGGGGCACTTTCTCATGGGATCGCCGCCACGGGAACCAGACCGCTACGACGATGAAGGCCCCAGGCACAAGGTCACGCTGCCCACGGGCTTTTGGTTGTTCGACACCGCCTGTACCCAGGATCTATGGCAAGCGGTCATGGGAAATAATCCCAGCCGTTTCAAAGGAGAGGATCGCCCCATAGAACAAGTAAGCTGGAATGATGTCCAGAAATTTCTCGACAGGATAAACAGCCGAATTCCGGGACTGGAACTGGTGTTGCCTTCGGAGGCGGAGTGGGAATATGGCTGCCGGGCGGGAACGGACAGCCCATTTGGTTTTGGCGAAAATATTACGCCCGAGCAGGTCAATTACAACGGGGAGTACCCGTATACCGGTGGTGAGATCGGAGAATACCGCAAATGTACGGTCCCCGTGGCGAGCCTGCCACCCAATCCCTGGGGGATCTATGAGATGCACGGCAACGTTTGGGAGTGGACCCGCGATTGCTGGCATGAAAATTACCGGGAAACTTCGGATGATGCATCATCCAATGACACCTCGAAAGCCTCCGAGTCCCAACCCGGCGCCGATCTCGACACTGCTCTCGATGCCGACCCCGATACCCGCTCCCATGTCGGCACCGATATCTCCAACGCCTCCAATATCTCCGATGTAGGCCGCGTGGTCCGCGGCGGTTCCTGGCGCAATGTCGCTCGGGTAGTGCGTTCCGCGGTTCGTGATCGAAACAAGCCCGGTGAACACAGCAACAACCTCGGTTTCCGTTGCGCCCGAATCGAATCCGATGACCAACCCGCGGGCGTCCAATCCATGGAAGCGGAAGAAGAACAGCGCAACGCCGTGGAGCAGCTCCCCTCCCCTGCCAGCGCCGGGACCAGCGATAAAACCCGGATCAGGATCGAGGAAACCACCAATTGCGTTCATTGTCCAACGCCCCTCGGCAAGGCGTTTTCCATTCGCACCGATCAGGGACAGTTCGCCTTCGAAACCGAGACAAAACCGCAATGGGCCAGTGCCATTGGCCGCGACCGCTTCGGTCTATGGACCGAGATCTCCCTGGACACGACATCGGGCAGCCCAAACCCATCCGTGAACGCCCCCGTGACCCAACGTCTGCGTTGGATACCCCCGGGACGATTCACCATGGGATCACCGGAATCGGAATGGGAAACATTCCCCCGATATGATCGGGAAAGGTGGTGCAATCAGGAGGGTCCGCAACACCAGGTAATCCTGACTCGTGGCTACTGGCTGTTCGATACGCCTTGTACCCAGGCCCTGTGGGAGGCGATCATGGGCAATAATCCGAGTCGCTTTCCGAGTCCCGCGCGTCCCGTGGAATCCATAAACTGGCAGGAAGCCAACGAATTCATGGAAAGGATCAACAAGCGAATTCCGGGACTCGACCTCGTACTACCGAGCGAAGCCCAGTGGGAATACGCCTGTCGAGCCGGAACCGAGGCGGCCACCTACGCGGGCCCCATGGAGATCCTGGGCTCCAACAACACCGAGATCCTGGATTCCATCGCCTGGTATGGTGGCAACAGCGGGGTGGCCTTCGAATTGGAAAACGGCTATGACAGTTCCGACTGGCGGGAAAAGCAATACGACCATGCGCGGGCAGGCACACATCCCGTAGGGGAAAAGGCCCCTAATCCATGGGGGCTCCATGACATGCTGGGCAACATCTGGGAATGGTGCCGGGACGGACAGCGTGACTACCATGAAGGAATCGTCACCGATCCCATGGGACCCATGGCGCTCGGCGTCAGTCGCATCGTTCGCGGTGGATCCTGGTACTACTTTGCCCGCTATGTGCGATCGGCATCCCGCTTTCGGTATCAACCCACCGTTCGCCTGGACCGACTCGGTTTCCGGTGCGCCCGGATGTAATGACAACCTGCAATCACGAC
Organism: uncultured Thiotrichales bacterium; assembly: GCA_964610175.1. Taxonomy (GTDB): domain Bacteria; phylum Pseudomonadota; class Gammaproteobacteria; order HK1; family HK1; genus CAZSVE01. The sequence goes on from CAZSVE010000036.1 coordinate 7,301, forward strand.
TCGGCGTCTCCCTATGAACCCACCATCGATTCCTCCCACCGATGCCAGGCATCCGCTCATCGACGGCCAACCACCTGCCTGGGCCAGTGGCTGGGGACAGGACCGCCATGGCATCTTCGTGGAATTCACGCTGGATGGGATCACGCAGCGTCTGCGCTGGATCCCTTCCGGGACATTCGAGATGGGCTCTCCGCCGGACGAGCCCGGACGATGGGACAACGAGGGACCACAACATCGGGTTGTCCTCACCCAAGGTTATTGGTTGTTCGACACACCCTGCTCGCAGGCATTATGGCAGGTGGTCATGGGTGAAAACCCAAGCCACTTTCGAACCCCGGATCGTCCAGTGGAATCGGTGACCTGGGACCGGGTAAATGAATTCATAAAAAAAATCAACCATCGCATTCCGGGGCTCGATTTGGTATTACCCACCGAGGCGCAATGGGAATATGCCTGCCGTTCGGGGACGGAAACGGCCACCTATGAGGGGGCCGTGGAGATCCTGGGTATGAACAATGCTCCCGTGCTGGACGCCATTGCCTGGTATGGCGGCAACAGTGGTGTGGCATTCGAGCTGGATAACGGTTTCGATAGCTCCGATTGGCCGGAAAGACAATATCCCGACCATAATCGGGTCGGTACGCATCCCGTGGCTGGAAAAGACGCCACCTCCCGGGGGCTCTACGATATGTTGGGCAATGTCTGGGAGTGGTGCCGAGACGGTCGACGGGAATACGACGAAAAAACAGCCGTCGATCCCATCGGCCCCACGAAGCCTGGAGCGAAGCGCACGGTTCGCGGCGGATCATGGAACAGCAGCGCACGCAACATGCGTGCCGCGGTTCGCCGTTGGGGGAAACCCGACATCTACATGGTCAGCCTCGGATTTCGCTGCGCTCGGCTTCAATCATGACCAGGATCGAGTTTTCCGATATTCGACATCGGCATCCTCGATGACCGAAGTGTCGTCCTGAACCTGGGCGCGAGCTACTGCTGCGGCGCGCTATCTGGCCAAAGCCGCCGGCTGTTTCGTGAATTGCCTGAATCTCAGCGAGGAGTAGAACCGGCGCAACCGTGAACGCAATCAAGAGCAACGGCTGGTCGAATCGGAGATCCGGATTATCGGGGGCAGCTTCGAGGAAATACCCGGCGAGGATGCACGTTACGGATATCGTTTGGCCCCAGGATGCCTTGCTCTTCAGCAGCGATCGCGCCGGGGTGTTTCAGGAGGTTTACCGAGTTATCGACAAGGGCGGCCATTTTATCTTCACCGATCCCGTGAAAAGCACCGATTACCCGGACGAAATCCTCGGCTCCATCCTTGCGCGGCTCCATCTCGATTCCCTAACGGTCATGTAGTGGGTTCCGAAACCCCGGATAATGAAAGAGCGCCTGCTGTTTCATAGGAACGCAGGTCACCAATCCGGTGTGCCAGCAGGGACGCTGAATCTATGCGGCAGGTCTTCATGATCCTGTCGTTTTTCTCCCTCTGGCCACCCGATTCGCTGCCCGCAGGCGTTGCAGGCGCTCGCGGATTCTGATCTCCAGCCCCTGTTCCACCGGTCGATAATAGCGCGTCTCTTCCATACCCGCGGGGAAATACCGTTCTCCCGCCGCGAAAGCGCCCTCTTCATCATGGGCGTAACGATAGTCGCGACCGTGACCGAGCTCCTTCATGAGCCGAGTGGGGGCATTGCGCAGGTGCATGGGGACTTCCAGGGAACCCCAATGGCGTGCATCCTGCATCGCGGCGTGAAAGGCCGTGTAGACGGCATTGCTTTTGGGCACGCTGGCGAGATACAGAACCGCCTGGGCCAGGGCCAGTTCGCCCTCCGGACTGCCGAGCCTTCGATATGCGTCCCAGGCGTCGAAGGCCAGCTGCAGCCCGCGCGGGTCGGCATTGCCCACATCCTCGGAGGCCATACGCACGATTCTTCTTGCGACATAGTGCGGATCGCAACCGCCATCGATCATGCGAGCGAACCAGTACAGGGCGGCGTCGGGATCGGAGCCGCGCACCGATTTGTGCAGGGCGGAGATCTGGTCGTAGAAGATGTCGCCCCCCTTGTCGAAGCGGGAAACTCCCCCGGTAACCACCTCGCGTACCGTCTCGGGAAGGATGGTGTTGCGCCCCTGTGTGGACGCAGCCAGATCGGCACAGATCTCCAGGAAGTTGAGGGCGCGGCGTCCGTCACCATCTGCGGCCTGCGCCAGTCGATGCAGGGAGGTGTCGTCGATGGCGAGCTTTCGATCCCCGAGCCCCCGCTCTTCGTGCAGGGCACCTTGGAGAATGAAGCGGATGTCGTCGGGGGAAAGCGCCCTTAACACATAGACGCGCACGCGGGACAGCAGCGCGTTGTTGAGTTCGAAGGAGGGGTTTTCGGTGGTGGCGCCGATGAAGATCAAGGTGCCATTTTCCACGTGGGGCAGAAAGGCGTCCTGCTGGGATTTGTTGAAGCGGTGCGCCTCATCGACGAAGAGCACCGTGGACCGGCCCTGGGCCCGTGACTCCCTGGCCTCCCCGATGGCCTCTCTTATCTCCTTTACCCCGGATAGGACAGCAGAAATACTGAGGAATCTTGCCTTGCAATACCCGGCCATGAGCCGCGCCAGGGTGGTTTTCCCGGTGCCGGGCGGTCCCCAGAACACCATGGAATGGAGATCGCCCGACTCGATGGCGCGGCGCAAGGGCTTCCCCTCCCCCAGGAGATGAGACTGACCGATGAATTGGTGGAGAGTCGACGGTCTCATGCGGTCGGCCAGGGGAATGTTGGGATTAACCACGGTGGCGAGGGTTTTCTATGGGGTATGGAATTTCTGGTGCACGGAATTTCGGTTTCCATGGCTCCGATCCGGGGGGCGGATGGAAAAATCCAGCCAGCCTCCGATCGCAGCCTCCACCCGAAGGGGATGGATTTCCATGGCGTGGCAGATGGGTTCCATGTTCTGGGCGGCGATGATTGTGGTCCCTGTGCCGATCGAGGGATCATAAGCCTCCTGTGATCCACAGTCACTTTCATTCTCGATAATGATATATTTGATGGACCACTGTCTTGTGGTGTCACGTCATGCTTTGCGAAGAACTTTACCCTCGATTTGGCGTTCGGATATCGTCTTTTACAGGGGAAGCATCTTATTCCAAATAACAAAAACCATGAATTCATATCGATCGATCGTCTAATTCCCGGTGCCAACGAGGCCGAGCGTCCACCACGGCTAACCATCGGTCTCCAAGGTCGCCGAGCACCCGAGCAATGCCTGCCCCTCCCCGTCAACGCCCCCTCGGTCGGGCTTTGTGGGGAGAAGAAGGGGATTTTCCGGAAAATATCCTGATTCGAAAACAGACCTCAAATGATGCACGCCCTCTTGCGGGATTTCGACATCTCGCCACTCGTACCCGAAGAATACGCCGCTTACCGTCCACTCGTCGCGGAAACGATGGTGTTCTTTGTCGAACGCCTCTCACCTGCCCGGCTCATGGAGATACTGGCCGCGCAAAACCGCCTGGCCCCCGATGCCAGCCTGATTCAGCGGCTCGGCGCCCTACTCCACTTCTGCCCGACGCTGCACAAGCTCGGACAACTACTGGCCCGCAACCAACGACTCTCGCCTGCCCTGCGCGAACGTTTGCAGACATTGGAGTCCATGGAGCCCATCACCCCCTTGTTCTCCGTCATGCCCTCCATTGCGCGCGAGCTGGGCAGCCACGTGTCCTCCGAGATACGGTTGGCGCAAAGACCCCTCGCCGAGGCCAGTGTCGCCGTCGTCGTGCCTTTCTTCCACCGTTCGCTGGAGGAGACCAGGGCATTCGACAGCCAGGGAGGGGTCTTGAAGGTGCTCAAGCCCGGAATCGAGGAGCGCCTGGAAGAGGAACTCGAGATCTGGTCCGCCGTTGGCGTATTTCTCGATGAGCGCTGCGAGGAACTCGGTTTACCCACCCTGCACTACGCGGAAACCCTGGATGCCGTTCGAGAATTGCTGTCCAACGAGATAAAGCTCGACCGGGAGCAAAGAAATCTGGATGCCGCTGCCCGGCTATACGCCGGACAGGAATCCATCCAAATCCCTTCCCTGTTGCCGTTCTCCACGCCACGCATCACGGCCATGGAACGTATCTCCGGCAGCAAAGTCACCGAGGCGCGGGAACTATCGGAACAAGCCAGAAAGGATCTGGCCACTACCGTCATCAATACCCTTATCGTTCGCCCGGCCTGTAGCAACGAGCACTCCGCCATGTTCCATGCCGATCCACATGCCGGAAATCTGTTCGTTACCGACGACAACCGCCTTGCCGTATTGGACTGGAGTCTGGTCGGCTATTTGGGGAAACGGGAGCGGGAACTACTCGCGCAGATCTTTCTCGGTGCGATAACCTTCGATGTCTCCAGGGTTGTCCGCGCAATCGAAGCCCTCGCCTGTTGGCGCCCCAATCATGCCTTGGTGCAGGAAATAGCCGCAGCCGCCCTGCGAAGGCTGCATCCCCATGGATTTCCAGGCTTCGACTGGCTGGTAAGCCTCCTCGATGATGCAAAAATATTGGCGGAAGTACGTTTCCCCAGAGATCTCCTGTTGTTCAGGAAAAGTATTTTGACGTTGGAAGGAGTAATCGCCGACATCAGCATGAATTGTCGAATCGGCAAGGTGCTGCCCATATCGGCAGTCCATGAATTCCTTCACGAGTTACTGAACCGATCCACTTGCTCCCCTCTATCCAGAAGCTTCGGGACCCATGTATCCAACTTCGATCTATTGAGCCTGTATTGGTCCTTGCCCCTGGGGGTAGGAAGGCGTTGCTTGGATCTCATGGAATTGCGGTTCGGAACCCATGAAGAGAAAAACATCCCCCCCCCTAAGATGTAGCCACGACCGAAACCGGGGCAAAACTCGAACGAACAAGGTTGGATTGTGCGAGGAACGAGCCACAATCCGAACCATTCGTTGGACAAGCCCATCGATCGGGGGGTTGCGGAGGAGGCGCGGGAGGCAGGATTTCCGACGGCATCCATTCGGGGTGACATGTTCGAATTGACGACACCGGAAGGTTTCGAGGCGCGCAAGTGGTAGCCACCGCGAGGGCATTTTTTCTGCATTTCCGCACTTATAAAAGCTGCTTTTCACTCCTTCATGAAATCGTCCATATCCAATGACATTGGGAACACCTGCGCTGCTATTCGGGGCATATATGATTTGGTATGGGGAAAGAAAACTGGTGTTTCGTGAAATTCGACCCATTTACGAGGATGAGCGGGAAATAAGCACATTGCACCCTGTCTCGTGCATGGCTCGATTCCAACATCTCCGGATACTCGATTTATCCCTCCCGTGAATCGTTCCCGTAAATCATCTTCCATTCCCGACTACGCTATACTTTCTGGAAATCGGCTACCCGAGGATCGATACCTATGAGCACCACTACCTATGAAGAAGTCCTTTCCCTACTTCGAGAAACCAGCCATCTGATAAAGGAGCAATCCAGGGAGTTCGACCGTCGGCTCAAGGAGACCGACCGGCAAATGAAGGAAACCGACCGTCGGATCGAGGAAACGGATCGCCAAATGAAGGAGACCGACCGTCAGATCAAGGAACTTGGTCGGCAGATCGGGGGGTTGGGGGACAAGTTCGGCTATTTTACCGAGGGGATGGCACTGCCCTCCATGGAGCGTATCCTGATGGAGCGCTTCGGGATGACCACCATCATGCCACGGGTGCGCACCCGCAAGGATGGCGAGGAGATCCAGATCGATGTGTTGGCCTATGCTAACGGCACCATCGACCTTGCGGTGGTGGTGGAGGTGAAAAGTCGGGTGAAGCGTGATGCCGTGGAGCAGTTGCGGAAGGTCATGGTTCGCTTTCACGAGTTCTATCCCGAGTATCGGGACAAGGCGGTGATGGGTATCCTGGCCGGGATAGACTGGGACCGAGGGGTTGCGGAAGAGGCGTGGGAGGCAGGATTTCCGACGGCATCCATTCGGGGTGACATGTTCGAATTGACGACACCGGAAGATTTCGAAGCGCGCAAGTGGTAGCCGTCGCGAGGGCATTTTTTCTGCATTTTCGCGCCTATAAAAGCTGCTTTTCACTCCTTCATGAAATCGTCCACTGAGATTGAAATGACGACAGGTCGAAATCCAATGACACTGGGAACACCTGCGCTGCTATTCGGGGCATATATGATTTGGTATGGGTAAAGAAAACTGGTGTTTCGTGAAATTCGACCCATTTACGAGGATGAGCGGGAAATAAACACATTGCACCCTGTCCCGTGCATGGCTCGATTCCAACATCTCCGTATACTCGATTTATCCCTCCCGTGAATCGTCCCCGTAAATTACCTTCCATTCCCGACTACGCTATACTTTCTGGAAATCGGCTACCCGAGGATCGATGCCTATGAGCACCACTACCTATGAAGAAGTCCTTTCCCTGCTTCGAGAAACCAGTCATCTGATAAAGGAGCAATCCAGGGAGTTCGACCGTCGGCTCAAGGAGACCGATCGGCAGATCAAGGAACTTGGTCAGCAGATCGGGGGGTTGGGGGACAAGTTCGGCTATTTTACCGAGGGGATGGCACTGCCCTCCATGGAGCGTATCCTGATGGAGCGCTTCGGGATGACCACCATCATGCCACGGGTGCGCACCCGCAAGGATGGCGAGGAGATCCAGATCGATGTGTTGGCCTATGCTAACGGCACCATCGACCTTGCGGTGGTGGTGGAGGTGAAAAGTCGGGTGAAGCGTGATGCCGTGGAGCAGTTGCGGAAGGTCATGGTTCGCTTTCACGAGTTCTATCCCGAGTATCGGGACAAGGCGGTGATGGGTATCCTGGCCGGGATAGACTGGGACCGGGGGGTTGCGGAGGAGGCGCGGGAGGCAGGATTTCCGACGGCGTCCATTCGGGACGAGATGTTCGAATTGACGACACCGGAGGGTTTCGAGGCGCGCAAGTGGTAGCCGTCGCGAGGGCATTTTTTCTGCATTTTCGCGCTTATAAAAGCTGCTTTTCACTCCTTCATGAAATCGTCCACTGAGATTGAAATGACAACAGGTCGAAATCCAATGACACTGGGAACACCTGCGCTGCTATTCGGGGAAATTACCTTGATAATGCTGGCATATACCAACCGATTCTCTACCTTGAGTCGGCTGATCGGGGAAATGAACGCCCACGGGACCGGTGAAAATGAGGAACTGGAGAGAAAACAGATCCCTGCCTTACGGACTCGTCTTAAGCTCATTCAGGGGATGCAGGCACTCGGGATCATCGGTTTTCTGCTTTGCACGATATCGGTGTTGTCTCTTCTCATGGAGATCCCGTGGCTGGGCAAGATGACTTTCGGCACCAGCGTCGTATGTTTGATGTGTTCTCTGGTTTTGTCTTTGTGGGAGGTATTGTTATCGACCCGAGCCCTGGATTATGTCTTGGATGATTTCGATGGAAGGATCGAAAAGAACGATTGATCCGAGGGTAAGCCGTGCGTGGGGTAGAGGTGCTGATCGGCAGGGGTCGATCACACCGGCGGGAGACGCGAAAACCGCTCCCTGAACCGTTCCATGGGCAGGGAAAGGGTCGATCCCGGCAGTGAATCGGTCCCGGAGGTAATCGAGAGGCCGATACCGCGCCGGTGGGAATGCAAGAATTGGCGGAGAGGGTGGGATTCGAACCCACGTGGGAGTACAACCCCCTACCCGATTTCGAGTCGGGCCCGTTATGGCCACTTCGGTACCTCTCCGAACGCTCGAGGAACGAGAAGTATAACACAGGTGTTGACTGGCGTCGGATAATGGAATGGGCGTCGAAGTCACGGGGTATCGGCGTCCCGTCGATGTCCGGCGAGTGCTTCTATTTCATCGATAGTGCGCGGGGCGTCGTGGGTCAGAATCTCGCAACCGCTTTTGGTGACGAGGACGTCGTCTTCGATGCGCACCCCGATATCCCACCACTTCCTCGGTATTTTCCTGTTTCCGCCACGGATATAGATGCCCGGTTCCACGGTGAATACCATTCCCGGCTCCAGGGTTCTCCATTTTCCATCCACTTTGTAATTTCCCACGTCATGCACATCCAGGCCCAACCAATGGCCGGTGCGATGCATGAAGAACTTTCGGTATTTTTTGTTTTTGATGAGCTTGTCGACGCGTCCCTTCAAGAGCCCGAGGGTGACGAGTCCTTTCGTGATGGTGCGAACGACGGCCTTGTGCGGGTCATTGTAGTGATTTCCCGGTCGTATTTGCGCGATGGCCGCCTCCTGTGCTTCGAGGACGAGCTGATAGATATCTCTCTGGGCTGCCGTGAATCTCCCGTTTGCCGGAAAGGTTCGGGTGATGTCGGCGGCATAGTTCTGGTACTCGGCGCCGGCGTCGATCAATAACAGCTCTCCATCCTCGATCCTACTGTCATTGGCCATGTAATGCAGGATACAGGCATTGCGCCCTCCGGCGACGATGGATGGATAGGCGGGGGAGCGGCTCCCGAATCGAAGGAATTCATGGTTCAATTCGGCCTCGATTCGGTATTCCATCATGCCGGGGCGACACACCTCCATGGCCCGCCGGTGCGCGCGAATGCTGATCTCCGATGCCTTGCGTATCAGATCGATTTCATGGCGACTCTTGAATAGCCGCATGTTGTGTACCAAATAATCGAATGAGACGAACTCGGTGGGGAGGGGTTGCAAATGTCGGGATTTTTTCCTTGAGACATTCATCCAATCGGTGATCTTCTCATCGAATTCGGGATAGCGCCCCATGGCGTAAACGACCCGGTTTCGCTTCTTCATGAGATCGGGGAGGACCCTATCGGCGTCCTCGATGGGGTAGGCGTCATCGGCGCCAAAGGTATCGCGGGCCCCCTCGAGGCCCGCCCGCTCCCCCAGCCATGTTTCTTCCCTTGGGTTGCGCTTTCGGCAAAACAGCAGGAATTCACCCTTGGCGCGCCCGGGGGAAAGGACGGCGATGGCGGAAGGTTCGGAGAAACCGGTGAGATAGTAGAAGTCGGAATCCACCCGAAACGGGTATTCCACGTCCCGATTGCGCGTATGAACGGAACCCGAGGAGAGGATGGCGATGCTGCCTTCTCCCATCCGTTCCATGAGTCGGCGGCGCCGTTGGCGAAATTCTGTTTTATGGCGAAAATCCATGGCTGGCGAGGGCTCGCGAACTTTCTGTGAGCTTTGAAGCTCTATCAAGGTGAACCTAGTATGAAAAGCTTTAACAGGGTGGTGAATTAAAGTCCCGGATGGACTTTTTCACCACCCTGTTAAGTCACGATCATCTCTGGTGAAGCTTTACCTCAGACCTTCGATGCATGATGAGATAGCTTTTAGCCATCCCTGGCAACTGGGTTCCGCCAATCCATGGCGGAATGACGGGGGTGGTGGATTTTCACGAAAGCGCTTGCAACTATTTCCTCCGTCATCCCGGCAAGGATTGCCGGGACCCAGTCGCCAGGGATGGCAACCAAACAGTAGCATTTATGTCAAGTGAAATGCAGAAGGCTGTTACCTCGATTGCACGCTTTTTCAAAACTCGATCCATCTGCAACAACTTTGCGCAATGAAAAGATCCTGGCGAAGCTCCGCCTCGAACCAACAAAGCATGATTTGGTATCGGGGAAGCAAAATTTGATTTTTGCGGAACTTGACTCATTTGCGAAGATGAACGGGAAATCAACAAATCAACGAATACACCCCAATGGATGGCACGTGGGATGGTGCCAAAAAACAGGCCGCAACGAAGCGCAAAGGCAGTTACCTTCCGATGAAATTCAGGGTTCGGATCAGGCCCCCGTAAAGCAGAGCAGATATCAGTAGACGTACTTCAACTTGACGGAGGCGGCGTGATTGTCGAACCCCTGGCGCAGCTCCGTGTCATACCTGACGTCGATGATGATGTTGTCTTTTGCCTGGAATTCGTAGCCGAGTCCGCCGCGGAACAGGAAGCGCTCCGGCTCCATGCCCTTGGTGGTGAATGCCGCTCCTCCGGCAACGAGTTGGGTGCTGACGGATGACTGATCGGCCAATGCGTCGTAACCGAGCATACCACGAAGACTGAAGATGCCCTCTTCGAGCGGCGCATAACGGTATTCCCCGCCAACGCCCAGTATCAGGGAATCCTGATCGGTGCTGGATATCTTCAGGTCGAGGGCCCCGGCGCCCTCTTCGGTATAACCATCCACGTTCACATAGCTGTATTCCGCCGACAGATTGGCGCGCACCATGGTCTCGGTGGATATCGGATAGTCTTTTTCCAGGGAGAGGCCCCCCATGAAATTGGTGCTGTCGTAGTCGACCTTGGCCACCCTGCCCAGGGAAGGAATGGCCCGAAGGCTGTCATATTGGCCCCGGCCGATACCGGCCTGTACATCGAGGCGAGTATCCGGTGTCAGTTCCCGGGTCCCATAGGCGCCGATCTGATAGGTATCGATATCGACGCTTTGCGTACCGGTATTGGCGTCCACATCGGTATTGGTATAGGAAACCGCCAGGCCCGCGTACCATTTCGGGGACAGGGGCCTGTCGAAGCCGAGCACAAGGCCCCGGGTATCCATGTCGTAGCCGGCGACGCCCCCCTTGTCGTCCTGACTGCCGACGCCACCGTAGGGTTGCAGCCACCAGGATACACCTCCGGCGGAGTCACCGGCGGCAAGGCCGGTCGTCATGCCATCCGGGCCTGTCAGGGCGGCGACGCGGTTTTGCATGACGCCGCTGAAGCCGCTGCCCACCTGGACCGCCACGCTGCTGCCCACCGTGGCCGTGGAAGTGGTTTTTATCTCCTCGAGGATCTTGACCCGTCCCGACGCGCTCGAATTTCCCAGTTTCTCGACCACCTGTTGCAGGTCCTGGGACAATTCGCTACCCCCTTCGGTGGCGGTGTCCAGAACGCTACCGAGCACTGCGGCAATATCGGCAACCTCCGTACCGCCAGCGGTATTTTCGGACGGTAACAACGCCTTGCCATAGGACTCCAGGCGCGTGGCATCGAGTTGGATTTTGCCCTTCTTGTCATCCACGGCGCCGAAATCGATGAGCAGATTGTTGGATGTCACGCTGATGGCGCCGGTGTTGGTTGCGGCGCCGCCATAGGTCAACACGTTACCGATGGTTTTCTTCTCATTCAGTTTCAGGAGATCGGTGGCGCCATCGGTGATATCGACCCGGATCCTATTGCCGAGATCCACATCCTTGGTGACATTCAAGGTCCCGTGGGTGAAGGAGGTTCCATTGGCGCCGACCTCGCTGATGTAGGTCCCTCCGCCGGTTTGGGCATAATTTCCCGTGATTTTTGCCGTTTTACCCACGGGAACCTCCAATGTCCCCCGGTTTTCGAAGCCATTGGTTACGTCCAGACGGTGGCTGTCGTTGGTTATTTTCATGGCGCCGGTGGCGTCGATGACAAACCCGGCGGCATAGATATCGCCCTCGGGGACGAAATGATTGTCACTCGTTTGCCCACGCACGGTCACCACCGAACTGGCGGCATCGATAACGCCGATGACGCGCGCGGAATCTCCGGAAAGGGTGATCGTGGGCACCACGGTGGAGTCGTCGTTTTCCACGTAGATTGCACCGAGTTTCCCCTGGAGAGTGCCCGTATTGACGATGCCGCCCGTTATCGTGGTACCGAATCCGACATAGATAGCGTCTTCGTTCTCGGACTCGATGGTGCCCTGATTGATGAGGCTGCCATCGACGATAATCTTGGCGCCTCCCGTGGTATTCCCGCCCTTGGTATCGAAGGCTATGCCCGACTTGTCGGAGAGAACCGAGCCGCCTGCCTCGTTGGTGATATTGCCGGTGATACGGAGGGTGGCCTTTCCCTTGCCGGTACTGCGGGCATAGAAATCCATTGCGATGGGTTTGGCCTTGTTGGACTTGGCGGTAATCCTGCCGCTATTGGTGAATTGCGCCACTTCGACATGGGCGTTTCCCGTGCCGGCAGTAGTGCTTTGGAGAGAGGTACCCCGAATGAACTTGCTTCCCTCTCCACTGGCATCGATGACGCCCCCCGCCGCATTGGTGATGCTCCCCACTCGTACGTAGGCATCCGCGGAACCGGTGACCTCTCCCTCGACCTCGATGCCGGCGGCTTGGCCCTCGAGCTTGCCCTTTCCCGTGGGCGCTATCGTATTTCCGTTGACGGTGATGGTGCCTTCGTTGCTCAGGGCGTTCACGCCGATGGTGGTCTTTCCCTCGCCCTCGGTTCGACCGGAGATGCCGATCCCCAGGACATCCGCGGCGTTCCCCTTGGCGGTAATGCCGCCCCGATTGACGATGCTGCCCGCGTTCAGCGTGGCAGACCCTTTGCGCTGTGCCGTACTCGTAAAGGCCATACCGAACGTGAAGTCGCCATTACCAGTAGCCGCGATGGTGGCGCCCTTGGCATTGACGACACTGTCGGCGCTCAGGCTGGCGTTGCCGCTGTTCCCGGTCAGGGCAAGGAAATCCACTCCCGAGGTCTGGGCATAGCTGTCTTCACTCACGGTCACGGTAATGGCGCCCTGGTTGGTAAATTTACCCACACGGGTAGTGCTGTTTCCGGTGCTCGATGTATTGCTGTCGAACCCGACCCCCATGGTGTCGCCGAGTTTCCCGGCAACGGTGATGGCGCTTCCGCTGGCATTGATCACACTGGTTATGTCCAGCGTCACGGAGCTCGTCGAACTCTTCCTGTAGGCGGACCCGTGAATCCCCATCGTGTTCGATCGGCCCGTTACCTGGATAGTGCCACTATTGATGATCCCGACTGCCCCCACGCTCGTGTTGTCATCATCGGCCAGGATACGGACGCCATCGAGATCGATGGAATCCTTGGTGGTGTTGACGCGGATGGCGCCATCGGAGGCAATGGTGATGCTCCCCGCCTGGACGCCATCGGCGACGACCCCATGACCGTCGGTGATATCGATGCCGTTACCCGCCGAAATGGTGACGCTCTCGTTCGCCGAGAGATTCATTGTTTTCGTGGTGGCGGCATGGACTTTGTCTCCCGTCACCATGGAGGCACCCACGATCCAGAGACAGGCCAGCACAACCGCCCGGCTCGGTTTTCTCATGCCGGATGCCTTCGGGCGCGATTTTTTGAACCCCACTGCATGGTTCCATGCGCGTCCCGTTCCAAGGTGCAATCCGAAGCGAGGTTCGATTTTCGTATCTTGTATTGGATGGTTTTTCATCTTTCGGTCCTGGGAAAGCGAGTTTTTAGTCCCTCACAGGGAAAATCTTCGATAAAACGAGCAAAGGATTCGATTGTCATTTCGAGCGCAGCGAGAAATCTTTTGCATTCGGAACATCTTGAAAGCAGAAGATTTCTCGCTGCGCTCGAAATGACAGTTGCGTGGGATGGGCACGGCGCTTCGCGCCTTTGCCCATCCTACAAGGCTGTTATTCCGTCGGATCATCCCGTCACGAGCACCCATCGTCGCGCCGGCGCGCCCGCCTGCGCGGCGTCTCATAGGGTTCCCGATCCAGGAATCGCTCGATGCGACTCGCGGCCTGCTCGATGAAAAGGATGGAATCCATATGTCCGGTATCGCCATCGATCTCGACGACCTCCACCATGGCGCGATTTCCGGCCTGGTCCCTTGCCGCCCGGATCATCCGGGCGGTTTCGCACACCTTCCCGTCGGGTATCACCAGATCGTCGGGGGTGTAGATGAACAATACCGGCGCCTTGATCCTGGCCAGTTCCTCCTCCAGGGAGCCACTCTTACCGATGATATGGTCCTTGGTGGTCTTGATCCGATAAAGGAAAGTGTTGGCATCCACGGTCTTGGCAAATGCATCTGCCCCCTCTTCGAGGAATACATCGATCTTGTATTTATCATCGAAGTTTTCTCTCCGAACACTACTCTTCTTGGGGTCGGCCCAGTCGCGACCGAATTGCTCGGCCCACTTCCAATGGAGGATGAATAAGGCCATCACATTTCTCGCCCCCTTGATACCCTCGATGGGCTGGTCGTTCAGGGGGTATTCCCCTCCCTTCCATTTGGGATCGAGTTTGATGAATGCTTTGGCCACATAGCTAACTCCCACCAGATAGGGGTCGCTTTGGGCGTGACCGGCCACGGGAATGATGCGTTTCACCATGTTCGGGTAGGCGTTGCCCCACTCCATGGTCTGAAAGGCCCCCATGGAGAGACCCGCCACGGCGTGCAGAGAGGTAATCCCGAGGCTATCCAGGAGCGCCTTCTGAACACGGACGAAATCCAGAATGGTAACCAGGGGAAATTTCAGGCCATAGGGTTTGCCCCCATCGCCGGGGTTCGGGGAGGCGGGGCCGGTGGTGATGACCCTGTTGTTGGCGCCGGGAGGGTTAGGAGCCTTGGGGTCGGAAATGGCATGGAGGTTGATCAGCGTGTCGGATGAAATGACGTAATACTTATCCGTATCGATGGCCTTCTTGGCACCGATGATGGCATCCCAGTAGCCGCGGCTCGTGTCGCTGGACGAATACCTCCCGGCGGCATGACTGGTGTAACTGAAGGAGTGGGTAATGAGGATGACGTTGTCCTTGGCGGCATTCAGGTTCCCGTAGCTCTCCCAGCCGATCTTCACATCGAAGATGGTCCCGCCGCCGACGGTGTCGTAGCGGTCCATCTTGAATTCCTTTTTTTCCACGATGCCCTCGTAGGCAAACGCCGGGGCGACGACGGATAAGATCGATAAAAGGGCGAGCAGAAAGGAAAATCTCAAGGGGTTCATGGTTGGGGTTCCTCCGGGGTCGTGGAGTAAAATACGGGGCAACCGATATAAAGCTGTTTTGGAATCGACTGCTCGCTCATCGAACATCGGGGCATCGATAGTCGAAGCCAGGGAAATTCAACCGAACGCAAGTTCGACCATGTGGGTTCCATGAAAAGCCAACCGAAACGACGGCGTAGTCTACGCCGGGTTTGGATGTGCCAACGGGAACCAGGAAGGGTGGTAAAAAATGCAATTGTTCACCACCCTTCCTGTCAATGGATTTCCCTGTCATTACCATCGGATCATCCCGTCACGAGCACCCATCGTCGCGCCGGCGCGCCCGCCTGCGCGGCGTCTCATAGGGTTCCCGATCCAGGAATCGCTCGATGCGACTCGCGGCCTGCTCGATGAAAAGCATGGAATCCACATGTCCGGCATTGCCTTCGATCTCGGCAAATTCCACCATGGCCCGATTTCCGGTGTTGGTCCTTATCTCTCGGATCTTCCGGCCGGTTTGGCATATCTTGTCGGCGGGCATCAACAGGTCGTTGGGGGAGTAAACGAACAATACCGGCGCCTTAATCCTGGCCAGTTCCTCATCCAGGGAGCCATTGTGACCCACGACATAGTCCTGACAGGCCTTGATCAGATAAAGGAAATGATTGGCATCCGCGTCCGCTAAATCTGCGGTTGCATCATCGTCGAAGGCCTTCGAGATCTGGTACTGATCATCGAATTTCCCTCTCCGAACACCACTCTTCTTGGGGTCGGCCCAGGCGCGACCGTATTGCTCCTCGAGCCACTGCCAATGGAAAGCAGTCATGACGAGCAGCTTTCTCGCCCCCTTCATGCCATCCATGGGCTGTCCCGTGGCATAGTAGTTCCCGTTTTTCCACTTGGGATCCATGGTAATGAATGACTCCATCAGATCGAAAAGTCCCACGAAAATAGCGTCGCTGTAGGCATGGCCGGCCACGGCGATGACGCGCTTGACCATGTCCGGATAGGCATTGCCCCACTCCACGGCCTGCATAGCCCCCATGGAGAGCCCCGCCACGGCGTGCAGGGAGGTAATCCCGAGACTGTCGAGAAGCGCCTTCTGGACCCTGACGAAATCCCGGACGGTAACCAGGGGAAATTCCAGCCCATAGGGTAAGTTCGTGGCGGGATTGTTGGTGGCGGGACCGGTGGTGATGACCTTGCCGGAATAGGCGTGATAGCTCACCAGTGTGTCGGATGAGAGGACGTAATACTTGTCCGTATCTATGGCCAAGCCAGAACCGATGATGGCGTCCCAGTAGCCGGGGCTCGTGTCGCGTCGGATGCGTACTTACCAGCGGCATGACTGTAGGCGCTGAAGTGAGGGGTAATGAGGATAACCTCTTTATCACGGCCACTTTGATCTTTCCTGGTACCGTAGCTCTCCCAGCCGATCTTGACATTCGAGATGGTCTTGCCGCCCACGGTGGTGTAGCTGTCCATTTCGAAGGTCTCTTTGGTAATGAGGTTGTCGTCGTAGGCAAGCGCCGGGACGGTAAAGATTGGGGCGACAGCGAATAAGATCGATAAAAACACGGAGACAAAGGAGAATTTCAATGATCTCATGATAGGGGTTCCTCCGGAGGGGAGTGAGGGAGTAGCCGAATTAAGATTGTTTTGGAACCGACTGCTCGCTTATCGAACATCGGGGCATCGATAGTCGAAGCCCGAGAAATTCGACCAAGCGCAAGTTCGACCAAGGGGATTCTACGAAAAGCCAACCGAAACGACGCCGTAGTCTATTCCGTCCCCAGGGAAAGTCAAAACAAAAATGGTTGATACAAAAATGGTTTCCATTTGCTCTCTCACAGGGAAGATCTTCGACGAAACGAGCAAAAATCCGATTGTCATTCTTCGCCGTGCTCGAAATGACAAAAGGCAACCCAAGAATCCTTGCTTCCGGCTATGCCGAGGCCGGGTTGGGTAACTTCAGGGAAAGCATTCGATCATCGGCAAAGCGGCCCGAAAATCATGGCCCCTCCGGGCAAGGGGGCGCCGCCGGGCGCCGCAACCGTGCCGGGTCCTCAGGGGAGCAGATCCATTTGATGCGGCGTTTCGTTTGTCTTTCCCTCGGGCGGCGCGAATCCGAAGTGTAGCCAGGTATTTCGTGTCGCCATGCGGCCACGCGGGGTGCGCTGCAGGAAGCCCTGCTGAATGAGATAGGGCTCCACGACGTCCTCGATGGTGCCACGCTCCTCGCCGATGGCCGCCGCCAGGCTATCGACACCCACCGGCCCCCCGTCGAATTTCTGCAAGATCGTCAGGAGAAGTTTCTGGTCCATGACGTCGAAGCCCGCCACATCCACGTCGAGCAGCGTCAATGCCTCTCTTGCAACCTCCTCGGAGATGCGCCCCTCGGCCTTGATTTCGGCATAGTCGCGCACGCGCCGCAACAGCCGATTGGCGATGCGGGGGGTGCCGCGAGAACGGCGGGCGAGTTCCCGTGCGCCGTCACGGGCCACATGGATATCCAATATTCCGGCGGAGCGTTCGATGATGGTGGTCAGCTCATGGACATGGTAGAACTCCAATCGCTGCACGATCCCGAAGCGGTCCCGCAGCGGGGAGGTCAGCAATCCGGCGCGCGTGGTCGCCCCCACCAGGGTGAATGGTGGTAGATCCAGTTTGATGGAGCGTGCCGCGGGCCCCTCTCCTATCATGATGTCGAGCTGAAAATCCTCCATGGCGGGGTACAGGATCTCCTCGACCACGGGATTGAGGCGATGCATCTCGTCGATGAACAACACATCGCGCGGCTCCAGATTGGTGAGCAGTGCCGCCAGATCGCCGGGGCGCTCCAATACCGGGCCGGAGGTCTGACGGAAATTGGCCCCGAGTTCATTGCTTACCACGTGGGCCAGGGTGGTCTTGCCGAGACCGGGGGGGCCGAATATCAATACATGATCCAGGGCCTCTCCCCGGCGCTTCGCCGCCTCGATGAACACCTCCATCTGGGCACGAACCGCCGACTGGCCGACATATTCGTCGATTCGGCGGGGGCGCACGGTGCGCGCCAGCGCCTTGTCCCGCGGGTCCGCCAATGGCGTGACGACGCCTTGTTTTACGATTGGGTCGATCATTGTCGAAAATAACGAAATCGTGAATAGCACGACATCCAGGAAAAACCGATCCGGGATGGCCAGAACCGGCATAGCCAGAACCGGCGTCATGAGAATACGGCAGCTAGCATAACATGATCGTTTTTGTCATTATCCCGATTCGGCATGGCCGGGACCAGAAAATTCCACATTGTCGTAGTACGGCAAACCGAAACCACGAACGCCAATAAATCGAAAATCACGGAAAATCGAAGATGCGTTGGGTGATCAAGATCGGCAGTGCCTTGCTGACCAACAATGGACAAAATCTCGACCACGAGGCGATCCATGTCTGGGCCGAGCAGATGGTGGCACTGCGTCGCAATGCCATCGAACTGATACTGGTCTCTTCCGGAGCGGTGGCCGAGGGGATGTGTCGGCTTGGCTGGACGAGGCGCCCAGAACGCATTCACGAACTCCAGGCCGCCGCCGCCGTGGGTCAGATGGGTCTCATCCAGGTATACGAGGCCTGCTTTCAGCGCCACGGCATCCACACCGCCCAGGTATTGCTGACCCATGACGACTTCTCGGATCGCAGGCGCTATCTCAATGTGGGCAGTACCCTGCGCGCGCTCCTGGAATTCGGCGTCCTCCCCATCATCAATGAAAACGACACGGTAGCCACCGACGAGATCCGCCTCGGCGACAACGACACCCTCGCCGGGTTGGTGGCCAATCTCGTCGAGGCGGATCGATTGATCATGCTCACCGATCAGGATGGTCTCTATACGGCCGATCCGAGGCAGGACCCGGAGGCGACCCTGATCCGGGTGGCCGGTGCCGGGGATATGGAGCTCGAGGCCATGGCCGGAGAGGGGGGCATCCTGGGCCGGGGCGGCATGCGCACCAAGGTCAAGGCGGCGGCGCTGGCGGCACGTTCCGGAACCAGCACCATCATTGCCTCGGGACGTATTCGGGATGTCCTTACCCGAATTGCCGCCGGCGAGGAGATCGGATCTCTCCTGGAACCCCGGCAGCCGGTACTCGCGGCGCGCAAGCGCTGGCTGGCGGGGTCGCCCACGGTGGGGCGCCTGATTCTCGACGCCGGTGCTATCCATGCCCTCCAGAAGGGAGGCAGGAGCCTGCTCGGCGTCGGGATATCCAATGTGGAAGGCAATTTCGCGCGCGGCGAGGTCGTGGCCTGCCTGGACGCGAAGCGGCGGGAGATCGCCCATGGGTTGATAAACTACGATGCACGGGAGACCCGCAAACTCATCGGGCAACCCAGTGATCGCATCGGGGAAATCCTGGGATATGTCCATGAACCCGAGATCATCCATCGCGACAACCTCGTCCTCATCGAAGAGACCGTCATGGATCGATAATCCACGGGTAAAACGGCAGGAGAATCCCAATCCTGTACCTGGCGAAGCTTCGCCTCGAACCGACATGGCTTGGTATAAATTCAACCCAAAATCGATTTCATAGGCAAACGCCTCATGAGCAGATACCTCAATCCCTACACGGATTTCGGCTTCAAAAAGCTGTTCGGCGAGGAGGCCAATAAGGATCTCCTGATCGATTTTCTCGATCAGCTCCTGCCGGAACACCACCAAATCGCCGAATTGAACTTCAGGAATAGCGAGCAATTGCCCGATATCCCGCTGGAGCGCAAGGCGATCTTCGATATTCACTGTATCGGCACCACGGGTGAGCATTTTATCGTGGAGATGCAGAAGGCCAAAATCCAATTCTTCAAGGACCGTTCGGTGTTCTATGTTACCTTCCCGATTCGCGATCAGGCCAAAAAGGGTGAGTGGCTGTTCGAGCTGGATCCGGTCTATTTCATCGCCATCCTGGATTTTGTCTACGACGAAGTGCGGGAGATGCAAAAGTTCCGCCGCGATGTGGCGTTGCGCGATCAGGACGGAGAGCTGTTCTTCGACAAGCTGCATTTCAAGTTCCTGCAGATGCCACTGTTCACCAGACAGGCACACGAATTGGAGACTCATTTCGATAAGTGGTTATATTTCCTGAAAAACCTGGAAAGTTTCGACCACATTCCGGCGATCCTCGACGAGCCGATCTTTCAAAAGGCCTTCCACACGGCGGAATTGGCCAATCTGAGCCATGAACAATACACGGCCTACGAAGAAAACCTACTCGATTATCTGGGTGTGAAAGCGGCCATGGTTACGGCCAGAAATGAAGGCAAGGCAGAAGGCCGGGCAGAGGGCCGGGCAGAGGGTTGGGCAGAGGGCGAAATCGAAGGTAAAATCGCCGTATTGCGCCGTCAACTTATCAGGCGCTTCGGCGATTTGCCGGACTGGGCCGAAGCACAGTTGCTCGATACCACGGATGTAGCCCGGCTGGAAACATGGAGCGAGCGGATACTGGATACCACCTCCCTGGCGGCTTTTTTCGAGTAACGAACCGTATGGCGCGAATTGGTCGGCCTCATCGAACCTGGCTTCGAAAGCTTGCTACTCCACGAGTTGCGTTCGGGGCTCACCATGCCCGGCGTCGTGCGATCGGCGCTCGCGCCTTACGCGCGACTTCTTCCGAGGGGACTGCTCGGACAATACCCCTATCGAGTTCTCCAGCTCTGTGCTGAGCGTCCAGAAAGAAACCAGTCTCTCGGAATCCGGTCCTCGGATGAATCGAGACCGATTGGTAGCCTTTGGGCCAATCCCGCGCGATCTCTTTCCGGCAGATAGAGCGCCTCGTTTGCGATTTTTCGAAAGGCCTCGATTTTCTGGAAATTCGTTGGGAACCTCTCCTTGACGACGATACCCAGCACATTAACAACGCTGCCAATACTTCATTCACTTCATTGCCTGGCTTATTTTCCGCGATTTTTTACACCCAACAGTTCCAGCACCGCCTCGGCGGCGCACCGATTCGCGCCTTTGCGCAGCGTCGCGCCGATCCTTTCGAATTCCTGCCGTGTCTCACGGCATTGTGGGTCCTCCAGGATGTCCGAGACCGCCTTGGCGAGTTCTTCCGGCGTTGCCTGTTTTTGCAGGAGTTCAGGCACCAAAGGGCGTCTTGCCAATAGATTGGGGAGCCCCGCCCAAGGCACGGTAGCGAGCAGTTTCCCGATGTGATAGGTCAATGTGGACACCCGGAGTGTGATCACCATGGGCCGCTGCAGCAGCAATGCCTCCAGGGTGGCCGTCCCCACCGCCACGAGCACGACATCGGCCGCCGCCATGGCGGTGCGGGCGTGGTTGTCGAGCACCGTGATCGGGAGATCACTTCCCTCCCTGGCGCGCACTTCCTGGAAATGATCGCGGGTAACGGCATCGATGAACGGTACCACGAAGTGGATACCGGGATACTGCTCGGTCAATCGGCGGGCGGCCCGGATCATGGGCACGGCCATGGCCTTTACCTCGTTCGAACGGCTCCCGGGCAGCAAGGCGATGATTGTGCCCCGTGGCAGGGAGAGTTCGCGACGCGCCTCTTCCCTATCCGCCTCCTCCGGGATGGCATCGGCCAGGGGATGACCGACGAATCTAGCCGGGACCCCATTGGCCCGATAGATATCCACTTCGAAGGGAAACAGCGTCAGCATGAGATCCACGGATCGGGCAATCTTCCCGATGCGGTAGCCACGCCACGCCCATACGGTGGGACTTACGTAATGAACCACCGGAATGCCGCTCTTTCGTAATTTCCGTTCCAGGAACAGATTGAAATCCGGGGCATCGATGCCGATGAATACATCCGGTGGGTCGCGGCGAAAGTGGCGCTCGAGACGCCATCGAATCGAAAGCA
The DNA here is from genome assembly GCA_964610175.1 of uncultured Thiotrichales bacterium. Classification (GTDB taxonomy): domain Bacteria; phylum Pseudomonadota; class Gammaproteobacteria; order HK1; family HK1; genus CAZSVE01. The sequence continues at coordinate 28,839 of CAZSVE010000036.1, forward strand.
GCTCCGGGATCCGGGCTACCGCCTCCGACAGACCCGCCACCGCCAGTCGTTCCATGGGATACAGGGATCGGCACCCGGCGGCCATCATTCGTGGTCCCCCGATGCCCTCGATACGAATATGGGGCACATGTCGGGCAAGTTCCCGTAACAGACCCGCACCCAGCAGATCACCGGAAGGCTCACCGGCGATGATGGCGATTCGAAGTGGTTTTGTCATGAGCGTCGATAAGGTGGTCGGTTTTTACCTCGGCGGGTCCTGGATGATAATCAGGAGATCATTCCTGGGACTCTCGGATTGTAAGCGAAGACGTGGCCTGGTATCTCGATGAACAATGCGAAACCCGTAGAAACCATGAAGGACCGCCATCGGTTATCCTCTCTAATTTAGGCTCTCGAACAGAGGGGAGAAGAAGATGACAGCGGTCCTTCACAGCAAAGGTTACACAGGCAATACGGTTTTGTACATGGCGATGGAATTGAGCAATGCCAAATGGAAGCTGGGATTCAGCAATGGTAGCAGGGATCGGAGCGTGACAATTACCGCTGGTGATTGGAAAGCCCTGTCGCGCCAAATCGGTTTTGCCAAGGAGAAATTACATTTACCGGAAGACTGCCCGGTTATCAGCTGCTTTGAGGCGGGGCGTGATGGATTTTGGATTCACCGTATGTTGGAAGGGTTCGGGATTACCAACTTGATATTCGATTCATCGAGCATCGAGGTGAATCGTCGCAAACGACGGGCCAAGACGGACAAGGTGGATGTAAAGGCATTACTGCGATTATTGCAACGATATCTCAATGGTGAGCGCAAGGCAGTGAGTGTGGTCCAAATTCCAACTCCCGATGAGGAAGACCAAAGACGGTTGAACAGGGAGCGAGAACGCCTGCTCAAAGAACATGGCGCCCATGTTGTGCGGATCGAATCGTTGTTGGTCCAGCATGGAGTACGAACGCCAATCGGTCGAAATTTCCCTGAGTGGCTGGAAACCATCGGAGATGGACTGGGTAACGAGTTGGGTCCGAATCTCAAGACCGAGCTTGTCCGGGAATACGAACGATTACAGCTGGTCAAGCGACAAATCAAGGAGCTACACCAAGAGCAAAAACGCCGCGTCAAGGAAGAGAAAACGAAAGCGATGGAACAAATCATCACCCTGATGCAATTACGGGGTGTTGGCCCGCAATCGAGTTGGATCCTGGTGATGGAATTTTTCGTATGGAGGAAATTCAAGAACCGGCGCGAGTTGGCTGCTTGTGCAGGTCTTATTCCGACGCCGTACGACAGTGGTACAAGTCAGCGGGAGCAAGGGATCAGCAAGGCAGGATCGCGACGCGTCCGAAGCCTGTGTGAGCCGCAGGCATCAACGGCTCAGTCTTAAACGGTGCGACCAAACCGGTACAGGAGGTAACGAATTGGTCTAATCCTACCTGTGCGGGTCCGTACCTGTACAGAACTGCTTACTCGAACTCACCTTTTGGTGGGGTACGCAGCCAGCGTCCGAGGGTGACCGAAGGCGACGGAGGGGCCAGGTAAGCAGGAGTCCGGGGGGTGTCGCCCAGTTTGTAATATATTGGGGCCTTCGACGTATGCCAAGCTCCGGTTCCG
>CAZSVE010000037.1:0-29168 GCA_964610175.1 uncultured Thiotrichales bacterium
CCTTGGCAATTTGCCTGTCCCAAAATCTACCCACGAGTTCTTTTGAGGAGGCACTTTTTCTTCAAATCGGCACGGATAGCAGAAGGAAAGACCCGCCCCCTTTCCTCGCCCTTTACGATAAATAAGGCACGGGTTGTCATGGATCGGATCTGGCCGTCATGGATAAAGTCCCGATCACATGGCGCGGGGCTCGGTTATCCGGGGTTGGGCCTCCGACAAGATAATGTGGCCCCGATGTGGTACAAACCGGGCTTCTGGTTCCCACGCAAGGCGCGTGGGAACCAGACATCGAAATATTTGGATTGCAGCGAGCTATCGATTCGCATGCGCTGCCTGGCAATGTTGTTGGTTACGGGGTTTCCAGAACGAGGGCTGTACCGGATTCAACAATAGGAATCGCCTCGATGAGTTTGGGAATAAGAGGTAAGAGATCTTCGACTTTATTTTATCCTCTGGTTAGCACAATAACGGCAATCTCGAAGTTGCTCAGATTTTGCTGAGAACATGTTAGCGCTTCGCGCCAAGGTTGACAGGGGGTGGGCTTCGATACCCCGCACCGGTTCCCCAAAATTTTGGTTTTTCCGATGCGTTAAATGAAATTCCGATCTATGGTAACCAAAACATCGAAATCGATCTGTGCCCGGCGAAGCAAATCCCCATTCTTAAAACTTGTCCAACTAGCGCCACGAACAGTTTGTACCTCGTATCCTGTGATATGCCTGGTCAGTTTCCGGGGCACACACTCATCCAGCAGGATATTACGCAGCAGCAAGCAGCTTCTCCTTTACCTCATCCAATTCCTCGATCAACCTAATTATTTGCTCCCGTGATACACCCGGGAAATTATCGAAAAATTCCCTGATATCGTCGTCACCTCCCATGTAGTCAACAAAAGTTCGTATGGGTATGCGGGTATCCCTGAAAACGGGAATGCCTCCCATTACTTCTGGATCGATGCTGATAACGCTTTCTCTCATGTCAGAAAATTCCTCTTGTATCTGGAAAAACCTCATTTTGATTTTAATCGTACGCCATGCGTTCGGAAAAAAGCAAAATCCAGTTCAGAACCGTGCAGGTCAGAAAGTGTGAGGCTTTTGGTAACCTCTTATCGGAAGCTCCGGCTTCCAACTTATAAAACATCTTTCGCATACTCTGTCAGGAAGCTGAGGAGCTTCCAAAACAGCGCTCCCAAGCAAGGAACTTGGGAGCGAGCGATAAGCCGCACTCGTTGGTCCCCACGTTCCTGCGTGGGAACCTATACCAGCATGTGCATTCCTTTGTTGAACGGTGCAACGAAAACACGCCAGGATGTGCCCTCTCACGCAGGCGCGTGGGAGCGAGGAAATTATCGTGATAGAGCCTCGAATTCTTTCCGTGATAAACCGGATTGTTTGAGGATGCTTTGAAAAGTACCGTTCGGCATATCACCAGGATGCATTGGAACCTAGGAGTCTGTCCGACTTAGCTGAATCGGCTACAAAAGCGGTAAATCGGTGCATGTTTTCCGCAAATTCTCGTTAAATACTTCAGTATTCGCCTCGAATTTTCGAAAAAATGCCCACGATTTCTCACTTTTTCGCCACGATTCCCATAAGTCGGGCAGACTCCCAGGTCATTCTGCCATCGGGATGACGCAATACTCTTGTGCGATCCACTTTGACGAACTTCAATAAAACCAGCTCTGAGCAGACGACGGAGAATGTTACGCGCTGACCAGGGCATCTTCGATTCCAATGTGGGAGAAATAAGAATCAACCTCACGGGCAATAAACTCTCCGCGCATCTTTTTTTCGGCAACCCAAAGGCCGATTAAGTCACGCGCGGCAACCTTTGCGCCTTCAATCCCAAGACCGTGGGTAGTAAGACCTAAAGACGGAATATAGGCGTAATAATACCCTTGCGGAAAATCAGGATCGGTAACGGCCTCTATTAAAACAGAATATTGCATGGCAGTTTCTATGGTGGTCAGAAAACTTTAGTTTTGGGAATTCTTGAACATAATGCCCCTTCGTGGCAATTGGTGGTGGCATTAGGAAAGATCTTATTCATCTGTAAATAGAAACTAAAACATCTAATATTAAAATGGAAAAGAATAAAGAAGACAGAAAAAGTATTATCTTTCTGCCCCTCTGTAATTTAACCTTTATGGCGCTTATCTCATTTCCATCACTTGAGATACTATTATTAACAAAGTCAAAGAGGGCAGCATTCTCAAATCTGAAATGTATTCTCATGTTTTTCTTGAAAATATGGCTCTTTTCCTCATCCACTAAGGAACATAACCTACGAAGTCTCGCCAACTCAATCAAAGAAAGCAGGAAGACAATACTAATCAGGATGAAACCAAACAAAATAACGAGCATGTCGAACATCACATGGACCAACTATTACGGCTTGGATTTTTCATCACGGGAGAAAATATTTCTGAAGTTAATCGTTTTTTCACCCGACTTCCAGGCTTTTCCATAACCTGGCCTCATATGAGCCTCAACGCCTGTACCAAATGATGCGTTTCCAGAAAGCCCGAAAACTGGACTGTTGTCCTTTTTTTCTGGAGCCGTAATAATTCCATCTATTCCAAATGATCCGAGTACGCCGCCGGAACCGCCAACATTCATGTAACCGCCTGTAAGTGCTTTTTCCCAATCATTTGTAAAGAAAATACCGGCTTCCCCACCTGCACCTGCGCTCATTCCAGCATGAGCACCCATTTCACCAGCCACATACTGACCGTGCTCTATCTTCAAACCTTTATCCCATGTGATATTAATCCACTTTCCTCCCCCAGCTGCCGCCCCATGTCCTGCTCCTGCTGATCCCTGTCCTCCAAGAAAGAGAACAAGCGGCTCCATCTCCCGACTATCCTGCCGCCCAATCCATTCGTTCCCACTCTTTACGACACTGCTCCCTCGATTCTGCGCGAGCCAATCTCCACTACTGGTGCTTCCAGCATTCTGGTTGGTCTCATAACCTCCAATAGCACTGTAGGCATTCCACGTGTCTCGGGTGGATTCACCGTAGCGTTTTGCCAAGGCGGTTTCGGTTTGGTCGTTATAACCATATCCCTTTTTATCGGCAATGACGCGATAGCTTTCGTGACCGATTACCTGAACCTTGTCGTTCGTGGAGGTCATATCCGTCTGCCATGCGTTGACGCCTATGCCATCGCTCGCGCTGCTATATCCTCCCTTGGCAAGATTTTTGTTGAATTCGGTATTGTTGGCGGGGAGGTTCGAATCAAGGCCGATGACATTCGGATCACCATCATAGATAACGACACTGGTTCCCTCTTGCCCGCTCAAGCCATCCACCATATTCTGCATCGATCCCTGCACCTCTTCTGCGCTGGCATCGGCACGATTCAACCCCTCTCGCGTATCTTTTTCGTAGAATACCGCTGATTTCAGATAAGACCGTTTACGGGCACCATCCCCCACGACACGGCTATAATGGGAGAGGGAAACATCTTTTTCCGAGTCGAAATAATCCCCGACGGCATTGCCGATGTCCTTCGCGTGGTCATAGGTGTCATAAAAATCGGTGGCAATGGATTGCCTGTCTTTTTCGGTGAAAACTCGATGATCGACCGACACACTCGCATCCAACCCGCCGGTCCTGCGGTTGGCCAATACCTTGGTCGTTTGCGAGATATCGCGATTGAGGCCTGCCACCGTGTCTTCCGATCCATCGATCAGCACGTTGCCCTGTCCAATGGTGGCGTAGTTGAGCTGCGCCTTTTTGTGGCCACCCATCGCCATCTGGAGCGATGTGCTGCCCGTGCTGGTGGTGACACCCGCGCTCCACTGGTTGGCCTTATCGATATCCTTGATCTCTTCCACCGTAAGACTGGCGGTTTCCAGGGTCAGATTTCCTCCATCCGTTCCATCGGCAGCGCGATTGGCGATGGCTGCGCCCTTGAGGTGGGTATTGCCACCGGTCTTTATGCTCACGCTGCCGGTCCCGATCATCTCTGTCTGTTGATCGACCCATTTACGCAGACCATAGCCCCGACCACCGCTTACACCACCGCCAGTAGGAATAAGGAAACTATCTTTTGTGCTAGTACTGTAACCAAACTGACTAGAGTTTGAACTATCCTTGTTTTGACGACTGGCGACAGTTAGATTGCGTCCCGTATCGACCATCAGATCGACGGTTTGCATTTGCGTTCCAGCAACAGTCGTATCGCGACCAGCCCGGATATTCAAAGTTTCTGCTTGAATTCGGCTATTCCGTTGACTGGTGCCGTGGGCATTGCTACTAGCTTTATTAGAGGAGCTGATCCCACCAGTACTATTGATATCCGTACTAATCCCAGCGGTGGTCATGCTCTTCTCCCAATGACGCTGCTCACTGCTGAAATCTTCCCGATAGGTATCTTGGGCCGATTCGATCAACACATCCTCGGCGGCAATCAGATCCATTACCCCGTTAGCCATAACGTCGGAACCTTGAATATGCAGATCCGCGCCGGAGGAGAGATTCATACTGCCACCGGCGATCAGGCTGGAACCGACCGCTGTTCTCCGTTCGCTGCGACTGGTGCTCTTGGTGCCGTCTACTTCCATCTTAACGTCGCCATAGAAGCCGGTGCCGAAACTGGTGCCGGCAGCTGCCGCCGCCTTCGCGCCAGCGGCGCCCACCTGGATGGCGGCATTGGCCGCGTTCGCGGTCGCCGCGGCGAGGTTGGCAACAAAATATTTCCGATCCGCTTTCCGTTCCCGAATATCTTCCTCCGTCACCAATCCCTGTTTCAGATCCTCGCGCATCTGCGCGATCTCTCCATCGAAGGTATCCAGTGCCTCTTTGGCCCGTTTTACATTCTCCGCTGCCTCCTTGACGGCCTGATAGGTATCGTTGTAGGCATTCCCAATCCCGACGGTAACCTTGGCCTCGCCTTTGGTGTGCTCCTCTTCCGTCGTCTGTACATTCTCGGCGCTGACGACGGTGAGCCCTTTATCGGCCTGGATGGTCATGGATCCTTTCGTCTCGATATCGGACGCGGAAATTAAGGTGGCCCCCTCGGTGTTCAACAGCAGTTCGCCACCGAACTCGAGTTTGGATTTCTTCTGCGTCACCGTGGTTTCCGTCAAAGTGTCCTCGGTATACTCCCCCTTGAGACCGACGGAAAGACGGCTACCATCCCAACCTCCGGTGAGGCCATTCATACCCATATGCATGTGGCTTTCATAGTGGTGGCGGCTCTCCTGCGCGGAAAGGACATTGACATCGCCATCCGCGTGGATCGCGCCGCTTCCGGCCACCTCGATCTCCGAACCGATGATATTGATGTCCCCTTTCGTGTTGGCGCGAAGGTTACCCTCCACATCCAACAAGGAAGCGATCTGATCCACGGATTGGTTCCTAACCTCGTCACGTCTTTCGTCCAGGGTGATGCCGAAGATGGCAATTCCACTTTTTTTCACGTTCCAGTCTTCATGCCGCTCTTCGGCAGCCGCAATGGTTAGGGTGCCAACCGCGCCTCCATCCTGGGTGACATAATGACCATATTCATCGGTCAACAGGTTACCTGCCTTATCCCGACCGACGGTGAATGTCCCAAAGGAGAGGTCTTTTTCCACATCCAGTTTCGAACCGATAATCGCAACGTTCCCTTCCGCCTCGAAGGAAAGATCTCCACCACTTTTGATGACAGAGGCGACCATCGTGTCATCGATGCGCCCTTTGTCGGTCTGTTCGGAAGAGATAAACCCGGACTTGCTGGTTTGGGTTCGTTGGTACGCCGTATCGTAGGCATTCAAGACATTGATATTACCGCTCGCCTTGAGCGCCGCTGCGCCATCCGCCTTGATGGTAGAGGCAAGCAGGGTAATATTATCTTTGCTGTCGACCGACAGCTTGCCACCTGTCTTCAATACGGAAGAAACCTGCCGCGTTTCGTCGCTAACGCTGTCCTCGCTACCGCTACTCCCGAACCAGCCGCCGCCGTCGTATTCGTAGTGGCTCTCGCTGTGATAGGTGTTTTGCGCGGAGAGCAGGTTGAAGCTGCCACCGGTGGTGATCTCGGCATCGTCGCCCACCTCCATGCGGGTGGCGGTCAGGGTAGTATCGCCGCCGAAGGTTGCCTCGCTGCCCACGTGCTCGGTTTTGTCATGGATGGAATAGCCGTTGGAGCCGCGGTTGACGCTTTTGTTTTGCAGCGCAATAGTCTCGAAGACGATATCGCTCTCAGCCTCGAGGACGGCGCTGCCCGTGGCGCGGAGCTTGGCGGCCTTTTGCACGATGTCGCCCCCGGCATCCATGATCAGATTGCCCCCGGACCCGATGCTGGCAATATCCTTCATGCGGGAGACGATGTCCTCGCCGAGATGGATCTCTTCGGCGGTGGATTCGTTGCGGATATCGCCCTCGGCATAGAGGGCCACCAGATCGCCGCCATAAAGAGAACCAGGACCGCGGTTGATGATGTCTTTCTTGACATTCGCGACCAAGGATTTCCCGGCATCCACGGAGCCCACGTTGGTGAAGCTCCCCTCCGAAGAGAGTCCAACGTCGCGTCGCGCCGTGATGGTTCCCTGGTTACCGAGGTCCTCTTTGCTCGCCAGCAACACATCGCCGCCGCTGATGACAGGGCCGGTTCCGCTCTCGATTTGGGCCAGGGTCGCCTGGGAGAGATAGAGCTGCGGCGCCAGCACCCGTGCGCCAGCGACTTCCCTTTCTTCGAGCCAGATCAGGTCGTGGCGCAGGGATTTCACCTGTTCCGGGGACAGGGCGACGCCGAGTGTCAAAGGCATCCCCTCCTGCTCGAAGCGTTCGGCCTCCGCAAGGGCAGCATCATAAAGGCGCGTCATCTGCCTCGTCGCGCTGCTGAACGCTTCATTCAGGGAGGAATGGTGCGATCCGATCACCGCAGACTATGCGGACTCTTTGGTATTTTGGGTGGGCGGGGATAGCGGAATCAAGGCCGACCAATTTGAGCATGGCCCCGTCACAAGCTGTATCACGGTATCCGACGTATAGCCAATTGCTCGACTGCTTGCGCGGTTTGCCTTCTTGGGGTTTTGGTAAAGAAATCTTCTACGGCTGCTATTTCCGACCGCATGGGCAATACAGCCAAAAATTTGCCTTTCAACTCCGCGCTGCTTTGGTCATCTTCACGGGTTTCCCACATGTCGAGGAACTGGAATTTGCTGAAGGTGCGATTACCGAGGGAGGGGTCGGCTAGCCAGACCGTGTTTCCATCGATGCCGCGCAACACCGAGAAATGATCGTCCTTGCGGTGCTTGAGGTACACCAGCACGGGTATCTTGAGTTTGGCCAGTTGCCCGTAGCTGGCGGCGAAGCCCTGCGCCTTGAAGCCGAATTCGGGCAGGGAGCGTTGCATGTCCTGGAAGCTGGCGCGAAGGTCGCCTTTGTCCATGGCCTCGAGCAATTCCTTTTCCGTGACTTTCTGACCGTAGAATTCGTTCAGGATGGTTGCGAGGGACGCGGCGCCGCAGGAGTAGTCTAAATCTTGTTTGACGATGCGGGCATCGCGGAGGGTTTTCCAGCTCTTGACGGGTACGTGGCCGGAGAGTGAATGGGTAACCAGTAGAGCGCTATCGGCGCATACGGGTCCGGTCACTACCAAAAACAGCAAGCAACGGATTTCACAGAAGCGCTTATACTTTTTGAACAATAAAACTCTCCCCTAGTGGAAAGAAGGATCTCCATCCACCATCATCAATTGCACCAGCAACTCGTACATTTTGTTTTTCTCTATCATCAAAAAAAAACATTATCTCTATTTGATAGAAATCCTCTTCTTTCCCGGACTGATAAGTGAATGTTTTGCCCACATATTTTACGAGTGTATCGTAAGGCATTAGCTTAAATTCGAGCATTTTTTCCTTTAATTTTTTTAATAAGGTTAATTTGTTCATCATTATCGATAAGCTATCGCATAATTTTTCCTATAAGATTCTGACTAGGCATAGCAAGCAAACGCGAACCGTATCATTAAAAACTGTGCGCCTAATTAATACGATTCGCGTCACGTGCGAATACATTGTTTAGACCGCTAGCCTTCTATTAGCGCCATCTCAAGGGAATACGGAAGAGAATTCGATGGCTATTCTTTACACCTTCCCGCCAAATCCACGCTTGAATATGTGGTTGACGACCGATGTAGCGGAAATAATGATGAGCTCCATGGCGAGCCAATCCGATGCCTATCCTAATGACTGGTATTACCCACACCCATTCGCCTTCCGTCGCCTCCATCTCCTCTGGAGACAGCATCGCTAACTCCATCGGTTCCGCGCCTTCCTCGAACAGCGCTTGCGCATCGCCATCGGTAAGTTCCACAAGCGAAAACGATTGCATCGAATCGGCATCTTGTTGCTCGAACAGCGATTGAATATCGGCCTCCGTGAACTGCGCGGGCGCGGCCAGAGACGAAATGGATGTATTGCTGGCCAAGGCGGGCATTACTACCATCATGGATAATACTCCGGCGATAATGGTTGTTTTCAGTTTCTTCATATGAAGCTCCTCATCATGCAATGAAATTGAATGCCGAAAGAAATCAGGGCAGAAAAGAACATATTAGCGCTTCGCGCCAAGATTGAAAGGAGGGATAGTTTTGGTTCGCGCACGGAATCCTTGTTTTTCCGATACCTGAATAAGATGCGGATACGCGCGATAAATTGCATATCCGCATCAGAATGTCGATTTTCCCGGAATGTGGAAAAATCAAACCGCTATCTAATAATTGTTTATTGTAATATTGATAGTACCGCTACCGTAGTTATTAATCTCTATATTATTCTGGTTACCAGAATTCTGGTTAGCAGTACTCCATGCTCGATATGCACTATATCCAGAATAAAGTATTACTCCAGCCCTAATTACAACCCAAACCCACGCACCCTCCGTCGCCTCCATCTCCTCTGGAGACAGCATCGCCAACTCCATCGGACCGACATCTTGCGCAAACAGCGCTTGGGTATCGGTCTCCGTAAATTGCGCGGCCCCACGCGGGACGGATGTATTACTGGCCAAGGCGGGCATTGCCAATGTCGCGGACAGTGCGCCAGCGATAATGGTGGTTTTCAGACTCTTCATAAAAAACTCCTCATAAATAAAATCAAACAAGTAAATCGGGACGATTTCACAACCGGCCCATCAAAACGTATGCAGCCAGTTGAGCCTCAGGTTCGCCCCGTCTGAACCTGAGGCATTCTCTTGTAAGGTGAAGTTCAACTCCATGGAGTGGTTTTTTGGAAAGAAGCGAGAAAATAGCACATAACCAACACAGCAATGATAAGAACTACCGAGAAAATTAGATCCCAATATGGAGGTTTTGTATAATAAGCATTCTCTAATTATTTCAGTCTTATTTTTCTCAATTCCTTTCCCTTCCCACCGATTTCATCGCTCTTCAAAAAAATCACTTCCCGATACAGGGAGTAAGGTTGACCAAAAGCCTTGATCGTCTACGGTAACACTTACCCTGATGATTTTCTTTTCCTTGTCTTCATAAAAAGCATTTGCTCTTATTTGATACTCTACTCCTTTATGAAATTCAAATTCATGTTTGGATTCGCTTAATAGAGACTGAACCCTTTCTTTTCCGTCAGACAATATTTCTTTTACTTTACTGTCCGCAAGACATTTCGCTATTACTTTATCCATTTCTAGTGAGTCGCCAACTTAAGGGAAGGTGAACGATTACTCTCCATTCTACGTTCTCCCCTTGCGAATGCCATATTCCGAGAACTGGAATTTGGTAATCCCGGGGAGAACTGAATAGCCCCGGGGCTCTTTACGAATTAATGCCTTTAACGCCTGTGACTTCCCCAGGAGGTTCTTCGGCCAGCAGGGACGCGGACATTAAAGTCCGAGTTTTTAACACCCTTCCTGTAAATAGTCATCTGAATATGAGGTCTGTTCCCCCGTAACGGTCCCCATGCGTTAGAGAAACGATGAGGTTTTTTATCATAGTGACCTCTTACTCGAATCGTTCTTACATAGCGCCACGCACGAGGAACGTATCGAGCTGTGGCTCGGGCTGCGGCAAAAAACCACTCTCCTTCCGTCGCCGCCATCTCCTCTGGAGACAGCATCGCCAATTCCATCGGTTCGGCGCCTTCCTCGAACAGTGCTTGTGCATCATCATCGGTAAGTTCCACAATCGAAAACGATTGCATCGAATCGGCATCTTGTTGCTCGAACAGCGACTGAATATTGGCCTCCGTGAATTGCGCGGACGCAACCCCAGGCGGGACGGATGTATTACTGGCCAAAGCGGGCATTGCCACCATCATGGATAATACCCAGGCGATAATGGTCGTCTCCAAACTCTTCATGAAAAAACTCCTTAATGGATGAAATCAAGCTAAGGAAATTGGTTACTTCATTATAAACCTCATACTCCACTCATTGAGCTTTTGGGTGTATGGTATTCGCTGTAATTTCTGTCAAGCCATATTTCAAAATCTCTTGGTGTTTTGCTTGTCAGCATAGCTTCAACACATGACATAAGCTCAACCGGAACGACCCCTTGCAATTCTGATAGAGTAAGGTTCATGAGTTTTTCGTAGCTGATTTTTCTTAGGCATGAATTCGATGGAAAGTCCTCTATTCTAAATTTTATTGGAATGTTCAGAAAAAGAACTCTTCTATGTTCTTTTGGGATGCCGAATGAAATATAAAGACAAACCATCGTAAACTGGCGGACGAATGCCCGCCAGACTTGATCATCCACATGTTCGCAATTAGATGACATCATGTCCCCTATCTATCTTCCTAGGCGGAAAAAGCTACGATAGGTGCTATGCTTATTAAATCCTGTGCCATTAAACCGGTGGTGAGTGGTGGTCGGTTTGACGCCACGGAAATTGAATCTTGCAGCCTGCTGAGCGTTCTTCTGCAAGGTAAAGGGATTGTAAAGGCCTTTATTAACGGCAATTCCCCATCCGCCGCTTTTGTAGGGCCCTATTACCTTGACAAGCGAACCGGCACCGTAGGATGTTGCAACTCCTATAGCCGTATTTAGTGCGGCTCCACCCAAGCTCCATTGATTACTTGGAGTTGTGATTAGATACCAGCCCAACCCGATTCCTCCACCAATTACTCCATTCCAGATAATTGCCCCTTCCGTCTCTTGCATCTCCTCTGGAGACAGCGCCGCCAACTGCACCGACTTGGCATCCTGCTCGAACAGCGATTGCATATCGGTCTCCGTAAATTGCGCGGCCCCACGCGAAATGGATGTATTGCTGGCCAAGGCGGGCATTGCCACCATCATGGATAACGCCCAGGCGATAATGGTTATTTTCAGTTTCTTCATGTGAAACTCCTCATTTATGAAATGAAAAAAAAGAAAATCGGAGCAACTCTCCTACAACCGGCCCATCAAAACGTATGCAGCCAGTTGAGCCTCAGGTTCGCCCCGTCTGAACCTGATGCATTCTCTTGAAAGGTGAAGTTCAGCGTACTTCCCTTCGATATGCCGTATCCCACGCCGAGCAGCAGGTCGGTGCTGCTGCGTCTCAACCCCTGGATTTGGCTGTCGACCTTATCCGCCTGTCGGTTTGTCCATTGCACACCCGTGGTAAGCGTCACGCGGTCGTTTACCGCGAAGGCGACGGATGGGTTGAGCAAAAACATATTGCCGGGCTCGTAATCCCTGTCGCCGTTTTTACGGCTTTGGTTCAATCGGTAGGCTGCGGTGAGCACGAACACCACCGGGTCTATGGCCTTGTAGGTGGTCAGTCCGAACAAATACGATTTGAAGGAACTGCTGCTCTCGTACTTCTCATGGAGCGCAACCTCGCCGAAACCGAGCAGGGCGGGCGTGTCATCGTCTTCCTTGAATTGGTAATTTACCCCCGCCCACGCATCGGCGAAGCGGTTATCACTGCTGCTGCCAGTGCCCGAGACATTGCTGGTTCGATTGCTGCTATAGAGGTAGCTGGCGCGGGTAAAGATCTCGGCTTTGGCGGTGAGACCGTAGCGCAAGCCTAGTGTACCCACCACCAGATCGCTATTGCTGAGACTGTCGCCTACCAGCGTAGGTACCGTAACAAAGGAAGTCGTTCCCGTTTGGATGGTGATAGGTTCACCCGTGGATACGCCTTGCCTGTCGCTATTGGCATAGGCTACCGAGACATCGAGCTTGATCTTACCCTTGTCGGTAATGAGATCCTCGACAGTCAGCGGTAATTCAGCATGGGCTACCACAGAAAACGCGGCAAGAGCAACCACGCAAAAAAAACGAATAGTATTCATAAACCTTATTCCAGTGAGTTTTCGCCACTCCGATACCGTTTATAACCAATGCGGTTCTCGTGAAACCGGTATCCTTATTATATCAAGGGATACAGGACCAATGATCTCAATTCATCGGTGAATCGATTATCCCCCTCACAACACCGCCAACACCCCATTACTTGGCTTCCCCTCCCCGGCCTTGTTGATCGCCACCACGCGGAACACGAACCGTTTCCCGCTTTCCTGACCCGATAGAGTAACCTTGGGTTCCAGGGCCACCCCTACATCGGTCCAGTGTTCCGAGCCATCCTCGCGGCGTTGGATCTTGTAGCTCGCGATATTCCCGCCATCCTTGGGTTTTTTCCAATCGAGGGCGATCCAGCCTTCGCCCCGGTCCGAGGATTTCAGGTCATATACCGCGCCGGGGGGCGCCAATGGCGTCTTATGCCGACGGCCGCTCCAGCCGAGGAGTTTGAGTTTGCCATCGTCGTAATCCACGGTGTTCTCGGCATAGCGTAGCTCGGACTTTATGCTGCTCGCCACCGCATCGAGGACCCGGTCCTTCTTCTCCAGGGCCAGCTTGGCCTGGGCCTGGGCCGCCACCAGGGCCTCTTTCGCCGCTTCATACTCCGCGATAACGGCATCGAGATCGGCGACGGATATGGGCGGGGCGGGATAGATGTCGGTATTGGCTGCGAGACCGGCGGATACTTCCCGCCCAAGGTCAAGGATTTTTGCTTCTACACTGGGGAATTTCGATGTCATGGTTAGACTCCTATTGGTGAGGGCATGTTAACGCTTCGCGCCAAGGTTGAAAGGGGGTAGGCATCGGTATACACAGGGATTCTCCCTGCTTCATTTTTCCGATACCTTACATATCCAGTGGATTCTCCTGATAAGTTCCCATCTCGCGTGCAGGAAGAGGAGTCGATTATCCGATGCGCGGGGAAAATCAGCAAGGAACGCGGGAGGCATCGCCCATTTCTCGGGGAAAATAAACAATTTATCCGGACAAATGGGTAAGTTATCTGGAAAAGTTTGTGATTTATCCGGACAACTCGGCGATTTGCCTGGACGAATGAGTTGTTTGTCCAGAAAAGTTGTGGATTTGTCTAGACAAACGAGTTGTTTTCCCAGACGGATTTGTCATCTTCCCGGACAATGCACTCAGTTTTCGCGGCAAATTGGCCATTTGTCGCGATGGATCCATGGGACGTGTGGGTATAAGTGATTTAATGAGGGTGAGGTCGCCGCCTATAAACTTCGGCGCTGGGAAGATGGCTCGGAGAGCTGGGTCGAGGCAGGCATGGAACAGGAGATCACCGTCTCGGGACAACCGACCGACAAGAGATTAGAATTCCGCGTTGTGACCATGAATAAGGCTGGCGAAGGTGAGCCGAGTAATGGGGTGTTGGCGGTGCTTTGAATAATAAAAATCTTTCGAGGAAGAGATTTAAGAGATTTTTGGAAGATGTTAAGAGTAAACAACCAGTTCTTAGGAGAAATATTAATGAATAAGTTTAAGTTTATTCTAATTTGTTGCGCTTCTATTATGCTAGGGGCTAATGCCCATGCGAATTTTAGCAATAGGGCTTTAATGGCATCTGCATTGTTTAATATCCCTCTGGAAGATGTATCAAACGGAGCTAACTATGATTATAACCCTTGGGGGAACTCCTGGGTACAACAAGATGGTAATTGTATTGGGTATGATGGGGGGCATTCTGGAGTAGATATGCAAACACAAGATGTCGCCGGTCCTTTAACAGCGGATAGAGGGTTTTACGCCATATCTTCTGGTGAAGTTATTAACGATGGGGAAGACGATACATTTAGCACAATAGCTGTTTTTGACGAATCCAGAAACATTACAACAATCTATTTGCATGCAAGAACTGTTGATATAGCTACAGGTGATGTGATTTCCGTTGGTGATGTTTTAGGAATCCAAGGTTCAGCAGGTGTTGGTGATGGAAATGGCCATAGTGATGCTGAACATGTTCACTTTGAAGTAAGAAACGGAAGAAGCGAAAATCCAGCATGCGGTGCTTCAACAACGATTAACCCTGAAATTAAAGCAATCGAATACCTTATACCTATAATATCTGATGGTGATACTGAGTCTGATTCGGTTCTGGAAAGAGATTGGAAATTCTACAAGGTTAATGCATCTTTACCTGATGACGCCAATCTTATAGTTGAATTATTCAACCTTTCTGATGATTTGGATTTATATACTCAAAGGGGTAGGAGACCATCAAAGAATGACTGGAATTGTCGTCCGTACACGGGTGGACGAGGAACAGAAAAATGTACCATTGAAGATTCAGGAGAATGGTATATTGGTGTCAGTGGATATAAAGCTGGAGATTTCTCTTTAAGTACCTCTTTAGAATTAGAAAATAGCGAAGGATTATCCGAGTCCTTGCAATACATAGACAAGTGCATCAATAGTTTTCATGGTTATTTCGGAAATAAAATTGGATCGCCATATACTTGTTTCGGAAGTTTTGACTGCCAGAATACAAGTGGAGGAAATTCAGGCAACGTAACGAAGATTGCAGTTCATAAGGAATTACGCGGTAATATATTTTTGTATTACTGGGGAGGGTGGAACAACTTAAGTCTACAGCATTGTAACTAACCGTATATCTCTTGTTCCCACGCACCAGCATGGGAACAAGAGAAATCACGCTTGTATTCGGCCACGGACACCTCACAGATACTGTACCATCCGTAGGTAAGCCGAAGCGCATGTTCAAACAGACAAGAACGCGCTCATTCCCATCACCATCGCCATCCTGAATTACACCGACCGGCTTATCCGCATTGATGCGAGGACCGCTACTAATAAATCACTGTTCTAGGCCTCGACCACCCAATACTCCCACATTGCAAAGGACATACCGATCGCCTGCATCGAGTACGATACAGGTAATTAAGCACGATATCGGTAACACCGGCCATCATCGGCATAGATACTCACCGTGGTGAGATCCTCTTTTGCCCCCAGATAGGCCGTCTGGCTACCGTATATTCCCCATAATTCGGTGGCTGCCGGCGGCACCATCAAGGTATCCGCCACGCCATCAGTCCCCACCTGCCCCAAGCACATCCGAAGTAATCACGAAACCGCGTTATTCTTCTCGTTCCCATGCTCCTGCGTGGGAACGCATACCAGATCATGATCGCTCGCAACCGAATCATCGTGTTCAACCACACACCACCGCCACGTACTGTGTATCCAGGGGCAAACCGAAACGCAGACCTAAGTGTTCAGTAGATAGAAATGCGCTATCGATAACACTAGTGCCATCATTGGCATAGATATTCAAGTGAGATCCCCCTTTGCCCCAGATAGGCCGTCTGGCTACCGTATATTCCCCATAATTCGGTGGCTACCGGCGGCACCATCAAGGCATCCGCCCCACCATCAGTTCCCACATGCGCCACCAGAATCGGCACATCTTCCAGAAACAAAAAACCCGGCCACAGGGCCGGGTTTTATCGCACAAAGAGCGTCACCACACTTTTGAGGAATGAGCAGATCGACGAGTTCGGATGATACCTATTGTTGATAGCAACGAACCGAAAACAAGAAAGAATGTCGACAATTTCATATCGAATTGATCGGATCGGATTAGAATTTCCACCACTCTCTCATAAGGACAAACCAGAACACCATTCTTTTCTACAAGCACGGTAACGATGTCACCGGGGAAAAGCATCTGTTTGGAATCTATCCCTAGATTCAACGGATATTCACAACGATCAATGTTGAATTTCTTGCTACTTCCATTAAGCTTCAGTAAAAGATCATACCCATAGTTATTTTTGGTATGCCATTCTTCAACTTTAGATATGATTCCAGTGAAGACTTCCAGTTCATTGATGCTCGGCACATCCGTTTCCGAGGACATCAAAAACCCCAAAACGCTAAACCCCATGGCAATCAGCCCGTAGGATAGGCAAAAGGCGCCTTTGGCGCCGTGCCCATCATGGTGCGTTCTCTTTCACCCACGATGGGCACGGCCCAGTGACGGATTGGGCGACTTTGCCCATTCTACTGTCTGGCCCGGGAGCGAGCGAAGCCGGGGTAGGGCATGTTCCCCCTCCCCCTTGGCAACCGTTATTTTCCAATGGCATTTTGTCCCTTTCGATGCGAGAATCCTCGGGGAGTCCAACGGGAGCGAGCACATGAACAAAGACACTGATCGAAACGGGGATACCACCATGAAGGCCGCTACCATGGCGGCGTTCATCGATGCCCTGCCCAAGGCGGAGCTGCATCTCCATATCGAGGGTTCCCTGGAGCCGGAACTGATGCTTTCCCTGGCGGAACGAAACGGCGTGGTACTGCGCTTCGGTTCCGTGGACGAGGTACGGTGTGCCTATGCCTTCCGGGACCTGCAATCGTTTCTGGATATCTATTACCAGGGCGCCGATGTGCTGCGCCATGAAAGGGATTTCTACGATCTGACCTGGGCGTATCTGACCCGGGCCGCCGGGCAGGGGGTGCGCCATGCCGAGATCTTCTTCGATCCCCAGACCCATACCGCGCGCGGCATCGCATTCGATACGGTGTTTTCCGGTATCTGGCGGGCGTTGGAGGAGGGACGGGAAAGGCTCGGCGTCTCGTCGCACCTTATCCTGTGTTTTCTACGACATCTCAGCGCGGATGCCGCCATGGAGACCCTGGAGCAGGCGCTTCCCCATGGGGAGCACATCGTGGCGGTGGGTCTGGATTCCGCGGAGGTGGGGAATCCTCCGAAGAAGTTCAAGGCGGTGTTCGAACGGGCGCGCCGCGAGGGTTTTCTCACCGTGGCCCATGCCGGGGAGGAGGGTCCGCCGGAGTATATCCGCCAAGCCCTGGATGTGCTTGGTGTGTCTCGTATCGACCACGGGGTGCGGTGCGCGGAAGATGTGGCCCTGGTGGACCGGCTGGTGACGGAGCAGATCCCGCTCACCGTGTGTCCGCTGTCCAATGTGAAGCTGCGCGTCTTCGATACCATGGCCGATCATAACCTGAAGAAACTTCTCGATCGTGGTATCTGCGTGACGGTGAATTCCGATGATCCGGCCTATTTCGGCGGCTATGTCAACGAGAACTATCTGGCTGCCCAGGCGGCGCTGGGGCTGGAGGTCAAGGACCTCCATACGCTGGCGAGGAACAGTTTCGAAGCGAGCTTCCTGGCTCTTGACGACAAGGAAAGATTGATCGCGGAATTGGATGCCTATGTGGATGATGCCTTGCTTCCATGGGAGGGATGAGAAGGGGGAGAGGGATTGGGGAGGGGTATCATGTCTTCGATTCAAGCCGTGCTGTTGTTTCCCCTCCTCGTGCTGTTCCTCTTGTTCAGTCTCCGCTACGCCTGGTGGCGATCCCCCGTCCATTATCGTCATCCCCGCATCCTGATGTACCACATGGTGTGCGAGCACAGGGCCCGGGCCTCATTCAACAAACTGCGCGTAACGCCCCATCGCTTCGAGCGGCAACTGCGCTGGCTCCGGGACCATGGCTGGTACTTCGCCTTTGTCTCCGAATTGATGAGCCCCGAAACACTCCCGGAGAAAACCGTGTGTCTCACCTTCGATGATGGCTACCGGGACAACTTCACCCATGTCCATCCAATACTGAAGAGGTATCACGCCAGGGCGACCCTCTATCTGGTGACCGATCGCTTCCATCGCGACTGGTCCCGGCAAAAAAAGCCCCATCACGACAGTGGAGAACTAAAGCGCGAACCCAAAATAACCGATGCCGAGGTACGTGAAATGCTCCACTCCGGGCATTGGCAATTGGGGGGACACACCATCACCCACGCCAATCTGTCCCGACTCGACGAGAAGGCAAGGCGCCGGGAGATCCTGGATGGAAAGGCCCTCCTGGAGGAGGAATTCAAGATATCCCTGCGCTCCTTCGCCTACCCCTTCGGTATCTATGGCGAACGGGATATGGAAATGGTCGCCGAGGCGGGATTCGACATGGGGCTCACCACTGAAAATGGCATTTCCCGGGACATTGCTGGCGAACACCTGGAACTGAAACGCATCAAGATAAGCGGCAAAGATAATATGCTCGCCTTTCGCTTGAAGATGCGCCAGGGCTCGCGGGGGTGATTTCAGGTTTACATTTTCACCGTTTTATTCGGGGCTTTTCGGATAACGGATTAGCGAAGCTTCGCTAGTTGTAGGAATAGGTACCAGAATAAGGCCAAATATCCAATTTCCTTTTGGTAGGGATTTTTATATTGTCCAGGTCTTCGTTGTTGGGCAACGGCGAAATAAGATACCTCGACCTTTTTCCTATTCCATGTGGGCATTAGCTTGATTATCCTTACGGGTTTTGTCGATTATCTCCCTCGCAGTGCATCGGCAATCTATATCCCGGCTCGTGGTAGCTTTCCTTATCCATGATTACTGAATTCCCCGATTAGTCTTTGGCGATATTATCCCCTACAATCTCAATCAGATCCTTTGTGATCTTCGGGTGTAATATTTTTCCTTTGTGAAATGGAATAACAAACCTTTCCGTGCCTTTCCGATATATTCTGTGACTCCCCTTACTCCTTATAGATTGAAAACCTGCTTCCAGCAGTATTTTTTCTGCCCGTTCGGCGGTCAATCTTGGAAATCTAGACAACATTTACCTCCAACGAGGTGTTGAATGTCTCTTTCCCCAGAATATACCCCTTTTCTTCACCGGATGATGTTTCCAGGTAAAGTTCTATGGCTTCCTTGATATTCGTCATCACCTCATCGAGCGATTCTCCCTGTGTATGACATCCCTTCATTTTCGGACAAAATGCATAATACCCGTATTCATCTTTTTCGATGATTACACTGACTTTCACTTTATTTCCCTTTAGCTAATACCGGATTACGGCGTTCCCACGAAAAGCGTGGGAACATGCAAAAACTATTTATTTAACAGATAAATACCTCTTATATCTGTTCTTGCGCCGGAGGTTTCGCAATTATGTAAATTCACTTCATGAAACCTGACTACGATTGGTCTCCCGCTTGCTATAGCGGTCAAACTCAAGGCGAGAATGTTCTTTTGATCCGGGTTGTGTGGCGATACTACAGCGCTACCCCCTTCATCATAATGTAACCATATATACCCTCTGTCACCCGCCCAAATTCTATTCAGATGCACTTTACACTCTGTGTATGCGTCTGCTGACGTATTTATGGAAACCATAAAAATTGAAATTGCAATAAATATTTTTTTCACACCAAGCTTTTTCATTTTATTGACAGAAAATACTTTGTCTTCGATTTTGACGAATTAGAATTTCTCGAAGCATGGATACCAAAAGATGAACTAATACTTTTTTTACGGTGTGTTTAACCGCCCGCTCCCTATTTTCGCGTAGTGTTTGCCCTCATCTTGCAAACGAAGTCACGGATTCAGATTCATTGCGCATCGGCTAATGTATAAAAAAATAAGTAAAGGTGGGGTAGTTATTCTGGTATTGGTAGCACGAATCGGATATTGCAAAAGATACCTGTTTCCCTCCAAGAAACGCAGCGGTCAAAAGTGCAAGCACAGATTTTCCATTGGCATCATATTTCTCATTCCAGCGAATAGAGGTGCTATTGCAACTTGGTGGTCCTATACTTGAACCGGATATAGTTACGTAACAGGTATTATCCACATTATGACATCCCATATTAACTATATTCCTGACGCCAGTGTGATACCCTGCATAGGTAGTAATCGGTAATAAAAATGTGATCATGATAGTTATCGCTAGTTTTCTCATTTTTTCCCCTATCAAGTTAAGTATCGAACTGAGTAGCTATAATTTTAGTTAAGGACAATTAAGTTAAGAATAGGAACTAGCCGAGCTGAGTTAACGCTCGGTGATGATTTAGAATCGAAGACGATTAAGTTAAGAACAGGAACCAACCAAACCAAGTCAGGAACAGGAACTGGTTCGATAGGTGGTGAAGGTGATTCCACATATTTGCTATATAACAGCAAATTATCCGACCTCGCATCCGCAATCTTGTCCTGGCTTGCGCTATTCACGGTGGCGCTGCTAGTTTCACTCGGCGCAGCACCGGGATGCTCTTCCAAATAAAGCGCCGCCACACCCGCCACATGGGGAGAAGCCATGGACGTGCCGCTTATCGTGCATGTTGCGGTATCGCTGGTGCGCCAAGCCGATGTAATTCCATTCTCTGGTAAACAGTCGCACTCGCACGGTCGTGGACACGGCGGGCACTCGCCCCCAGGCGCGAAAATATCCACGCAATTCCCGTAATTGGAGAACCCGGATCGTTGATCGGCGCTGGTGGTGGAGGCGACGGTAATGGCGTTGGGGACGCGGGCGGGGGATTTATTGCAGGCATCTCCATAATCATTGCCCGCGGATACCACATAGGTCACGCCTCGGGCAATGGATCCCGCGATGGCGTTATCAAGCGGAGAATAACTCGGACCACCCAGACTCATGTTTGCCACCGCCGGAGTCTGGTGATGGGCCGTGACCCAGTCCACGCCCGCGATGATGCCACTGTAAGTTCCGGAACCGGAACAATTCAGCACGCGCACCCCGTGCAGGATGACGTTCTTGGCGGCGCCATAGCTAGTGCCGCCGATGGTTCCGGACACATGGGTACCATGCCCGTGACAGTCGTCGGGATCATCATCGTTATCGATGACATCGATGCCGTTGCCGACGCGACCCACGAATTCGTCATGGGAAGCCCGGATGCCTGTATCGAGCACATAGACATGCACCCTCGAGCCCATCTCGGAATAGTCATACGTGCTATCCAGGGGGAGGTCCCGTTGATCGATGCGATCCAGACCCCAGGATGGTGTGGGATATTGCAGGGTGTTGGCATACACTTCGCCGTTGGGGACGATGTACTCGATCTCCGGCAGGTTTTGCTCTTCCAGGAACTGGAGCGCCTCCGGGGTCAGGGTGGCGGAGAAGCCTTTCAGGGCATGCTCGTACACGAAGCCGAGTCGGTTCTCGACTGTCGGAGCCGTCGATTCCGCTGTCGATTCCGCCGTCGATCCTTGGGTAGCCGAGGCTGTTTGGTTGTCGACCAGGAATTGGTTTTGATCGACCTCGTTCATGAGTCGCTCGGCGAACCGGCGCACCGATTCCCCGGTAGCGAGGGATTGGGATTGAATGCCCGATGCGGCCGGTTGGCTGAAAGCGCTGTCCTTGAAGACCACGATGTACTGATTCGGGATGATGACGGTGTCTTCGCTGATTTTGTCGCTGATGTCCCCGGCGGCGGCATGGAGGTTGGCGAGGAAGAGAACGCTCGCCAATAGCATGATGATTTTTTTCATGTCGTGGATCTCCCTAGAGAAACCACCAAGGTGTCGCGAAGTGATTTTACAATCGACATTATTTTTTCTACAGGTTCGATAAAGAACGACCGACTTCCCGGCGCAAGGGCTATTTCTTCACATGCTTCAACAGCCGCGCGCGCTTGCGCACTTGGCGCGGTGTGAGCAGGTTTCTTTTCTCTTTGTAGGGGTTTTCGCCGGTTTTTAGTTGGACGCGGATCGGTGTCCCCGTCAGTTGCAGGGCATCTCGAAATGCCCCGGCCAGGTACCTGCGATAGGATTCCGGTACTTCTCCCGTCTGGTTGCCGTGCACCACGATGATGGGTGGTTTGCGACCGCCTTGATGGGCGTAGCGGAGTTTGATGCGTCGCCTGCGCACCAGCGGTGGGGGGTGTCTTGCCACGGCATCGTGGAGGATGGTGGTCA
This sequence comes from uncultured Thiotrichales bacterium, assembly GCA_964610175.1. Lineage (GTDB taxonomy): Bacteria > Pseudomonadota > Gammaproteobacteria > HK1 > HK1 > CAZSVE01. Next base: position 21,962 of record CAZSVE010000037.1, read on the forward strand.
GGAGCGGGGTGGACAGGGTGCGCGATGCGGATCTCCAGGCGGCATCCACGGAGCGGAACAGGGATGCGACGCCGAAGCCGGTGCGTGCCGAGATGGTGTGTGTGGTGATGAAGTCGACGAAGGGGAGTTTGCGTTCCAGCGCAGCGTGGATTCGTTTGCGGGAATCCCGGGGGACGGCGTCCCATTTGTTTACGCCGATGACCAGGGCCCGACCGGCGTCGACGATGAACCCGATGAGATGGAGGTCCTGATCGGTGATGCCTTCCTGGGCATCGATGAGCAGGATGGTGACGTCGGCGGCCTCGATGGATTGCAGCGATTTGACGATGCTGAATTTTTCTATTTTTTCGGAGACTCGTGCCCGGCGCCTGATGCCCGCCGTGTCGACGAGTACATAGGATTTTTCACCGCGGATCAGGGGAATAGCAATGCTGTCGCGCGTGGTGCCGGGGTGGTCATGAACGACGACGCGGGTTTCCCCCAACAGGTGGTTGACCAGGGTGGATTTGCCGACGTTGGGGCGACCGATGATGGCGACCCGGGTGCCCCCTTGCTCTTCGTCGGAATAGCGGCTCTGGGGCAGGTCCGCTTCGGGAGGGGACGGCGTATGTTTTTCGGTTGGGGCGAGGAAACGGGCGGTAACGTCGGCCATCATGGCGGTGACTCCCCGCCCGTGCGCGGCGGCGATGGGCCAGGGGTCGCCAAGACCCAAGGCATGGAAATCGGCGGTGGCGGTACGCTGATCGAGACCATCGATTTTATTGGCTACCACTACGATGGATGTCCCGAACGGACGGAGAAGGCTGGCTATTTCCTGGTCGGTGGGCGTGAGCCCCTGGCGGGCATCGACCAGGAACAGAGCGACGTCGGTCTCGCCGAGAGCGGTCAGGGTTTGTCGTACCGTAAGCCGCGAGAGATCGAGTGGGTCATCGGTGAGTCCTCCCGTATCTATTACCAGATACGGCGCATGGCCTACCTTGCCCGTCCCATATTGGCGATCGCGGGTCAGGCCCGGTTCGTTGGCGACCAATGCGTCACGGGAACGGGTCAAACAATTGAAGAGAGTGGACTTCCCAACGTTGGGGCGTCCGACGATGGCAACGACGGGGAGCATTTTTTAGTTAGGGTGGTGAGAACATGTTAGCGCTTCGCGCCAGGACTGAAGCGGGATGGGTCCAGGCACGCGCACCGGGTCTTTGTTTTTCCGATACCTTGAAAAAGCCCGTTCCTCGACTTTTTCCACTGACGAAACCGAAAAAGCGTGATTTTTCGGTTTCTGTATTTCGAAGGGGTTACGTTATTCGAAGTGGCAACAATCCCTGTATCGCACACCGGGTGAAAACGCAATTTTCTACCATCCTGTTAGCGAAGCTTGTGCTCGAATCGACAAAGCATGCTCAAGCCTTGGCGAGGCGGAATTAGCGCCCTGTAAAACTTGATCGAATTGTGAAGCCAAGCGGGAAACAAACAAATCAGATTCGGGTTTTCAGAACCTTTTGTCTGATGCACGGATGCTATTTTCAGGGATCAGGCTAGGGGTCGGGTTCGGGATCAGGTTAGGGATTAGGCGGTTTTTTGGATAGGCTGGTTTTCTGGTAATGGCGAATGCACTTCGTTGTTGGTGCTGAACTGATAGTCCTTGAATACATGCTCTGCCGAAGGGAGTTCCCAAACGCCACTTCCCGATTGGTGAGCGGTCTCCCGCAGGCGGTATACGGTATGGCCACAGGTCCAGACATTGAAGTTACGCATATGGGAACAAATGCACATTTTGTCCTTGATGGACAGCTTTTCGGACTTCCGATTGGTTGCGGCGGCCTCGTTATAGGCATCGATGTAAGAACAATGGCCCCATTTGTCCAGTAGGTATCCGTATGATTCGCAACCCGGCTTGATCCCGGAATCGATGGCCGGGCTCTTTTTCAACATTCGCATGGGGTAGCCCGTGGGGGAAAGCGTATTGACTACGACATCTTTTTCCTCGGCCTTCAAATATTCCTGCTTTACATCGTCGGGAAGCCCGGACTCCCGGGTGATGGTGAATCGGGTCGCTACCTGGACGGCGGAACAACCCATTTCCAGAAAACGAACGCCGTCGGAGCCGGAGAAGATACCGCCTGCGGGGATAACGGGAATCTTGAGATTCTCACCCGACAGAAAGCTGAATATTTCCTTGACAATCGAAAAGAGGTCGTATTTTCGCCAATCGAGCGCGCCGAACCCCAGGTGTCCTCCCGCGAGCGGTCCTTCCACTACCACATAATCGGGCAGGCGACCGATCTTGGCGGTTTTCCTCAAAAAGAGTTTCAGGGCCCGCAGCGACGACACGATTATGCCGAGCTTGACGTCCAAAAAACGTCGATGGTTTTGGATAAGGGAGAAGGTGCCAAGATGCAGGCCTGCGCTCAAGGTAATTCCATCGATCCCTGCGTCCATGGCCGATTCGAGTCGGACCTTCAAGGTTTCGGTGGGGTTATTCATGTTGAGCTTTTCCATGCAATTGATGAAGATTGCCCCCATGCCCTTTTTCGCCTCCATGGCGGCGGAAATGTATATTTTCGTGGCCTCGGCCAATTCGGCAAGATCGAACTTGACAATGGACTTGTCGGAATTCTTTACATTATCTCTGTATTTTTGCAGCTTGTTTTTAACGAACCCCGTACCGAATCTCCTATCCGCGACAGCAGGAAGCAGGGCATCGGAGATATGACCGATTCCCCCGAGCCGGGCAGCTGCTTGGGCCAGCGTTATCGTGGAAATATCGACACCCATTCCACCGATAATGATAGGAATGTATTCCTGCTGGCCGAGCTGCAGGCGAAAATCGTCAAGTTTTTTCATTGGGAGGGAATTCGTGGGGTTTGGTAGAGGAATATATTGGCGCTTCGGACCAAGACGGAGCGGGGTGGGTCTTGGTGTACGCACGGATTTTCTCGGGATCTTCGTTTTTCCGATACCTGAATGACTATGCTGATCTATCGAGTGATAAGACTACGGGAATTCTGGCCTGGAGGCAAGGACAGGCAAGGATTGGACTCCCTAATATCAGGCCTAATCGATGCCGTTGGAAAAGGTCAATCCTTGAAAGCCGATGTCTAGCGAAGCTTGTGCTCGAACCGACAAAGCATGACCCGGCCTTGGTAAGGAAAAACGGGCGTTTCGTAGAACTTGACATTTGCGAAGCTGCTTTGCCAGCAATTTTCCCATGGGATCTTGATGCGTGAGGCTAAATCTACTTGCGGAAGACTGATCCCATCCCTTAATGTATTCGGCTTCGATGGCCTGGGATCGGTTACCGGTTCCAGGTGGCGTATCGGCTGCAAACCTCTCCCGATATAGTCGGAGAACGGAAATTATGGAGGCATCGGGAAAACAAAGGATTTCGATGCGTGCGCCAGGACCCATCCCGTTTCAGTCTTGGTCCGAAGCACTAATATGTTCTGCTATTCTCCGAAGGAGCACTCTTTCCGAATGGAGTCTCGGAAAAAGCGGGCCTGTGTCGAGATTGCGCTTTGGAGGTTTTATCCCGAAAGTTTTGCCCTGTGGGGGTATGACCTCCAGCGAAGCTTGTGCTCGAATCGACAAGGCATGATCGAGTATTGGTGAGGCGGAATCGGTGCCTTGTGAAACGTGATCCAATCGCGAAGCTGAGCGGGAAATAAACGAACTAGCGAAGCTTCGCCCCAAACCATCGAAGCATGACGCCGATAAAGCATGCTCCGGCATCGGTAAAGCAAAACCGGCATTTCGTAAAATTCGATTCATTTGCGAAGCTGAGCGGGAAATAAACAAATATTTACACCAAATCCTTCATGACTGTTCTATCGCCCACTTCGCCGTCATTCTCGGAATCATTATCGTGGATACGACCGAATCACCAGGTTACATTGGCGGATCGGGTTCATACCTTCGGCCAATTCATGCTGAAGCGCCATGGCCAGCGGGTCCACAAGGTAGCCATCAACGCGGGCCTTACCTGCCCTAACCGGGACGGCAGCAAAGGCCAAGGTGGTTGTACATTCTGCAACAACGCCTCTTTCAATCCCAGTAGCAGGCAGGTTCCCTCGGTGGCGGAACAACTGGAATCGGGACGGCGGGTCATCCGGAAACGAACCGGCGCACACCGCTACCTGGCCTATTTCCAGGCATATACCAACACCTATGCGGATGTGGAACATCTGCGTTCTCTTTATGACGAAGCCCTGGCAGCACCGGATGTGATCGGGATTTCGGTGGGCACGCGTCCCGATTGCGTTCCCGCGGCCGTCCTCGATCTCCTGGCCGAATACCGGGATCGCGGTTTCGAGATATGGCTGGAACTGGGGCTCCAGTCCTGCTTCGATGAAACGCTGCAACGCGTTAACCGAGGACACGACTTCTCGGAATATCGACGTGCAATTCATGCAGCCCATGAGCGTGGATTGCCCGTGTGTACCCATCTCATCGCGGGCCTGCCGGGGGAAACGGGGCGGCACGTGCTTACCACCCTGGAGCGCGTGTTGGATGATAATGTGGAAGGCCTCAAACTGCATCCCCTACACGTGGTCAAGGGTACGCTGCTGGCGAACCAGTGGCGATCGGGAGAATACAGACCCTTGACGTTCGCGGCATATATCACGATTGCCGCGAATTTAGTGGAACGGACACCGCCCCATGTCGTCTATCATCGGCTTACCGGAACTGCATCGACATACTTGCTATTGGCGCCGGATTGGTGCGTGTACAAGTGGCGCGTCTTGAATGGCATCGAAAGGGAACTCCGGTATCGGGGGACCTGGCAAGGCGCTCGGCTGGGGGCACGCTGTGATGTGGTATCATCCAATCACGAGCGAAGCTTGTGCTCGAACCGATGAAGCATGATTGAGTCTTGGTAAGGCGGAATCGGTGCCTTGTAAAACTTGATCCAATCGTGAAGCCGAGCGGGAAATAAACAGAATAATACCGATGCCCATCGATCGGGAGGAAAAGCGCTATGGATTTGATCTGCCCGGCCGGATCGCTACCTGCCTTGCGCGCGGCGGTGGACAATGGCGCCAACGCCGTTTACCTGGGTTTTCGGGACGGAACCAACGCGCGCACCTTTCCCGGACTCAACTTCGATAAAAAAGACGCGGATCGCGGTATTCGCTACGCCCACGACCGGGGCGTACAAGTGTTTCTGGCGCTGAATGTATTCCCTCAACCCGCAAGCTGGCGGCGCGCCACCGATGCCCTGGCCCAGGCCGTCGATGTCGGGGTAGACGCCGTAATCCTGGCCGATGCCGGATTGATGAAATTCGCGGCACGGACCTACCCGAACCTTCGCTTGCACCTATCCGTTCAGGCATCCGCCACCAACCACCACGCCATTGCCTTTTTCGCGAAGCACTTCGGCATACGACGCGTGGTTTTGCCCCGGGTGTTATCCTTGCGTCAGGTCTGCGGGCTCATCGATGTCACCGACGTGGAAGTCGAGGTATTCGCCTTCGGGAGTCTTTGCGTCATGGTCGAGGGTCGCTGTACCCTTTCCTCGTTCGTCACCGGTGAATCGCCCAACACCTGCGGGGTATGTTCCCCAGCCCGGGCGGTGCGTTGGGAAGAAACCCCGACAGGGCGCCAAACACGTCTGAACGGAGTGCTCATCGATCGCTTCCGGCCCGGCGAGCCGGCCGGTTATCCCACCCTGTGCAAAGGACGGTATCAGGTAGAGACACATACCTTCCACGCCATCGAGGAACCCACCAGCATGAACGTGCTCCCGATCCTGCCCGAACTTGCGCGCGCGGGTGTCGCGGCCCTCAAGGTAGAAGGGCGACAAAGGAGTCCGGCGTATGTCGCCAAGGTGACCCGCGTACTGCGAGAGGCTATCGATGCCTGCATGGCGGATCCGGATGGCTTTGCGCCGAAACCCGCCTGGACGGACGTTCTGCTTCGGGTTTCCGAGGGCCGGACCCATACCCTCGGCGCACTACACAGGCCATGGCAATGAAGCTCGCGCTTGCCCCTATTCCGTATTTCTGGTCGGCAGACGCCATTCGGGCATTCTACGACGCGGTTGCGGCATGGCCCGTGGATATCGTATATCTCGGTGAAACCATCTGCGGGAAGCGCCATGTCCTTGCTTTCGAGGATTGGATGACGATCGGTGAGGAGCTCGGTGAGGCCGGCAAGGAAGTGGTGTTGTCCACCATCGCCTTGCTGGAGGCGGAATCCGAACTTGCGGCGCTCGCCCGTATTTGTGCCAATGGTCGATTCCCCGTGGAGGCCAACGACATGGGAGCGGTGCACCTATTGCAGCAAGGGCGTCAGACGAGCCCAGGGATTCCCGGACATGGAAATGAGAAATATCGTGTGGGGGGAAAGAACGACGAATCCGGCACTGTGCCTGGAGGCACGCCGGACGACTTTATCATAGGGCCCCACATCAATGCCTACAATGCCGAAACCCTCTCTCTACTCGCCGATCTCGGGGCCATGCGTTGGGTGGCTCCCGTGGAGCTGTCACGGGCCACCCTGGCCGATCTTCAAAAATCACGGTCAGACGGCATTCAAACCGAGGTATTCGTATACGGTCGCCTGCCACTCGCATTCTCGGCGCGCTGCTTCACCGCCCGTGCCCATAATCTCCCCAAGGACCAGTGCGATTTCTGTTGTGGCGATTATCCGGACGGACTGCTCCTGAAGACCCAGGAAGGCAAAAATCTCTTCACGATCAATGGGGTTCAGATACAGTCCGCCGGACAATGCAATCTGCTCACGGCCATGGAAGAACTCTCGGAACTGCGCGTGGATATATTGCGAATAGCGCCCCAATTCCAGGGCACCGACGTGGTGGTTCAGGCCTTTCACGACGTTTTGAATGGCGATGTCACGGCCCACGAACGGATTCTTGCCGCCATGGACACCCTGCCGCCTCCCGGTCCTGCCGGTTGGTGTAATGGCTTTTGGCTCGACGAGCCGGGCATGGCCTGGAAAGAGGACATATTCGAAGAAGGGATGTTCGAGGAAAGACCGGACACGGGAAATCGATAGTCGAAAGATCGATTTTCGCTTGCATGACCAGAGCCTCCCACGGCAAACCTCCCGCCGATGCCCCGGCTCGGCGTAGCCGAAGCCAAGGATTTGCCAAAAATCACACCATCTTCCCTTTCCGATTTCATCAGAGAACCGTTCTATAGACATAATGTTTTGACCTGCCCAAACTCAAGGTGCGAGGGTTATGTTAAGA
>CAZSVE010000038.1:0-28242 GCA_964610175.1 uncultured Thiotrichales bacterium
TAGGTATCGGAAAAACAAAAATCCCGAGAGAACCAGTGCGCCCGCCAAGACCCACTCCGCTTCAGTCTTGGCGCGAAGCGCTAACATGTCCCGTCGTAGCGCGTGCGCGTATTGGAAAAACAAAAAACCTGGGAAACTCGGCGCTGAAATCTGAGCCCACTCCGTTTGGATTCTGGCGCGAAGCGCTAACAAGTGACGTACCCGGACGCATAGTGTTCGGATTTATGTCCTGCGTCGTCTCCAGGCCAAGTACCCAACAAGTACCCAAGAGGTATCTTCACCATGTCCGAAAGCGATCGGCAATCCAGCTCCGAATCCGGTTCATCCATTGTATTGCTGCCCGTGTTGCCGCTCCGGGATGTGGTGGTATACCCCTATATGGTTATTCCCTTGTTCGTCGGCCGCGAGAAATCCACCCTGGCGCTGGAGCGCGCCATGGTCGAGGATCGCAAGATACTGCTCACCGCGCAGCGGGATGCTACCCAAAACGATCCCTCTACGAAAGATATCTATCACGTAGGCACCGTCTCGACGATACTCCAACTACTCAAACTACCGGACGGAACCGTAAAGGTCCTTGTGGAGGGGCTCTACCGGGCACGCATCGAACGTTTCATCGACATAGACAATTACTTCCTTGCCGAAATCAGCAAGTATGAGGTACATACCGTCGACACCAAGGAAGTCGATTTCCTGATACGTTCCACCATGGCCCGATTCGAGAAATATGTAAAACTCAACAAAAAAATATCATCGGAAATAATAACATCACTCGCGGGTGTTAACACGACAGGACGATTGGCGGATGTCATTGCTGCCCATTTGTTCATAAAAATCGACCAGAAACAGGAACTGTTGGAAATGAGGGATACCAAATCCCGACTTGAACAACTGGCCAACTATCTGGAAGAGGAAATCGATTTGCTACAGGTAGAGCGAAAGGTTCAGGGACGTGTCAAAAAGCAAATGGAGAAGAATCAGCGCGAGTATTACCTGAATGAACAGATGAAGGCTATCCAGAAGGAACTGGGTGACATGGAAGACGGAACCTCTGAAATAGAGGCATTGGAAAAAAAGATCGCACAGGCGGGGATGTCGAAAGAAGCCAGGGCCAAGGCTACAACGGAACTCAACAAATTGAAGATGATGCCTCCCATGTCGGCGGAAGCGACAGTGGTGCGCAATTATGTGGATTGGCTGCTGAATGTGCCGTGGAAAAAACGCACGAAGATACGCCATGATCTCCCCAAGGCCGAGGCGATACTGGAAGAAGACCATTACGGCCTCGAAAAGGTCAAGGAACGAATTCTGGAATATCTGGCGGTTCAGCAGCGCGTAAAAAAACTAAAAGGCCCTATCTTGTGTCTCGTCGGTCCTCCCGGTGTCGGGAAAACCTCCCTGGGGAAATCCGTGGCTCGCGCAACGGGTCGGGAGTTTATCCGCATGTCGCTTGGGGGGGTGCGCGATGAGGCGGAAATCCGCGGACATCGACGAACCTACATTGGAGCGTTACCCGGGCGTATCGTACAAAAACTTGCCAAGGGGGGGGTGCGTAATCCGCTTTTTCTACTCGATGAGGTGGACAAGATGTCCATGGATTTTCGGGGCGATCCCTCGTCGGCCTTGCTCGAGGTGCTGGACCCGGAGCAAAACCATGCATTCAACGATCACTACCTGGAAGTCGATTATGACCTCTCCGAAATCATGTTTGTTGCTACTGCGAACTCCATGAATATCCCGGGTCCCCTGTTGGATCGCATGGAGGTTATTCGAATACCCGGATACACGGAATCGGAAAAGATCAATATCGCCAAACGCTATCTCGTCCCGAAACAGAGAAAGAGCAATGGATTGGAAGAAAAGGAACTCAACATTACGCAAAGCGCCATCCAGGATATCATCCGCTTCTATACCCGAGAGGCCGGTGTCCGTAATGTCGAGCGGGAAATAGCCAAGATCAGTCGCAAGGTCGTCAAGCAAAAAATCATCACGCCCTCCGAAAAACAAACCATTATCATGCCAAGAAACCTTCCAAAATACCTTGGCGTACAGCGGTTTCGATATGGGCGCGCCGAAGAGGAGGATCGAATCGGGCACGTTACGGGTCTGGCCTGGACCGAAACGGGGGGCGATCTCCTGACGATCGAAGCAGCGATCATGCCAGGTAAAGGGAAGTTGATTCATACAGGTTCACTGGGAGATGTGATGCAGGAGTCGGTACAGGCGGCCATGACGGTAGTGCGCAATCGAACCGGGCAACTCGATATCGACCCAGAGTTCTATCAAAAACATGATGTCCATATCCATGTGCCCGAAGGGGCTACCCCAAAGGACGGACCAAGCGCGGGGGTTGGCATGTGTACCGCCCTGGTATCGACCCTGACCAAAATACCGGTGCGTTCCAGTGTAGCGATGACCGGTGAAATCACCTTGCGTGGCGAAGTGTTGCCCATAGGCGGTCTCAAGGAAAAATTACTTGCCGCCCTGCGCGGGGGCATCACTACCGTCCTGATCCCACAGGAAAACCAACGAGATCTATCCGAAATTCCCAACAATATCAAACAAGGCATGGAGATCCGAGCCATAAAGTGGATCGATGAAATATTGGGAATCGCACTCCAGGACATGCCTATCCCGGCGCAACCGGAATCGGATGACGCGACGTCCGACAGAGAAAAATCCGTTCCGGCGACCAATCGGAACACCGGGGTTGAGCCTTTGCGCACCCACTGATTTGTCGATTTTCCGCTCAGCTTCACAAATAGTCAGCTTTTACAAAGCACCAATTTTGCTTTGCCAATGCTGAATCATGCCTTGTCGGTTCGAGGGGAAGCTTCGCTAGTCAGCACTCTCGCGGCTGGAAGGCTGAATTTCTCCCCTTCCAAAAGCTCGGGTTACGTCTCTTCACCGGCTAGGCACGATTCCTGGAATAACCCCTCAGGACTGAATTGTCCGCAATCCGTTCACCAATACATATCACAATAATGGTTACCCCTAAAAGCTAGGCGTAGCCTCGCCGCAACCAGGTACGTGCCAATCGGCATCAATCACAAAGCTTCCGGAAGGTGCTCTTCACCCTCTATCTTAAGGCTCATGGACGGATCCGAGAACACCGAAAACCCATCATGTCGGCGGTCTACCCAAAAAATGACATAACCGGTGTCATCCTCGCTGGCGGTCAGGCAAAGCGTATGGGGGGGCGGGACAAAGGGCTCATTGATCTTGCCCGCAAGGCCATGATAGAACATGCCATCGTCACCCTTCGTCCTCAGGTCGAGGCACTCATTATCAGCGCCAATCGAAACTCGAAGATCTATGAACGTTTCGGTTATCCCGTGGTTCCCGATGTGATGGGTGGGTATTTTGGGCCACTGGCTGGTATGGCAAGTAGTATGCAGTACGCAAAGACGCCATACATCGTTACTGTACCTTGTGATTCTCCCCTTGTTCCTTCCAATCTGGCGGAAAGACTTTACGTAGCCATGGACAAGGCCCGTGCCAACATCAGCGTGGCCCACGACGGCAAGCGCATACAACCGGTCTTTGCGTTACTCGAATCCCCTTTATGGCCGAGTATCATAGACTTTCTGGGAGCAGGTGATCGAAAAATCGACCTGTGGTATGCCGGACATAGAACCGCTCTGGCGGATTTCTCCGACAGACCCGAGGCATTTCTGAACGTTAATACCCCGGAAGACAAGACGGCACTGGAAAAAAAAATCAACGACAATGCGTAATAATCGCCGTATACCGGTAGTCGGCTTCATTGCATGGAGCGGCACGGGAAAAACCACGCTCCTGACCAGGCTGATACCCTTATTGGGTGAACGTGGTCTCCGTGTCGGTCTCGTTAAACATTGTCACCACGACTTCGAAATCGACAAGCCAGGGAAAGACAGCTTTGAATTGCGTAAGGTTGGCGCCAACCCGGTATTGGTCGGATCACGCCACCGTTGGGCCCTGATCGAGGAAACACCGGATGCCGACGAACTCACGCTGGAGAACACCCTGATTCATTTCCAGCACGACAGGCCGGATGTTATCTTGGTCGAAGGATTCAAACGCGAACCATACCCGAAGATCGAACTCCATCGACCCAGCATGGGGAAACCCTTCCTGTATCCCGAGGACCCCTTCGTAATCGCCATTGCCACGGATGATACAATCTCGGAAGCAGTACCCATCCCTGTACTTGATTTGAACCGACCCGACGAAATAGCGGCATTCATCATCGACACCTTGGGCTAACCAATAGCCGCAAGTGCAGACTGTCCAAGATTGCATCCGGTCGTATGATGTCCTATGGAAGAAACCTCCAGTAAATGAGTTGCGACGGACCCTGAATCATGGCCGACAAGGATATCGTAAGCAAAGAGATCATCCAGCGATTAGCGGTCGATGTCGCTACATACCTGCTGAAATTACCCATCGACCCCGACTCCCTGGAGGTACTGCCCACCGAACACCAGCGGGTCGAGGATCGGCGTGCCGACCTGGTCGTCAAATTGCGCGACCGTGTTGGAGAAACCTTTCTGCTGCACATCGAAATTCAAAACAACAACGACGACACCATGCCGATCAGGATGATGCGCTACATGTCCGACATCCTGCTGGCTCATCCGGGATTCGTGCTCAAGCAGTACCTCATCTACATCGGGCTTGCCCCTCTGACCATGTCCAACGGGATCGATGGTCCCGATTTTCATTATCGTTATGGGATCCTGGACATGCGCACCGTGGATTGCCGATATCTGTTGAACGAAAATACGCCGGATGCGCTGGTGCTGGCCATTCTTTGCGATTTCGGTGATCATGATCCGCAGGTGGTAGTCAATCATATCTATACACGACTTCGGTCCCTGTTGGCGGGTGACCCAAAACGGTTTCGGGAGTATGTTCGAATGTTGCATGTACTTTCCGGGAATCGCGATCTTAAGGAGCAAATAGAGGAGGCAGAAAAGATGCTGACCCAAATCGATGTGGAACGCATGCCCTTTTACCGATTGGGAATGGAGAAAGGGATAGAGCAGGGAATAGAACGGGGCATGGAACGGGGCATGGAACGGGGCATGGAATTGGGGCGAGGGGCAGGTGAAATAGCCCTTCTCACGCGGCTACTTGGCTATAAGTTCGGTACCTTGCCCCCGGCGCTGAAGCAGCGCATCGAAAATGCCCGTTCCGAAGAGCTGGCACTATGGGAGCAACGGGTATTGGGCGCGAAAACGCTCGATGAGATATTCTCTTAGCGAGGCTTCGCCTCGAATCGATGAAGCATGGTTTGCTATTCGTAGAGCGAATACCGGCGTTTCGTAAAACTTGTCTCATTTTCGAAGCTGAGCATGAAATAAACTAGTGCGTCGACGAACGAATACACAATCCTCCCACATCAAAAACCTCGGAGAATACCAACTTGTTTACCTCAGCCGAATCCGCCACCACCACCCGAATCGATGAGCACATCGTTGAGATCGTCAGCGATTCCGGTGAAGGTGCGCAGCGGGCGGGCCAAACCTTCGGTGCCATTAGCGCCAAAATGGGAAACGGCGTATGGACCGTCGAGATCATCCCCGCCGAAATCAAGCCTCCCGCCCGTTCCCCGCAAGGTGCCAGTGGTATCCGTATCCGCCTCGGGTCACGCTACATCACCAACATGGGTGATCAGGCCAATCTGGTCGTCGCATTCAACGAACAGGTACTACGCGGTCGCATCGACAGCGGTGCTTACGAGCCGGGGACCCTCATTCTGTTGGAAAGCAAGTGGCGCACCGACCCCTCGGAAACAATCGTCGAACAATACAAGACAACGGTAGCCGACTTTCGGGAAAGAGGGCTCGTGGTCCATGAATTGGCCATGGAAGAGGCCTGCAAACAGTTGACGGAAAATCCGCGCCTTGGAAAAAACATGTTCGTATTGGGCATGCTCTGCCGACTCTATCAACGGGACATGGACGTAGCCCTAGCCGGGATCGACGCCGCCTTCGCCAAAAAAAGCGAGCAAGTCAGGGCCCTCAATGAAGGCCTCTTGCGCGCCGGATACGAATTCGCCGAGCAACAACTCGATTTCTGCTATGAAGTACCGCCTTGGCCCCACGATGCGCCCATGATCGTCACCAATGGCAACCAGGCAATCGGGCTCGGGGTCATGGCATCCGGCATAGAAATGGTATCCATGTATCCCATTACCCCGGCGACATCGGCCTCGCATTTCCTTGCCGATGTGTTTCACGAAGCGGGAGGCGTCGTTCACCAGGCCGAGGACGAGATCGCCGCCATCAGTTTTGCCCTTGGCACCTCCTTTGCCGGCAAAACCGCCTGCACCATTACCTCCGGTCCCGGACTTGCATTGAAAATGGAATCCATTGGCCTTGCCGTCATGGCGGAGATCCCATTGGTGATCGTCTCCGTGCAACGCGGCGGGCCTGCCACGGGGCTGCCCACCAAGGTAGAGCAAGGCGACCTGCTGTCCGCCCTGTTCGGCGCGCCGGGCGATGCGCCCAAGGTAGTATTGGCCGCCGCCACCATCGAAGAATGTTTCCAATTCGTCATCGTCGCAAGAAACCTCGCCGAGACATTCCGCACCCCGGTCATTCTGCTGACCGACGCCAATCTTGCCACGGGCGTGCAATCCTATCCGCGACCCGTTCCCCAAAACGACTGGCTCTCCCCCCCCATCGACACCTCTGCCTGGGACCCGGAAGTAACGCCATACGACTGGGACCAGGAAACCGGGCTATCCTCCCGTCCCATTCCCGGTCAACGCGGTGGGGAATACGTCTTGACGGGGCTTGCGCACACCTCCCGGAGCAAGGTGGCCTACGACCCCATGTCCAACCAACGCGGCTGCGAAATGCGCAGCCGCAAGCTCGCCGCGTTGCAGGGTTCTCTCAAACCGCCAGCCATACACGGGGACCCCAAAGGCAACCTGCTATTGGTGGGATGGGGTTCCACCCAGGGGGCCATCGAAGAGGCCGTCGATCGGGCGCGGGCGGAGGGGGATGCCGTCTCCTCCCTTCACATTCGTTTCCTGTCCCCGCTCGAACCGGGACTTGCCGAGATCTTCGGGGGATTCCAAAAGGTAATGACCATTGAGATCAATTACAGCGATGCGCCCGATGCGCCGCTCATCACCCCTGTAAAACGTAGGATTGGTCAACTCGCCTGGCTGCTGCGCGCACATACCCTCACCGACATCGACTGTTGGACCCGCGTACATGGGCAACCGCTGCAGCCGGGGGACATCTATGAGGAAATCAAACGGGTGCTTTCCCTATTTGCCGAGGGAAATGAGGAATAAAATCGTCCAGGATTGGCAAAGAACCAGAAAATGGCCCATGGAGATCGGGAGATGGAATCTTTCGAATCGAGGATCAAAGGCCTTTATGAGACATCACCGTGCTTAGCCGGATGAACCAGAAAATGCAACAAGCCATGGACAAGAACGCAAATTTCGAAAACCCACTGCCATCGTCCTTTCCAGAAAAAGGGGAGACCGTAGATGAAGATGAAGCCATAGATGATCTCGATGAGGCCACCGAGGTCATTCCCTTTACCTATTCCATTACCTCTTATGGTGCCGATTATCCGGTGGATTCCCTCGTCAAACGCATTGAAGAAAAGGGTATCCTCATACCGAAATTCAACTGGGATAAGAAAGAAACCAATATCGAAGGGTTTCAACGACAATATGTATGGTCACGTCCCACTGCGGATCGCTTCATCGAATCCCTGCTGCTCGGTTTGCCGGTGCCGGGTATTTTCCTGTTCAAGGAAAAATCGGATAGCCCAGCACTGGTTCTTGATGGCCACCAGAGACTCTTTACGTTATTTTCCTATTACGAGGGCACTATCAACGGTAAGGAATACAAACTTGCCAATGTGCAGGAACCGTTTGCGGGGAAGAAATACAAAGATTTGGACGTTGGAGATCGACGGCGACTAGACGACAGCATCATTCACGCGATCATCATACGCCAGGACGAACCCAGCGATGACCAAAGTAGCATCTACGCCATTTTCGAGCGCCTGAACCGAGGGGGTGTCAATCTACAGCCGCAGGAGATCCGGGTGGCCCTGTATCATGGGGAATTCGTACGTGTCTTGCAGCAATTGAACGAAAAGGAGATGTGGCGGAAGCTCTACGGAAAAAGATCCAATCGTCTCAAGGATATGGAGATGATTTTACGGTTTTTCGCCTTCCTTTATTATTCGGAACAATATCGAAGCCCTTTGAAGGATTTCCTGAATCGATACATGGCGGGGAATCGGACCCTTGAAAAGCAATCGGAGCAGGAACTGAATGAAATTTTCGAGAGAACGACTCGAACGATCTTGGAGGGAATCGGCACCAAGGCGTTTCGCCCCAAGAGTACGGTAAACGCGGCCGTAGTCGACTCCTTGATGGTGGGAATAGCGAAGCGGCTAGAGAAAGGCAATATCGAGAATAACCAAAGTCTCAAAGAACAATTCGATGGATTGATGCAAAACCAAGGATATAAGAGCGCAATCGAAGCCAGAACATCCCAAGAGCACAACGTAAGAAATCGTTTGGATCTAGCAGAAGAGATATTCTCTCGGGTTCCATGAATAACCGGGCCGAAATAATCGAACTGCAACGACACCTGGATGCCGCGTTCGAACGAATTGGAGACGTTACTTCCGATAACCCGGAACTTCAGTCGGATCTTGCCCGATATCTGTGTGTCCTGGTATCGGGTTATTTGGAAAAGGCCGTAACGGCGCTCTTGTTGGAGCATGCCAGGCAAGCCGGTACGCCACCAACCCTTCAGCGCTTCGTGGATGTCAGGACACGTCGGTTCACGAATGCCAATACACAAAGATTACAGGATCTTCTTGGCAGTTTCGATCCGGATTGGGAACGTGAACTTAAATCTTTCCTGGTAGATGGCTGTAAGGATGCCGTGAATAGTATCGTGGGCCTTCGGAACAGGATTGCTCATGGTGAAACCGTTGGTATCACCTATCGACAGATTTCCGATTACTATATTCAAGTGCAGAAAGTTGTCGATCAGGTTGCCGGACTTTGCTGCGAGAATTAGCTTATGAGACATACAAACCTGTAATTTCTTATCGGATCGTCGTTAACGGCCCCATAAGAAATTACCATGGAGAACCGAGACAATGACACAACGACTAAATCGATACAGCGCCCGTATCACCGAACCCAAGGCCCAGGGCGCCTCCCAGGCGATGTTGTACGCCACGGGGATGAAGGATGACGACATGACGAAGGCCCAGGTGGGAATATCGAGCGTTTGGTATGACGGCAACCCGTGCAATATGCATCTGCTCTCCCTGGCGGACAAGGTAAAGGAAGGCGTGGAGGCGGCGGGCCTCGTGGGGATGCGCTTCAATACCATCGGGGTCAGCGATGGTATCTCCATGGGAACGGAGGGCATGAGTTATTCACTGCAATCGCGTGACCTTATCGCCGATTCCATCGAAACGGTGACCGCAGCGCAGTGGTACGATGCCAACATCTCCATTCCGGGCTGTGATAAAAACATGCCGGGGTGCGTGATGGCCATGGGTCGCCTGAATCGCCCGAGTCTTATGATCTACGGCGGCACCATAAAGCCCGGTTACCTCGACTCAAAGCCTTTGGATGTGGTATCGGCGTTCCAAAGTTACGGGGAATACCTGGCCGGTTCCATTGATGAGGCGCGTCGTCGGGCCATCGTTCGCAATGCCTGTCCGGGGCCGGGGGCCTGCGGGGGTATGTACACCGCGAATACCATGGCATCGGCCATCGAGGCCCTGGGCATGTCGTTGCCCTATAGTGGTTCTACCCCGGCAGTGGAAGCGGAGAAGCTGGATGAGTGTTATCGAGCGGGTGCGGTGATCCGCAATCTCCTGGAGCGGGATATCAAGCCCCGAGACATCATGACCCGGGACGCCTTCGAGAATGCCATGGTTATCCTGATGGCGTTGGGCGGTTCCACCAATGCGATACTGCACTTGATCGCCATGGCGCGTGCCGTGGAGGTGGATCTCGGGATCGACGATTTTCAGGCCGTCAGCAGCCGGGTACCGTTTCTGGCGGACTTGAAACCGAGCGGTCGTTACGTGATGGAGGATCTGCACAAGGTGGGCGGCGTTCCGGCGGTAATGAAATATCTGTTGCAAAATGGCTTGATGAATGGGGATTGCCTTACCGTCACCGGTCACACCGTTGCCGAAAATCTGACAAATGTCCCAAACCTTGAAAAAGGACAGGATGTATTCCATTCTTTGGATAATTCCCTGAAGCCGACGGGGCACATTCAGATCCTGCGAGGGAATCTGGCGCCCGGTGGGGCGGTAGCGAAAATAACGGGCAAGGAGGGTCTGCGGTTCACAGGGGCCGCGAAGGCCTTCGACTCCGAGGAAGAGATGCTGGCGGCGCTGGAACGAAAGGAGATCAGCGCGGGGCAGGTGATCATCATTCGCTATGAGGGCCCGAAAGGCGGGCCAGGAATGCCCGAGATGTTGACGCCGACCTCGGCCATCATGGGCGCGGGGTTGGGCGATAAAGTGGCGTTGATCACGGATGGACGTTTTTCCGGCGGCTCTCACGGCTTTATCATCGGCCATGTGGTGCCGGAAGCCCAGGAAGGCGGCCCCATTGCGTTGGTTCGCGATGGTGATACGGTTACCATAGATGCCGAAAACAATACCTTGACGGTAGACCTCGATGACGAGGAGCTTCGAGGGCGACGCGCTCGGTGGACGATGCCTCCGTACAAGGCGGGACGTGGGACACTCTATAAGTATATAAAGAATGTCAAGGACGCCTCGGAAGGGTGCGTAACGGACGAGTGAGCGGTATTGGTGGGAGGGTAACTATCCAGGTATCTTGTGCTTCAAGCATACTCTGTTACTTCAAGGATACTTCGTGACGATCATGAAAAATTCACACCACATTGAAAGTGATTCCGGAATTGGAGTTTTCATCCGGCGCGCATGGCGGCGGGGTGGTGTTGCTCGAATACTTGCCTGGATATCGACCCGGATACGCCGGGGAAATACCGGATGGACCGGAGCGCCCTCGCACGCGGGGTCCACGGTGACGCGCGCAAAGTCCATTATTTTGTCTATTTCCCGCTCATCTTCGCAAATGACTCAAGTTTTACAAAACGCTAATTTTGCTCTGCTGATAGCAAATTCATGCTTTATCGGTTCGAGGCGGAGCTTCGCCAGGAATGGTCGCAAGATGTTGGTTGCCATGGCGCTTTCGCTACCAAGCGTCGGCATGGTGAACGCTTCCCCTTCCACCGTTACCCAGTGGCCGAATCTTTCGCTATCGGATTCGCCGTTATCGAAATCATCATCGAACCCTTCATTCCACCTATCGGAGAATCTATCCGTTGGGGCGGACTACACCGAAAACACGCTCGCTACCGGCGCGGAACAAAAACACGCGGGAATATCCAGGATCGCGAAGGCATATCTCGACTACACATTTTTCAGCCGACGGACCGGAAATCTGCGTCATGGTTTTCAGGGAAGACTCGGGATCACCAATGAAACCACCAGCTACCGGGATACGATGGAACTTCGGGGTCCGGTTATCGAGGGCGCTTCCCTTTCGCCTTTGGGGCACTTTGGAACCAGCGGAGCCGATGCAGGGGCGTACGATAATTTCGAATCTCAGGGAGACAGCAGCCTCATGGCCTCCCTGGAATGGCGATTGAACGCGCCCGGTTTCGCCGATAAACCGGCGTTCGATAACCTGAACTGGGGCGATATATTGCAGGTTTCCTTCTTCGCGGATTACGGCAAGGCATTTTCGCATCCGGCAACATCCATGGATGGTTCGGGACGTGAACTCGGAGTCGGAACCGGACTGCGCTTTTTGTTGCCGGGTCGGTTCACGGCGAATTTCCAGGCCTCCTATCCCATCGATTCCTGGGAAAGCGATAGCTTGGTGACCAATGGCGAGGGAAACCTGGACTCGAACGGGACCCGATTCTGGCTGGATTTTTCGTATAATTTTTAGCGAAGCTTCGCCTCGAACCGACAAGGCATGATTCAGCATTGGTAAATGCAAGATCATTGCTTTGTAAAACTTGACTCGTAGACAAAGCTGAGCGGGAAACAAACAAAATAAATGAGCCCCCCCCCTTATAACGTCGCCGTCCTCGGTGCCACCGGCCTGGTTGGCGAAACCATGATCTCCATCCTCGCCGAACGTAAATTTCCCATCGGTACCCTATATCCCCTGGCAAGCCACCGTTCGGTGGGCAAGCGCGTGGAATTCCGCGGCCAATACCTGACCGTACGCGATGTGGCGGATTTCGATTTTTCCTCCGTGGACATCGGACTCTTTTCCGCCGGGGCCAGTGTCTCCGCGGAATACGCGCCACGCGCGGCAGAGCAAGGTTGTATCGTCATCGACAATACGTCCCGGTTTCGGCGGGACCATGATATTCCCCTGGTGGTCCCGGAAGTGAATCCCGAAGAGATTGTCCGGCATACGAATCACGGGATCATCGCGAACCCCAACTGTTCCACCATCCAGATGGTGGTGGCCTTGAAGCCTATCTACGATGCCGTCGGCATCGAACGCATCAACGTGTGTACGTACCAGGCCGTCTCTGGAACCGGCAGGAAGGCGGTAGAGGAACTCGCCGCGCAGACCATCGCATTGCTG
Organism: uncultured Thiotrichales bacterium; assembly: GCA_964610175.1. Classification (GTDB taxonomy): domain Bacteria; phylum Pseudomonadota; class Gammaproteobacteria; order HK1; family HK1; genus CAZSVE01. Next base: position 12,650 of record CAZSVE010000038.1, read on the forward strand.
AACGCGAAACCCATGGAGCAGACCGTCTATCCGAAGCAAATCGCCTTCAATGTGTTGCCCCATATCGATGTCTTCATGGAAAACGGCTATACAAGGGAAGAAATGAAGATGGTTTGGGAAACCAGGAAGATCCTGGGTGACGATACCATCCGGGTAAATGCGACCACGGTACGGGTAGCCGTCTTTCACGGTCACTCGGAAGCCGTTCACATAGAGACCCGCGACAAGATTACGGCAAGCGAAGCACGCGCCCTGTTGGAGAACGCTCCCGGTGTCACCGTGTTGGATGAGCGTAGTGATGGTGGCTACCCTACGGTCGTAACCGAATCGGTTAGTACGGATCCCGTGTACGTCGGCAGGATTCGGGACGATATCTCTCACCCCATGGGGTTGAATCTGTGGATCGTCTCGGACAACATCCGAAAAGGCGCAGCGCTAAATAGCATTCAAATTGCCGAGATTTTGGTAAAAGACTATTTGTAAGTTATAGTGAGAAACGTTTCGAACATCGATCAAAGGGTATTTTCGATGTTGCACTTACAAGATACATAAGGAACTTCCCCGTGATGCGGAAATCGATCCTCACGCTTTTCCTGTTATTGTTTATTCCGACGACGAGTGTCCAGGCATTGGCGCTGGCGGATATCGATCTATCATCCGGGCTCGATGAGCCACTCGATGCCCGCATTCCATTGCGCGCATTGCAAGCGACCGATATGGAGACCATTCGAGTGAAGCTGGCGGACACGGAACATTTCACGCGCGCCAATCTGGAACGTCTTCCCATTCTCGGCAGCCTGCGATTCAAGGCCGTTCAAAACCCAGACGGAACCGCACATATCGGAATCACTACGGATGACGCCATCAATGAACCTTTCTTGAGCTTTATCGTGGAAGTAAATTGGTCCCGAGGCCGAATTCTGCGCGAATACACCCTTTTGCTCGATCCACCAACCTACACGGGCGCTGTTTCCACTGTCGTCAAGGAGGTCGAGGCGAGCGCAGACGAGGTGACAGCGACAGCAGCGGCTCCAGCGTCGAAGACGACCGCATCGGCGACCACACGAACGGCTCCTCCCACGACATCGCCCGTCATGGTCGATGAAAGACCCGAGGGTGCCGATACGTCTCGCTACTACGGCCCTGTAGCCAGCCAGGATACGCTTTGGTCCTTGGCCAATCGCCTTCGACCCAATAAATCCGTCAGCATCGAACAGATGATGCTGGCACTGCAACAACATAACCCCGAGGCATTTTTACAAAACAATATCAACGCCTTGAGAGCGGGCAGTATTTTGCGCATTCCGGATCCGGGTAATACTACGACAATCCCTCAAAACAAAGCGCTGACAGAAGTAAAACGCCAACACACTGCCTGGGAAAACTTCCGTCAGAAGCTGGCGGCAAATCCCACAGCGGTCCCTTCCGGTACTCCCTTGCCTTCTGCCGAAACGAAAAGTGTGTCGACCGAAACCGAGCGTTTCGGACGAATTGAAATCCTAAGCGCGGGGACCGCAGTGGAAGGGGTTGGACAGACAGAAAAAGACGGCACCAGGAAATTACATGCCGAGATTGCCCTGGCAAAAGAGGAAATCGATGCCAAGGGTCGGGAAAACAAGGAACTGCGAGCACGACTTACCGAAGCGGAGGACCTGATCAAGGAATTCGTTCATCTCATGGAGATACAAAGCGACGAGATTAATGCGCTAAAGAAGAAACTGGCGGAAACCGAGTCGAAAATCGCCCTGGAGTCCGATCGGGCGGAACCGCAACCGACAGAATCGGAACTGGAAGCGCTGACGGCATCTCAGGTTACCTCCAAGGAAGAAGAGACGGAAGATCCCGCTCCAAAGATGGAAAAAACAGCAGGAACGGCGAAACGACACGCGCCGGATTCCCCTTCCGTCATCTCGGAACCATCTGCATCTGCCAAAACCGTGGCACCAGTCAAACCCTCCTTCGCGGAAACCGCTGAAACGGCCGCCTTGGAGCCTGATGCCGAACTTGATCCCAAACCTGACTCCAAATCGGAAGAGGCCTTGGTTGTGGACCGCATCGACAACGACCTGATCGATAATAACGACCTCGTTATCATCGTGGTCGTGGCGGGAATCGGGGGAATATTGATCCTCTTTGGAGGAAGAATATTATGGCTGCGTCGTCGAAGGGAAATCGCCGAAGTCGAGGAGTCGACCAATGCCAGGGGAACCATAACCGAGCCCACGGTTTCCGAAGGTGACGGGGCAGGTGCACCTCCACCCCTGGAGCCAGTCGATTCGAAAAAGGCTTCGTTTCAGAAAGCACTGCCGGAGCAAAAGGAAAGATCGAAATTCGAAAAAGCGCCCCGTCCGGGAACCCGGTTCGACACAGCTTCCCCCATGGAAGGGCCCGTATCGTCCGCCTTGGGTCCCAGGCCGGGCATCTCGGAAACCGATGATGCTACACCGAATATCGAGTTGGATGCGGCAAGAAAAACCGATGATGAAAAATCCATAGCCACATCGAAACCATCGAGTGCGAAGGCGCCTTCCCCTATGGAACGGTTTGACCCCGTGGATTCGGGTTTTTCGGAGCCCCTCCCCCCTCCTGCCAAGGTCACGGAAACCAAGTCCACGGAAGGCGAGAACCTGGATCTGGATTTCGGTTTCGACCTCGACGTGGAAACTTCCCACGAATCCCCTGCTAAAAAAGATAACAAAGCACAAATACCCGAGTTCCCTTTTGCCGATATGTCCGATACCACTATCGACGAGATGCAGACCAAATTGGACTTGGCGCAGGCCTACATCGATATGGGTGATGCCGAAGGGGCCCGAAACATTCTCGATAAAGTACTGGAAGAGGGCAGCCAGGCCCATCAGGATATCGCCAGGGAGTTATTGGAGAAACTCGACTGAAAATCGCACTTTGTATCGAATATGATGGTAGCGATTTTTCCGGCTGGGAGACCCAAAAAAAGACCAGAACGGTACAAAATTGCGTCGAGGAAGCGCTATCCAGGATCGCCGATTCTCGCATTCACACCGTTTGCGCCGGACGGACGGATGCAGGGGTCCATGCCCAAGGCCAGATTATCCATTTCGAAACCACGGCAATACGGAAAAATCATGCCTGGGTATACGGAACCAACACGAACTTACCCCGCGACGTAAGCATCCTATGGGCGCGGAATGTGCCGGACCAATTTCACGCCCGTTTTTCCGCTCGCAGCCGCCATTACCGATACAAAATCCTGAACCGGGCGGTTCGATCCGCGCTACTTAGAGCCCGATTCGCATGGGAGTGCAGAACGCTGTCCACCGATCGTATGCAGTTGGCCGGTGATTATCTGCTTGGAGAACACGATTTCTCGGCGTTCAGGGCCAGCAGTTGTCAGGCGAAAAGTCCCGTGCGCACCATCTATCATCTACGGATCATCCGCCACGGCGACTTCATCTACATCGACATCATAGCCAATGCATTCCTTCATCACATGGTTCGTAACATCGTCGGGGTTCTTATTGCAGTCGGAGCGGGAAAACAGGAACCCGACTGGGCCAGTCGGATATTGGCCACCCGTGATCGAACCCGAGGGGGCGTAACGGCTCCGGCGGAAGGATTATATTTGGTGGGGGTGGAATACCCGGAACACTTTCGGATCCCGGTTCCTTACACGCAAATCACTCCCTCCCTGGCAGCCATGACTTTTCCGTGAGGGTTCTGTCATCTCTAGCGAAGCTTCGCTCGGAACCGAGGCAGCGTGATTTGGTCGTAGCAGAGCGAAACCGGCGTTTTAGAACCTGACACATTTCCGAAGCTGAGCGGGAAATAAACAGAATAAATACGGAAAAACAGGGGACCTCGGCGGGACGACCTGAAATCTCGGGTGATTTCCCGGTTCCCCTATCTCCCAAAATCACAAAACATCGATTGCATCGTTGCGTACTCGAGTAAAAATTTGTGGCATTACCCGTCCAAGCGATGCATCGGCCGCAGCCCGATTGGGTGCCGATGCAATCGGGCTGGTGTTTTACCCGCCCAGCCCACGCGCTATTACCATAGACAAAGCACGTACCATCGCGGCCGCATTACCGCCATTCGTCACATTGGTCGCCTTGTTCGTGAACCCGGATCGCGCACTCGTCGAAGAAGTCCTGAATACCCTGCCCATCGATCTCCTGCAGTTCCACGGTGAAGAGACTCCCGAGGATTGCGAGCGGTACGGACGTCCTTATATCAAGGCGGTACGTATGCGGAAAGAAGTCCAACTCTCTGCCTGGGCGGAACGATTTCCCAGTGCAAGGGCCCTGCTATTGGATACATACCGTAAAGGGACTCGGGGTGGTACCGGAGAGATCTTCGATTGGACACTGGTCCCTCGGGAGGGAACCCTACCGTTTATTCTGGCCGGAGGACTCGACCCCGATAACGTTCGAGAAGCTATTGCAGCGGTAAAACCTTTTGCCGTGGATGTCAGTGGCGGCGTGGAATCTGTCAAGGGCATCAAAGACGCGAACAAGATGGCTGAATTTATCGCTGCGGTGAATCTTTCGAATTCCGGGTAGGGCGAATGTCGCAGGCAGGCGCACCGCTTGTGTAATGCACCATGAACTCAGCAAGCTTGAGATCCAGTTTGAATTGGAAAATACTCTCAAAGATCATGCGTGTGCAGGGCGCAACCCTTACTGCGGTACAGGCGATAACGTTCCCGGGCAGCACTTCGATCCGCTGCGTTTCCGGAAACGATCTCTACTAAGCGGTTGCAACGATGGAAAAAGGGGGGAACGGTATCGCCCAGGTTGATCATCACGTCCAGCGTGCCCTGGGGATCCGCGCCGCTTCCTATGACCACGGTGTGTCGATGATCACTGGAGTCGTTGCTGGAGTGCTCCGCGTCCATGGCGTGTGGCACGAAGCTTTCGGCGCGGAACGTCCAGAGCAGATCGTCCATTTGATGCGCCGTGAATCGGGTCCCCGTATGTACGAAGATGCGATGACCGCTCTTCCAGGCTTTTTCGATGATCCAGCATGCCATCCGGGGAATATCGGAAATGCCGGATGTACGGAGTACATAGAAATCCACGCGCGGCAACTGATCATGGCCTTCAGTGGTTGGTTCTTTTTCATCTGTATGCATAGGAATCGTTGTCAGTCATTACAGCAATTCGACATCATGTGGAACCAGCCATCGAGCGAGGTAATGGGGGTGAAGCGAGGGATCCGTTTTGGAGTACCAATTTTCGACATTTCATCTGTTGGATGAGCATGACATCGTGCGTAGCGACCAGCACGGTTACACCGAATCGGTTGAATTGTCGAAATAACTGCATGATCTCTTGAGAGAGTTCCGGGTCCAGGTTACCGGTGGGTTCGTCGGCAAGCAGGATAGGGGGTCTATTCACGACACTGCGGGCGATTCCTACCCGCTGTTGTTCTCCACCCGACAGGGTGATGGGGTAAAAATTTCTCTTGCGAAGCAGTCCGACCTTGTCCAGGGCCGCATGGACGCGTCGAATGACATCCCGATGGGGATGTCCCGCAATAACGAGCGGTAGTGCTACATTGTCGAATACTGTTCGATCCATGAGCAGGTGGTGGTTCTGAAAGACCACGCCGATTTTACGGCGAAAACGTGGGATGCGTCTTCGAGATATCTGGCTTAAATCCTCTCCATCGACGATGATCTTGCCTTGCGTACAGCGCTCGATAACCGCAATAAGTCGGAGCAGGGTGCTTTTCCCGGCACCGGAATGCCCGGTGAGGAAAACCATTTCCCCCATGGGGATCTCGAAGGTTATATTCCGTAGCGCGTCGAACCCTTGCGGATAGCGCTTGAAGACGTGATAAAAAGCAATCATTGTGCGAATAAGGCGTCGACGAACTCATCGGCATCGAATTGCCTCAGATCATCGATATCCTCACCAACACCGATGAAGCGGATAGGCAAATGCAATTGCTGAGCGATGGCGAAGATGATCCCTCCTTTGGCGGTACCATCCAATTTGGTTAGCACGATTCCGGTGAGTCCCACGGCTTCGTGAAATTGTTTGGCCTGTGCCAGCGCATTTTGACCAGTGCCGGCATCCAGTACCAGCAGGGCCTCATGGGGTGCGCTGGCATCGAGTTTTTCCATCACCCGGCGTACTTTTTTCAGCTCTTCCATGAGACCTGCCTGGGTGTGCAAACGGCCCGCGGTATCTGCGATGAGCACGTCGAATCGCCTCGCTCGTGCCGATTGGACGGCGTCATAGACCACCGATGCCGAGTCGGAACCTGTCTGCTGGGCGATGACCGGTACGTCGTTGCGTTTTCCCCATGCTTCGAGTTGCTCGATGGCGGCGGCCCGGAACGTGTCGCCCGCTGCCAACATGACCCGTAACCCATCGGCCTGAAGGCGCTTGGCAAGTTTACCGATCGTCGTGGTTTTTCCCGTTCCATTGACGCCCACGACGAGGATTATGAATGGTTCATCTCGATTGTTGGTAATCTTAAGCGGTTGGGCCACCGGCGTCAGGATCTCCAGCATATTTTCCCGCAATGCATTGAATATCGCCTCCGGGTCTTTCAACTGGCGTCGTTTCGAACGCTGACCGATATCATTGGTAATGCGGTCGGTGGCATCGATGCCGACATCCGCAGTCAACAGGAGGGTTTCGATTTCATCGATGAGATCGTCATCTACGGTTTTACGGTTACGAAGAAAGTCCGAAATACCACCTACGAGGTTCGTTCGCGTACGGCCCAAGGCACCCTTGAGCCTCGTGAACATACCGGACTTTTTGGGCTTTTTCGGTTCGGGTTCGGATTCCTGGTCGGGTTTCGGCTTATTTTCGATATCCGGATCTAGGGAAGGGGGCGCCGGTACCTTTTCTTTACCTGTTTCGTCTTTTTTCTTTCGAAATAAAGAAAATGCCATGGTCTTGATCCTGAGAATGAAAGAAATTGGCGGGCGTGCTCACCCCAATGGACTGCGAAGCTTCACTTCAAACCGACAAGGCACGATTTGGCATGGGTAAAGCGAAGCTGGTGTTTTTTGTAAAACTCGACTCATTTGCGAAGATGAGCAGGAAATAAACGAATTATCCGCCGGGCCGGAACACACGCCCGGTTAGACCATCCCGAATTTCGCTTGGCCTGCGTCGGCCACCAACCGAACCGGGTAGGATATAGTCCAATAGCTGGCCAAAATGCCGCCTGACATCGAGAGCGGTTCGCGTTGCCGGGCGTCTGCTCAAGTTCGCGCTCGTGGAAACCAAAGCACCCCCAAAGCAGTTACACAGTGCCACGACTTGGGACTGGGCGCTAACGCGAACAGCCAGGGAAGCATGACGCCCGGTCAGATAACCGGGCGTCGTCGAGGGTGTGGGAAAGGTCCAGGTAATAGGCCCGGGCCAGGACGCCTCGACATCGCGCATACGCACGGGATTCAATGGTTCGACAAAGGGTCGTAATTGAGAGAATCTGGCCGCGACCAGGATCAGGCCCTGAGAAATATCGCGGTTCTTCAGCGCAAGGAGCCGCAGTACCGCATCACCATTTCGCGGGTCGCATCCGAGACCGAATACGGATTCCGTGGGATAGGCAATGATCCCGCCCATCCGCAATACGCTGGCGGCGCGCCGAAGGTGCCAAGTACATGCCCTGTCATGATGATGGGTCGTATTCATACAATGTCATCGATTATCAACGACCTATCGTATCAGGCGTACATTGGTCGCGGATATTCCGTCTCCCTTTTGAAGGCCGCTTTCCTTGAGATAAAACTCGAGGATCGTTTCCCTGTTGAGAAGGCTTTCACCAGTGATTCCATCGGCCAACTCGTTGGCGTGGCAAAATACACTCACGTAAGGGGATGCGGGATCGCGGGTATCGGTTACCCACAAATTGGAATCGATACGGTTGACGTAACGCAGGAATCCAAAACCCTTATCGGGAAACCACTTGCTACAGACCCCTCGTACACAGGCACCGGCCTTTCCCCATTCGTTCTTCGGTTCATAAGGGAACGGCAACAGATCCGGAATCAAGTAACCGGAATAGAACCCATCTACCTGACGCTGTAATTCCCGAGAGACATTTTTGAATCCAAGCAAATCCACCCGGGACCCCCGGTTTTGGATGGCGTTGACCACCTGCAGAAAATCACCATCACCGGTCACCAGCAAGACGTGGTCCAGATGCTCGGACTGGAGCATGGCATCGACGGCGAGATCCAGGTCGGCGTTGGCCTTGGTTGTAACGTTTCCTTCCTCGTCTTTATATTTACGCACATGCTTTACGATAATCTTCCATCCGAAATCACGGACCATCTGTTGGTAAGTATAGGATTTCTTGGCGTATTCCTGGTCAGTATCAGCGCGTTCTTTGTCGAACGCAATGTAGGTATTCAGGCGCAATAGAGTACCGCCTTCGCGAGCGGCAAATCGTCGAAGCACGTCATAGCGTAATTGGTAACCACCGTTTAACCGTATATTCTCGGCGTCGACAAAAACGCCTACTCGTAGTGCAGAATTCAAGGTGATATCTCCCGCGAAAGCCATCTTTCCTGGCGTAGCTGCGCTGCAACCAGATTCAATTGTATTTATGCGGGCATTCGCGCCGTGATGTCAATTGTCGACAGGGATTGCATACGCTTGGTTTGGCCCAACGAGCGAAAACGGATAAACCTATGCTGGATCATACTGATATTGGTTACCACCAGACTGTAAGAAACGTATATGAAAGGCAAGAAATCCACGAATAGTGGTACAAGGCGGTGGCTCGAAGCCCATGAATCAGCGAGACCGAAGATCGAAAACCAGATATCCCATTTTTTTGTCGCCCGCAGTGCAATGAGTAAGGTATCCTCGGCAATCGCACCTTCGGCAACCGTTCTGGGTATATTTTTCTTATTTCCCGATCATCTTCGCAAATAAATCAAGTTTTGCGAAACGCTGATTTTTGCTCTGCTAATACTAATACCAAATTATGCCCTGGCGAAGCTTGTGCTCGAATCGACAAGGCATGGTTTGGCATTGGTAAAGCAAAATTGGCGCCTTGTAAAACTCGACTCATTTGTGAAGATGAGCGGGAAACAAACAAATTATCGGTTCGAGCACAAGCTTCGCTGATCATTCCATTTTCATGAATTTCGAATCCGTTTCATCGTATCCCCGATCCATTTTTCTGCCAACGTGTTGATTTCCGCTATGCTGTGGTTTTCAGATTCGATAGCAGGACCGATTACCATGCGTATCCTTCCGGGTTTTTTGATAAAACTGCGGCGCGCCCAGAAGTCCGCCGCGTTATGCGCCACAGGCAGGACGTAACATCCGGCTCGTTTGGCAAGTATCGCTCCTCCACTCAAGTAGCGCTTCTTTTCGCCAGGTACGACCCGTGTACCTTCCGGGAAAATTATGACCCAAATACCTGCCTTCAAGCGCTCGCAACCCTTCCGGACGAGCTGCCCCAGGGCACGGTGTCCGATATCACGATCGATAGAGATTGGATTTAGCACGGCAAGCCCCCATCCCAGAAACGGAATCCATAAAAGTTCCCGTTTCAGTACCCATATCTGAGGTTGAAAGACGGCTTGCAATGAGAAGGTTTCCCAAGCCGATTCGTGTTTGCTTAGCACCACCCCTGCGGTTTTCGGGATGTTCTCTTTCCCTTCCACCTGGTATTCGAGAGAACAAACCTTTGCCAGACACCATAGGTTGAGGTGAACCCAGAGCGTTACGAATCGGTGACGCGTGGGAAAGGGGAGAGGCAGAGCAAACAGGCAGATCGGCGCGTAAATCACCACGGAGATAATCTGCGTCAGAAAAAACATGGCAGATCGAATGAAAAGTATGCCTTTCTGCCAAAAGGTATATTGTTCAGGCGTATATTCGAGCATTCTGGCAGGTGTTCATCGATTCTTGATCCGGGATCCGGGGTTGCGACTCGTGATTCCGGTATTTTCGTGTGTCTCGGTAATTTATTTATTTCCCGCTCGCCTTCGCAAGTGGGTCGGGTTTTACGAAACGCTGGTTTTGTTCTACTACGACGAATCACGTCGGTTCGAGACGAAGCTTCGTTTGTTCTTCTCTGTTCCTCGAAAATGCCGCCTTTCCCTGGGGCGTGGATCGGAGATCTTCCGGATTCGATTTATCCGATCCTATGGTTTCGATTACCTCAATAAAAGCTTTAACTGACAGTTATTTTTACGAGTGCCTTGTTCGATCTCGGCAGAGCTTGGCCGTGCGCTTTTCGAGGAGGCCTTTTCTATCGGGTTTTCTGCAACCACCCATGGGCATAGATAGCCTCGTAGGTTGCCGGAATGCGGCCATTCTTGCGATGACCTTCATAGGCATTCAACATGGACTGGAGATGTCTTTTCCCCGTCAGGCCACGGTGGCGACTCGACGTTGCGTTGTGGGCACCCAGGGTTTTGAGATCCCGCATCAGAATACGAACGCTATCATAGGTGCAGATGATCTCTTCCCTGTCCATTACGACTCCGGTGAACCCGGTGCGCACCAGTATGTCTCCAATATCGTGCATGTCGATAAAGGTATTTACGTGGCTGTCGACATCTACCTGTCCCCAACTATCGCGAAGTTCCCAAAGGGTATCCGGACCAAAGGTGGAAAAGGCGATGAGCCCCCCCGGACGCAAAACCCTCGCGAATTCATGGCAGGTGCCTTCCAAATCATTGCACCATTGAACCGCCACATTGGAAAACAGCAAATCGATACTGTCATTTCGCAGAGGCAGTTGCTCGGCGTCACCGCAGATAAAAACGCCTTTCCCGGAAATCCGATCCTTGATCCGTACCTCCTTTAACATGACTTCCGCCAAATCCAAGGCGACGATACGTGCTTCGGGATAACGGTCTTCCAGGGGAGGGAGGCAATATCCAGTCCCCGCGCCCATGTCCAGCACGGTATCGGGTTGCAACCGAACCGGGTCCAGATGCGCCAGCAGGCGATCGCCGATGGTCCGTTGCAACTCGGCGATCTCATCGTAGCGAGGGGCCGCGCGGTCGAAGCTTTCACGCACCTTACGTTTGTCTACATGAACGCTATTGGTCGCGTGGGGGCTTACCGCGAACTCGAAAGAATTTTCACATACGGATTGAGCGAACATCTTGTCTCTATCAAACCTCCATAAAAAAACGATCACGGAAAGATCGACGGATATAAGGTCAATGAATATCCCCGAGAAAAGGGATCAACACCTCTAGAAATTCCACCGGATGAGAGATAAAGGGCGCATGGGCGCCACCATCTATGACCGCCATGCGACAGCCAGGGCAAAGTCTCCACAGGTCTGCCACGACAGCGGGAGAAACAAGGTTGTCGCGGCTTCCCAAGATAAAAAGCACTGGGCATCGGATCTCATCCATCACGTGGCGAAAATCCGTTTCCCGAAGCAATACGAGGCCTTTTTCCAGCGCATCCCGATTCGGCAGGCCGTAACGCGACAACAGGGGTTTGAGTTTCTTCACGGTGGCACGTCCGAGATCCGTGCGCCCCGCCTGCAAAATAAGAAAACGTTGTAGCGCCGTTTTCGGGTCCTCGGCAACCGTCTCCGAAAAGGCATCGAGGACATCCGGCGCCACCCCGTAGGGCCAGTCTTCGGCCTCGGTGAAACGAGGACCGGATGCCACCACTATCAATGCATCGACTCGTTCCGGATGGCGGCGCGCCACTTCCAATGCAACCAGCCCTCCCAGCGACCAACCCATGAGCACCGATGGTGATGGCATCGCCTCGGCCACCGCATCGGCGAGCGCCGCCAGGGTATATTCTCCCGCCAGCATTGGGCTCTTCCCGAAGCCGGGCAAGTCGATGGCGTTGAAAGCGTAGCCGGTCTTCAAACGGTCGCCGATGTCATCCCATACTGCGGCGTTGAGGCCCCAGCCGTGGATTGTGGTGAGGGGTGAGGTGGTGTTGGGTGTGGTTTTGTGTAGGGTCACCTAAGTTCCTCAATGGTTTTATGTCTATAAACATTCGAGTCAGATGGATGCCACTTCCAGACACTCACGATAACGTTCCTCTGTTAAATAGCAAAATGATTGCGGCGGAGTAAATGAGCCAAAAATCTCATACGGATTTATGGATTTCTCATAGCGTATTTTTGGGCCAATGCTTATTGCATATCCTTTATCTCTACCACTAAAGTAGTCTTTATAGAAATCTTTGCAAACCCCTGAATTATTTTTTGTTTTCCCCCATATTTTTGTCGGGCAATCCTCAAGAATTTCTCCGACATCGAATTCGCCGACGATCATCCCTACGGGTTTGGTGCAATATATAACTATCTTTTCTACGTCATTCTTGAACAGCGACTTCCGATATTCGTAATTTTTCTCTCCGGAAAATATCTTTTCCACATATTCCGGCTTAATTGAGAATAAGGCTATCATCGATACCCCCAAGGCTTGCAATTTTCTTAAGCTGATATGATGTTAGCTCCATGAATCCCCAATAACCACTTCTTGATAATCCCACTTCTTCAATGAGTCTCTTTCTTATAATTCTTGTTGTTAGCGCAATATTATAAGTCATTCTAATAACATACATTTGTTTCCAAGTCGTAAAGTAATCCGTTAATTCTTTTTCGGTAAATACGCTGCGTGGCAGGCAATAAGAAATGAATTCAGAAAGTGTCCTGAAGTCATTTCTCACGTTTACTTCATCTACCATGCATAAAGATGTTGCAACAGATCTATACTCCGCAGAACCTTTTCCATCCCCCGTTCTATAGATGACTAACGCATCCCCCCTCTTTGAGAATTGCACTCCTTTCTAATCGCTCCTCTTGAAATAGTCGGGAAACTGACATTTCCGAGAATAACCATACCCCGGAAGACAGACTCGATCAGGCGATTCTTCGCCGGTCACCTCGACGATCGACGAAAAATCATCCAAACACATCCGACAACGCATCCAGCAGCCTATCCACCTGCTCCGTTTCATGCAGCGCCGAGAAGGTAATGCGCAAGCGCGCGCTGTTTTGTGGCACCGTCGGCGGTCGGATGGCCTGGATGAAAAACCCCCGTTCGCGAAGCGTGGCGCTGATGGCCATGGCGCGTTGGGTATCCCCGATCGAAACCGGCTGGATGGGGGTTTCGGACTCCCACAAGGAAAGACCGAGGCGATTGGCGCCAGCGCGAAACCGCGTCACCAGTTCCCGCAGGTGGTCTCGTCGCCAAGCTTCCTGGCGCACGATCCCGAGGCTCGCACGGGCCGCCTCGGCCAGGGCTGGGGGCGATGCCGTGGTGTAGATAAAAGGACGCGCCTTTTGCAGGATGTATTCCACTATGGCGTGGTTGCCGGCGACAAAGGCCCCGAAGGTACCCAGGGCCTTGCCCAGGGTGCCCATCAGTATCGGGACTTGGTCGACCCCAAGCCCGAAGTGGGCAAGGCTTCCCCCCCCATTCGCTCCCAGCACGCCGATGCCATGGGCATCGTCCACCACCAGCCAAGCATCGTGTTCTCGCCCGGCGGCGGCCAGATCCGGGAGCGGGGCCGTATCCCCATCCATGCTGAACACCCCATCGGTCACGATCAGTTTTCGTCCGTCCCGATTGTTCCCTCGGCTATTGGCTAGTGCCGTCTGTAGCGCCGCCGGATCGGCGTGGGCATAGCGCACGAGGCGCGCCCGGGACGCGATGGCGGCATCCAACAGGGAGGCATGATTGAGTCGGTCTTCGAATACCTCGTCATTGCGGCCAAGCAAGGCAGCAACGATGCCGAGATTGGCCATGTATCCGGTAGAAAACAGCAGCGCCCGCTCGCGCTGGGTAAAATCCGCCAATTCCTCCTCCAGGGCATGGTGGGAGCGGTAATGTCCGGCCACCACGCTGGCCGCGCCACTGCCGACGCCGTACCGATCCGTGCCGCGCTGGAAGGCCTCGATGACTCGCGGGTCATTGGCAAGCCCCAAATAGTCGTTGCTGCAAAACGAGAGATACTCCCGTCCGTCGATGCGAACGGTAACGCCCTGGGGCGTTTCGAATACAGGACGGGCGCGCATGAGGCCAGCCTGCTCGTGTTCCGCGAGGAGCGGGAGAATGAAACTCTCCAGGGAGGTGGAGGCGTTGTCGGATCGGTTTCGCATGGGGTTGGTAAGGGCACGGGTTATTTATTTTCCGCTCGGCTTCACAAATGAGTTTTAACGGTTCTTTAATAGCGCAGGATTACGGTTCATTGGTCCGAGGCGAAGCCTTGCTAGGTTTTCAGGGAATTTATTCGTCTTTCAGCATCTCTTTGATGGCGATGCCCATGCCGACGGCAAATACCAGAATCATAAAAACAACGATTAATTCATTGATTAGAAGTTCATTCATTGTATGTTTCCTAATTCACGGATTTTTCTGTATGCACGGCGGTTGACCTCGATAATTCCCCCTCTGATTAAATGCGAAGTGAAGTTTATTTGTGTTCAAGAATCTCCTTGATCACTATCCCCATCCCAACAATGAATATCAAAACCGCAAAAAAGACGAGCAATTCACGTATTAGCATTTCATCCATTAAAGTTCTCCTAATCTGCTGATTTTTTTGTATGCGCGGCGGTTGGTCTCAATGATTGCCCATGTAATCATGGCGACCATAAAAATAACTAAAAGAAGAAAAGGAACGGGTGCTTTGTAAGAATTCTGCGCTATCCAGCCAATCAACGAGGTATCGATAACGACCGATAGGGCGAATGTGACTTTTAGCCAACCTATTTCTTCTTTTGTTTTGTCGATTTCGGGCATGTTTTACTCACTGTATCCCCATTGCCTGAATTTTTCCCGGTAATCATCATTATCTTTGAACGCTGAATAGAACAAATATTCCGGCGCTAAATCCAGGTTATTTGGCCAAATAACCGTGCCGTGTTCCAGTTTGAAGGCACTAAATTTGGATCTTTGTTTCAGATCCGAGAATATCGGTCTTGTATCGTCGAGTATGATTTTTTCAAGATTTGCAATTCCTTCTTTGCCATTATTGAATAATATACGGATACGATAACCACCAATATATTTTGCCTCATTGATAGCCAACATAATCTTATAGCCTCGATTCATACCAATGGTTCTATTTTAGAAAACTCTCCTGTTTCTCGGATGCTGTCCCAGTTTTTCCATAACTCATCTTGGTGTTCTTGCGCCCACTCCACTACCAGACTCATTACTCTGGATGGAAGTTTGCCTTCAATCAGGCCCAACGTTTCGATGGAGATCGAAGCATTGAATTCATTGTATTCCGCGTGAAAGTGAGGAGGATTGTGTTCGTTGAAATACATGTAAATTATGGTTCCGAGGAATCTGCTTATTTCCGGCATGATATTTATTCGTGATCGTTAGACTCTAATATATTTGATTGTCGCTCAATAGCTCGTTCTAGCTACAGATGTTTACTAAGCGCGTTAACTAAAACTCCTGTTATTACTGGAAGGAAAAATGCCAATATACCGGAGAAACCAGCTCCGGCTCTCTTTTCCAAGAAATTTATAGCATACCAATTTTCTATCTCGTCCTTAGAAGAAAATCCTTTTCTAGCTAAGCAAGTATTTAACAGGTCGTTTCTTCTAACAAATAATGGGAGGCTATTCATCAAATCGTGTGGGTAATGTGATTTTAATAACCAAGTAAACTC
>CAZSVE010000039.1:0-27901 GCA_964610175.1 uncultured Thiotrichales bacterium
CTTGGCGCGAAGCGCTAACATGTCCTCCATGCGATGGAATTTTGGTTCCGGCTTTACCGGGTTAGGTGGTGTAGGAACGAAACCAGACACTTCTCGTCCGAATCGTAATAATCGGTGATCGCTGACCTGTCACCAGGATCTTTCGGATTCTTATACCATTTCGATATCGAACGTCTACGCCAAACAGGATTATGTCTCCGAAGAACTAACTACCAAGGCAAGTGGGGAACAGAAGGAAACCGGATCGACACTCATACCTTTTCCACCTCCGGGCGTCCCAACAAACCCGTCGGCAGGAATATCAGCACCAACACTAAAATCGAAAACGCCGCGACATCCTTGTATTCCGTCGAGAAATAACCGGACCAAAATGCCTCGACGAACCCAAGGATCAGTCCTCCCAACATGGCGCCCGGGATAGAGCCGATACCACCCAACACCGCCGCGGTAAATGCTTTCAATCCCGCGAGAAAACCAATAAAAAAGTCCACGACACCATAGTAGAGCGTTACCATTACCCCGGCAACTGCCGCCAGGGCCGCGCCCATGATAAAGGTAATGGAAATGGTGCGATCCACATCGATGCCCAGTAGCGCGGCCATTTCCCGATCTTCGGAACATGCGCGTTGCGCACGTCCCAGGGCGGTCCGTGAAATGATCGCGGCAAAGATGAACATCAAAAAAATGGTCACGGCCCAAATGAAAATCTGAATGTGGCTTACCTGAACCACGAACCCCGCGTCTTCGTATAGAACGAAACCTCCCTGAATAATCGGTTGCAATGGCTTGACACGTGCGCCTTGCAATAGCTGTACGTAGTTCTGCAGGAATATGGACATGCCAATGGCGGAAATCAGCGGGGCCAGTCTTGGGGCGCGCCGCAATGGTCGATAAGCGATCCGTTCCAGGGTCCAACCGTACGCAGCGGTAAAGGTCATGGCGACAATCAATACGATCACCAACGCTATCGGTACCGACGCAATACCGACAATGTTCAATAGGGTAAAGCATAGTATCGAAAGAAATGCCCCGATCATGTAGATCTCTCCGTGGGCGAAATTGATCATGCCGAGGATGCCGTACACCATGGTATAACCGATAGCGATCAGCCCGTAGATCGTCCCCAACGTAAAGCCATTAATGAGCTGTTGAAAGAAATATCCCATTGTTCGACAATCCGCGATTTTTCAAGGTGTCGGAAAAACAAAGATCCCGAGAAAACCGGTACGTGCGCCAAGACTTACCCCGCTTCGATTTTGGCGCGAAGCGCCAGCATGTTCTCCGAGCAGTCTTCTCATGCTCGATCTTCCCATACCGAATTACGGTTCCAGCCTTGATCCGACCTTTACGGCAATTCCATTCCCCAGCCGAAAACTGGCGTCCATCGAGCCATGATGCCCGATGCCCGATGCCCGATGCGAAAAGCGAAAAACGATGAATCGACACAGTCCCAAACAGCAAGAAATGATCGAACAGTAACACAAACCATCTGCACCCATCACCAACTCGACTCATAAACTCAACTCACTGGGAAACCCACTCAAGAAGAACTGACGAAGCTTGGCCAGACCGCTTGTTCATCATATAGATGGAATCTACCGCTTCAGCTTCGATTTGGTGAAGGGTTAGAATAAATCCGCCTTCACTACCTCCATTCCACAGGCTACCGACTCAACATGACCGCATACATCATTCGCCGATTGCTCCTCATCGTGCCGACCCTGCTCGGCATCATGGTCATCAATTTCGTTGTAATCCAATTGGCTCCGGGTGGTCCGGTGGAACAGGCAATCGCCGAATTGACCGGCGAGGGCACCGATATTATCGGGCGCGTCACCCAGACCAGCACCAGCGAGACCCGACAACTCGCCGCGAATCCTGCTCAGGGTAATATCGACAGCCGTTATCGAGGCGCACAGGGTCTCGATCCGGACTTCATCCGGGAACTGGAGCAACGATTCGGCTTCGACAAGCCCATGCATGAACGCTTCATGGAAATGATGAAAAACTATCTGCTATTCGATTTCGGGGATAGCTTTTTTCGCGATCGTGCCGTTATGGATCTGGTACTCGACAAGATGGCGGTATCCATTTCGCTGGGGGTATGGACCACCTTGCTGGTGTACCTGATCTCCCTGCCTCTCGGCATCACCAAGGCGATTCGCGATGGCAGTCCCTTCGACGTATGGACCAGCTTTGCCATGGTCATCGGTACCGCCATTCCGAGCTTCCTGTTTGCCGTGTTTTTGTTGGTGTTATTCGCCGGGGGGAGTTACCTGGATTGGTTTCCCTTGGGGAGACTGACCTCCGATAATTGGGAGGAAATGACGCTGGCCGGCCAAATTTCCGACTACTTCTGGCACATCACGCTGCCGGTGCTGGCCATGGTCATCGGAGGCTTCGCCACGCTGACCATGCTCACCAAAAACTCCTTCCTGGATCAACTCGGGCAGCAATACGTACTCACGGCCTGGGCCAAAGGGCTCACGGAACGGCGTGTACTCTACGGACACGTATTCCGCAACGCCATGCTCATCGTTATCGCCGGCTTTCCCAGCGCCTTCGTCAATATTCTCTTTACCAGTTCGGTACTCATCGAGGTCATCTTTTCCCTGGATGGCTTGGGACTACTGGGTTTCGAGGCGGCATTCCAGCGAGATTATCCCGTGATCTTCGGCACCCTGTATTTTTTTGCCCTGCTTGGGCTCATCATGAACCTGATCGGTGATCTCATGTACGCAGCAGTGGACCCGCGTATCGATTTCGAGGGACGTGGGCGATGATGACCAGTGCAGCTTCACTGGTTTGTCTATTTTTCGCTCATCTTCGCAAATGCGTCGAATTTCACGAAAATGCCAGTTTTGCTTTATCGATGCCGGATTATGCTTTGTCTGCCCAAAGCGAAGCCTCGCCAGTGGGTTGGTGATGGAAAACAACCGCGCCATGGAGAAAATCCGGTGAAACGACTGTGTGCGGCCCTGGGTTTCTTGACCGTGATACCGCTGCCTGGCGCTTGCCTCCCTACGGAACGCGATCTAACCGGCAGCGTGGCGTTTTTTCCGCTGGTCGGTTTGCTGATCGGGCTATCGGCGGCGGCCGTGTGCATGGCGCTGGAGAATGTCTTCCCTCCGATGGTGCTTGCCGTGCTCCTGACAGGGTGGCTCGCCATGGTGCACGGTGGCCTTCACTTGGATGGACTGGCCGATACCGCCGATGGTTTCTTCAGTCACCACGGGCGGGAACGAGTCCTTGCCATTATGCGAGACAGTCACATCGGGGCCTTTGGGTGTCTCGCCATCGGGGGGATTCTTGCGCTCAAGGTGGCCGCCATTGCCTCTTTGCCCGATGGATATCTCATGAAAGCGATATTCCTTTCCCCAGTCATGGGACGCGCAATCATGGTGCCCATGCTGGATTTTCTGCCGCCCGCCCGGACCGATGGACTGGGTAGCCTGTTTTATCGCGATCGAAGCATTCGGCAATCGGTCGCCGAGTCCATGGCAGCCATGGTCATCTCGTTGACGGCGGCATGGCTCCTGCTGGGGTTCGCGGGTCTTTTGGCAGGTGCCGTCGTCGTCCTGGCAATGGCACTATTCGTTTATTGGTGCTGGCGAAGGATCGGCGGAATAACCGGCGATACCATGGGCGCGGCAAGCGAGATTTCCGAGGCGTTGGTATTGCTTGTGCTTTGTGCGCAATGACCAAGCGTAGTTCACATTTCACGCAAGGCGCAAGGAATTCAAGATAAAGAGGTTATCCGATGAAAGATTTCGTCATCTGCATCGATAACGATGGTAATCCGGCTAGTCTGATATTGGGCAAGGTCTGCCATATTGCCGGATGCCCAAGCCACAAAACACAACATGGTGCGCATCCTCGATGAGGACAAATCGGGGCCTGGGGGTTATCTCTACGAGGCGGCCATGTTCGTTCCCATCGAACTGCCGGAACTGGCGAGACGGGCACTGGCGGAACGAATCGGTATATCGTGAAATGTTGCGGGCCGTGCGTGTTTGGCGAGCCGCAAGCATCGATGCGAAACCGAATATCATCCCGTCTACTTTCCAATAGCCCGCCAGCCGATTGTTTGCATTCGCCATGATGGGTTTTCCTCGAGAGGATGCACAGCCGGAAATAGATGTTATTTTCACAAAACCCTCATTTCGATAAGGAATCTTCATGCAATTCGAGCACGGTGGACATGTTCGAAATCTGGCCCGTCTCGCCGGGTGCGAGGTCGAGGAGCTTATCGACTTCAGCGCCAGCATCAACCCATTGGGGCCGCCCGATGGTCTCAGGGGAATCATTTCGCGTCATGTCGGCGCATTGGTCCATTACCCGGACCCGCATTGCGAGGCGCTGCGCGAGGCGATTGCCTCGGTGTTTTCTCTCCCGGCGACGCAAGTGGTTTGCGGCAACGGTTCCACGGAGATCCTGTATGCGATCCCCTTTGCCTTTTCCAATCGCTCCTCCGATGCCTTTTCCAGAAGCGCCTTTCCCCAGTCGTCCTTGGAGAATTTCCGCGTCACTCGCGCCATAATCCCGGTCCCGAGCTACATGGACTACACCGCCGCGGCCACCAGGGCCGGGCTCGAGGTTACCACTGTGGCATCCCATGCGGAGAGCGGGTTTGCCGTGGACTGGCAACGGGTCGCCCAGGAACTCACCGGTGCCGACATGGTGATCGTCGGGCAGCCGGGCAATCCGTCCGGGGCCATGTTCAATACCGAGGATCTATTGGCGGTTTCGGATCGGTATCCTCGTACCCTGTTCGTCGTGGATGAGGCCTTTGCCGATTTCGTGGCGGGCTACACAAGCCTTGCCGTGTACGGGCGGCCCAATATCGTCGTGTTGCGCTCCATGACGAAATTTTATGGGATACCGGGGCTGCGTCTGGGATACGCCCTGGGGCCCGAGCCGATTGTCCGACGTATCTCGGAGGCCCTTCCTCCCTGGTCCGTGGGCAGCCTGGCCCAGGTCGTCGGGGCCGCCGTCCTGACGGATCGGGTCTATGCCGACAGGACCCGCGCCGAGGTGTCGCGGCTTCGGGAGCGGCTTCATCGAAGTTTGCTGGATCTGGGAGACATCACGCTGTTTCCCTCGGCGGCCAATTATCTGCTGGCGCGCCTCGATGGACCGAATGCCGACGCCGCGCTTCTCGCCCGCAAGCTGCTTGCGCATCGCATCGCGATTCGGATGTGCGATAACTACGAGGGCTTGAACGATGAAAATACGGACGGCGAAGCACCGAATAACCGCTATTTCCGGATCGCCGTGCGCACGGAAGAGGACAACGAGCGACTCATCCGCGCCATGGCGCGTTCGCTCGATAGCCCCCCCCAAAAAAGAGAACGCATCCGCGCAAGACCGCGAACGCCCGCCATCATGTTTCAGGGGACCTCCTCCAATGCCGGGAAGAGCGTTCTTGCCGCTGCCTTTTGCCGTATCCTGCTCCAGGATGGTTATCGGGTTGCGCCCTTCAAGGCCCAGAACATGTCCTTGAACTCCTATGTGACCCGCGCGGGAGGGGAAATGGGCAGGGCCCAGGTCGTGCAGGCCCAGGCCTGCCGATGCGCTCCCGACGTGCGCATGAATCCAGTGTTGTTGAAGCCCAATTCGGAGACCGGATCCCAGGTGATCGTGCGGGGGAAACCCATAGGCAACATGGATGTGAATGAATATATACAGTATAAGCCGCAGGCATTCGAAGCAGTGAAAGATGCCTATGATTCCCTGTCTTCCGAAGTCGATGCCATGGTCATCGAGGGCGCGGGGAGTCCGGGAGAAGTCAATCTTAAACGGCACGATATCGTAAACATGGGGATGGCGGCCCACGCCCGCGCGCCGGTCCTCATCGTGGGCGACATCGATCGAGGCGGCGTCTTCGCGTCTTTCGTGGGGACCATGGAGGTGCTCTGGGAGCGGGAGCGCGCATTGGTGGCTGGGTTTATCGTCAATCGGTTTCGGGGCCAACAGGCCTTGCTCGCCGAGGCGATGGAATACGTCCGGCATCACAGCGGCGTGCCCGTACTCGGCGTCATCCCCTACCTACGGGATCTCGGTCTTCCCGAAGAGGACTCGGTAAGCTTCAAGGCCATGGATAAAGACACATCGAGAGGGGCCAATCAGGTGGAGATCGCCATTGTCGACCTTCCTCATATTTCCAACTTTACCGATTTCGATCCCCTGGAACTCGAGATGGATGTTTGTCTCCGTATCATCCGCGGGGCCCGGCAACTGGGATCGCCGGATGCCGTAATCATCCCGGGAAGCAAGAACGTACCGGGCGATCTGGCATATCTACAAAACACCGGTTTGGCCGAGGAAATCATGGCGCTTGCGCGCAAAGGAGTCACCGTTATGGGGATCTGCGGGGGAATGCAAATGCTCGGGAATGGCATCGCCGATCCCCATGGGATCGAGTCCGGTGGGGCCGACTCCGGTGGAATCGATCCCAATGGCAACGTGTCGCAAATGGGGCTCGGGTTATTGCCCATGGATACCGTTTTGGCGCGGGACAAGACATTGAAGCTCGTTTCGGCCCATCATCGGCAATCGGGTCTCACCGTGAAGGGCTACGAGATCCATCACGGGTACACCAGTGGCAGCCATCCGTGCCCTGCCATGATAACGGAGGACGGAAGCGCCATCGGATTCGCCTCCGAGGATGGGATCATCAGTGGTACCTATCTGCACGGCCTCTACGACAATGATGCCTTCCGGCGTTGGTTCATCGATGATCTGCGCGTGCGACGCGGGCTCGCCCCCGCCGGTACCGTGCAGACCACCTACGATCTCGAGCCTGCCCTGGATCGATTGGCCCATGTAGTGCGAGCGAACCTGGATGTGGAGGGGATCTATCGAAAGATGGGCTTACAATGAAAGGCTGAAAGGAAGGTTCATTACCGACAATTGCGTTCGGTCCCGGAAGATTCGTCGCTAATCCCCGACCCGGCGCGATCGAGAACGAACATCTGTTTTCGTTATATTCACACCAAACATTCACACCGAACGCCGAGCAAAAACGAACACCCCACTTTGGAGCCAGGTTGCCCATGCCCATGAATAACGCCAGCATCGATAATACCAGCATCGTCCTTGCCATGACGGGAGCCTCGGGGGGGAGCTACGGATTACGATTGTTGGAAATGCTACTCGATGCGGGGAAAAACGTATCGTTGGTGGTCTCCGATCCGGCCCGGATCATCCTGGAGATCGAGACTGGGCTCGAGCTTCCCGAACACCCCGAAGAGATACGGGCCATACTGACCGATCGTTATGGCGCCCGTCCGGGGCAACTTGCGGTCTTCGGTCTCGATGAGTGGACGGCGCCCATGGCCAGCGGTTCCAGCGCCCCGCATAGCCTCGTGATTTGCCCCTGTAGCGGTGCTACCCTATCGGCGGTGGCGAGCGGCGCCAGCGATAATCTCCTGGAACGCGCGGCGGATGTGGTTCTCAAAGAGCGCCGCCAACTGATATTGGTAACCCGCGAGATGCCCTTATCGGCCATTCATCTGGAAAATATGCTCAAGCTGGCGCGTCTCGGGGCCATCATCATGCCGGCAAGTCCCGGTTTTTATCACAGGCCACGGACCGTTGGAGACATGGTGGATTTCGTGGTGGCGCGTATTCTCGACCATCTGGGGGTCGAGAATACGTTGGTTCCGCGTTGGGTGGAGGATTAGCGGGTATTCTGCCTTCTCGAAAAACAAAAATACGATGTATAAAGGTCGAGTAAATGTCGAGTAAAGCGAAAATAACTCCGGAGCCCATTGCCATTATCGGCATGGGCTGTCGCTTCCCTGGTGAAGCCGAAAGCATTAAGGCCTTTTGGAAAATGCTCTGCGAGGGACGCGACGGCATCGTCGAGGTCCCTCCGGATCGTTGGGACGTGCGGCGCTTTTACGACCCGGACCCCAACAAACCGGGCAAGACCTACGTCAGGCACGGTGCTTATCTGCGTCAACCCATCGACCGGATGGATGCGCTCTTTTTCGGGATCTCTCCCCGGGAGGCCGAAAGCCTGGACCCGCAACAGCGTCTGGTCCTGGAAGTTGCCTGGGAGGCCCTGGAAGACGCCGGGCTCCCAGCCGAACAACTGGCAGGCTCCGCCACCGGGGTGTTCATGGGCGGATTCATCGTGGATCACATGTCCGCCGCCACCAGCGTCCTCAACCGCCATCTGTTGAATACCCATAGCGCGGTAAGTTTTACCCATACCATTCTCTCGGCGCGCATCGCCTATGTGCTGGACCTGCGTGGCCCCTGTATGACCCTGGACACCGCGTGCTCCTCCTCTCTGGTGGCCCTGCATCAGGCCTGCCAATCGATTCGCGCGGGGGAATCCGAACTCGCCCTGGCAGGCGGCGTCAACATCATGTACCACGCGGAAACGCCTGTTGCCATGTGCAAGAGTCAGTTCCTGGCCCGAGACGGACGCAGCAAGAGCTTCGACGCTCGTGGCGACGGTTACGGACGCGGGGAAGGCGCGGGCGTCGTGGTGCTAAAGCCGCTGTCTGCCGCTCGCCGCGATGGGGATGGTATCTATGCCGTCATCCGCGGCACCGGCGTCAATCAGGACGGGCGCACCGACGGCATCACGGTCCCCAATGAAAAGGCCCAGGCCGCCCTGATCCGCCAGGTGTGCGAGCGATCCGGGATCTCACCCAATGAGATCGCCTATTTCGAGGCCCACGGCACCGGCACCCTGGTGGGGGACCCCAAGGAATGCGGCGCGCTGGGGGAAGTCATCGGAAAGGACCGGAACCCGGACAACAGCTGCTGGATCGGTGGCGTAAAGGCCAATGTGGGTCATCTGGAGGCCGCTGCGGGCGTTGCGGGTATCATCAAGACCGCGCTGTGTCTGCATCACAGGCAGATCCCGCCGGTGGCCAATCTGCAAATCCCCAATCCGCGCATCGACTTCGAGAAACTGGGGCTGCGCCTGCCGCGTAAGCTCGAATCCATGCCCCAGGGCAACGAACCCGGAAAGGAGTTACCGCTCGCGGGCGTCAACTCCTTCGGCTACGGCGGCACCAACGCCCACGCTATTTTGCAGGGGATCGATCTCCCGACGCCCGATCAAGACTCGGCCCTGACAGATCATCAGGGCCATTGGTTCCTGCCTCTCTCCGCCCGCAGCGATCAAGCCCTGCGGGCCCTGGCTGGGCGCTATCACGATTTCCTGACGGAAACCCCCGAACTCGATCTACAGGACATCTGCTGGTCTGCCGCCACTCGCCGCAGCCATCATCATTTTCGGTTGGCGATATTGGGCAAGGACCGGGATGCCTTGTTGGAACAGCTGGCGCTCTTCGCCGATGGTAAGGGTGGTCACCTTCCCAACGGACGTCTTTCCCTGGGGCAGGCGCCGGAAAAACCGGTATTCGTATTTACCGGCATGGGACCCCAATGGTGGGCCATGGGGCGGGAACTCCTGGCATCGGAGCCCGTCTATCGGGAGATGGCCGAGCAGTGCGAGGCCATCTTCAAAAGGATCGCCGGCTGGTCGATCCTGGAAGAGATGGGCCGGGATGAGAAGGATTCGCGCATTACGCAAACCGACATTGCGCAGCCGGCCAACTTTGTCTTGCAGGCGGGGCTGGATGCCCTTTGGCGCTCCAAGGGTATCGTCCCCGCTGCCGTAGTCGGGCACAGTCTGGGGGAGGTCACGGCCGCCTATGTCTCCGGTGCTCTCGGCCTGGAGGACGCCATCAAGGTGAGTTACCATCGCAGCCGCCTGCAAAGGACCGTTGCGGGACAGGGCGAGATGCTGGCGGTGGCCAATCTGTCGGAAAAGGATGCCGAGCCGCTGTTGGATAAGTACGGACGGCACAGGATCTCCATCGGGGCCATCAACAGCCCCACCTCCGTTACGTTGTCCGGCGATGGAGATGCCTTGCGGGAGATTGCCGACGAGCTGGAGGCGCAGGGTATTTTCAATCGCTTCCTGCAGGTGGAGCTTGCCTATCACAGCCCTGTCATGGATGCCCTGCAAGACGAAAGGTTGCCTGCCCTGCTCGATTTGCAGCCGCGCGCGCCAAGCGGTTCGCTCTACTCCACCGTGACGGGAGAATTGGTGGAGCGGCCGAAGCACAACCTTACCTATTGGTGCGACAATATCCGCGAACCGGTCCGTTTCGACAAGGTCATCCAGTCCCTTGCCAAGGCGGGGCACACCCTGTTTCTGGAAATAGGGCCCCATCCGGTGCTGGCCGTCGCCATCAAGGAAAACCTGATCGCCGTCAAGAAAAAGGCGCAGCTGGTTGCTTCATTGAAGCGCAAGAAACCCGAATCCGATACCTTCTATCGGGCGCTGGGCGACCTTTACACCATGGGTTGCGTGCCCGACTGGTCCGCGCTTTATCCCGAAGGCGGCCGGTTTGTCCGCCTGCCCCATTACCCCTGGCAGCGCCAAACCTACTGGCTGGAGAGCGAGGAATCCCGTTTCGACCGGTTGGGGGATCCCAACGATCACCCCTTGCTGGGTCACCGGATCAATACCCCTGAAATGGCCTGGGAGCAGCCCGTCAATGGGCAGTACCTGCCTTGGTTGCCGGAACACAGGATCCAAAATTTCGTGATCCTGCCGGGGGCGGCCTATGTGGAGATTGGTCTGTCTCTACTCGAGCGGGTGGCCGGTGGACAGGTGAACGGTGAACTGGAGGAACTTCGCTTCCAACAGGCGTTGGTTATCACCTCCAAAAACGAGCCGGTATTGCGCACCCAATACGACCCGGCACGCCGGACCTATTCCATTCACAGCTACAATATCGGCAGTCACACCTGGACCCTGCATGCCGAGGGGCGTCTATCGTTGATTCCCCCTCCGACCTCCAAGCCTCTCGACGTACCCCATATGCAGCGCTGTTGCCCGGAATCTATCGATGTCTCCATCCTGTACGAGCGCTTCGAGCAACGCGGTATGGAGTATGGTGAAGCGTTCCGGGGAATTCGGGAGATCCGGCGTGGACACGAGGAGGTCCTGGCGCGCATCGTTACCGATCCCGGTCTCGACGCGCTCTCCGAATCACCGGACGGAAATGGCGCGAAACGAACCACCTGGCGCCTGCATCCCACCCGGCTGGACGTTGCCTTCCAGTCTCTGCTCGGCATCCTGGACGAGGGGGATGACAGCAGCTTCATGCCCGTTTCCATCGGGCGGCTGCGCTTTTATGGAAATCCCGGTCCCGAATTCCTGGTACACGGACGCCTGACTCGTCGGGAGGAAGGCGATATCTGGGCCGATCTCGATCTCTTCGACGAAGAGGGGAATCGCTCCGTGGAGGTCCGCGATCTCCAACTCCGCGAAATTGGCGCCATGGGTGGGCAATCCGAATCCCGAAACCTTGTGGACTGGATCTACCGCGTCGACTGGGAAGAACTGCCCGCCCTGACGGAACGGCAACTCAAAGGGCGCTGGCTCCTCTTCATGGATCGGGGCGGACGCATGGACAGACTGGCCGAACGCCTGGAGGCGGAGGAAGGCATCACCGTCACGCGCGTCCTCCAGGGTGATGGGTTTTCGGAGGACGAGGGGCGCTTTACCCTGCGTGGACAGCATCTCGAAGACATGCGGACGTTAGCGGAAAGAATAGCACTCGTCCAATACCAAGGCGTCGTATATGGATGGGGCATGGATTGCGATGAATCCCGCGACCCCGATGGAAGTCTGGCGGTGATCGATGGAATGTATTGCGCCCGCATGGTCTACGATGCCTACAACGAGGGCAACAACCGGATTCGTTTCTTTGTGCTGACGCAAAATGCCCAGTCCCTGGGCGACCCATCCGACCCATCGTCCGATGCCATCGCCATAGCCCAGGGCAGTCTCGTTGGTCTTGGGCGCGTTATTTCGGGAGAGCAGTACTATTACACCCGTTGCTGCCTCATCGATCTCCCCGCCGAGGCAGGATCGGTGACCGACGCCCTGGTGGAGGAGCTCCTCTGCGATGGTGTGGAGCTGGAGGTCGCCCTGCGGGGCGAAGGTCAGCGCCTGGGCTATCGGCTCGAGGCATGCACGCTGGAAGACCTCCAAGGGCCTGCGGACCCGGCCTCGATGGAACCCGTCGCGCTCCAGGGTGCGGATGCCTTCGTGTTGGAGCGGCAAGCGGGCGAATGGGGGGCACAGTCTTGGCAATGGCGCAAGACAGAACAGAAAACCGCCGAGCGCGGACAGGTGGCGATCCATGTGGGGTACGCCATCCTTCCGCCGGGAGGGCTTCGGCGCCGGGAAAAAACGCTGATTGCGGCAAGCGGTAGGCAGATGACGAGCAGCGCGCCCGGTTCCGCCTTCCTGGGTCTCCTTCCCGTCAAACAACTGGCAAGCCATGTCGTGCTCCCCGCCGAGGAATTCATCGAGGCACTGTCACAAGCAGGCGCGCTTGACGGAGGGGGCCGATTTCGCCAGTTTACGAACCGCATCCGCCGCTTTCTGGCCAAGCGGCGGGAAACCGCCGCTGTCTCCGATGCGGTTGCACGGACGGGTGTTTCGGAGACGGATATTGTAGGGGCGAAAAATGTAGTAGGGGCGAAAAATTTTTCGCCCCTACGCGCCGCCTCCCTGCTGCCCTTCGCGGGCGCGCTCCACGCCCTCGAAGACGTTGCCGCCTTGAAGCGAGGCGAGCGAGTGCTTATCCACCCTAACGGGGACGGCATGGATCTGGCCGCCGTCCAGGTCGCCCGCAACCTGGGTGCAAGGGTGTTCGCCACTTATGCCGATGAGGCGAAAGCCGAGGCGCTGCGCGCTCTGAGGGCCGATCAGGTGTTGCCGTTGGAGGACTTCGCGGATGCTATCTCGGATCTCACCGACGGAAAAGGTGTCCAGGTGGTCCTCAATACCCTGGACGGGGAGGCGGCGCAGAAAAGTCTGCTGTTGCTTGGCCCCTTCGGGCGCTTCGTGGACTTCAACAGGACCTTCGAGCAGTGGCATGTGTTGTCCCGCCATCAAAACGTCACGCTACACGCCGTGGATGTCCTGGGATTGCGCACCCAGGAACCCGATATCTTCCAGGAACTCTTGAACCGGGTAGCCAGCGGGTTCGAGCGGGGGGATCTCCAGCCCCTGGATATCCCGATCTTCAGGGCCGGGCAAGTCAGTGATGCCCTGGAGGCCGCGCGCGGCCGGAGCGTCGTTCTGGAGATCGGCGCGGCGGAAACGCTCGAGGCGCTGCCGGAGAAACGCCGGGAAAACATCATCCGCGCGGACGGGAGCTACCTCGTCACCGGTGGCTTCGGCGGTTTCGGCATCACCCTGGCCTTCTGGCTGGCGGATCAGGGGGCCAAGTCCCTGGTCCTGGTCGGGCGACGCGGGGCGGCCACCCCGGAGGCGGAATATGCGGTCAAGGGTTTGAAGGCGAAAGGCGTCTCGGTCCGGGTCGAAGCAGCCGACGTGGGCAAGGAAGAGGACATGGAGCGCCTCATCCGGGAAATTCAGGCAAAACATCCGCCCCTTATCGGGGTCTTCCACACCGCCGGGGTACTGGATGACGCCATGCTGACGGATCTCACCCCCGAGCGTCTGTGCACGGTCATGCAACCCAAGGCCATGGGTGCCTGGTATCTGCACCGGCACACATTGGACCTGCCCCTGGATTGTTTCGTGCTCTTTTCTTCTCTTTCCGCGCTTACCGGCAACCCCGGACAGGGCAATTACGTGGCCGCCAACGCCTTCCTGGACCAACTTGCCCATGCCCGGCGCGCCCGGGGTTTGCCCGGACTCTCTCTCAACTGGGGGATGTTGGCCGATGTGGGCATGGTGGCAAAACAGGAACTGGAAGACCTGCTGGAGGCCTATGGCATCGGAAGCTTCACCCGGAGCGAGGCCATGGAGATGCTGGATCTCGCGCTGCGCAGCGCCATGAGCGGCAAACAGGCGCAGCTTGGCCTCATGAACATCGATTGGCAGTCCTGGCTCAAGACCAATGCCGCGCCTGCGGTTGGCCTGCGTTACCGGCATCTGGCCGATGGCGTCTTCACGGAGCACAGGGCCCTCGTGCTGGCACTGAAAAACGCCCTGCAGGATCTGGACGAAGAAGGGCGTGTAGCGCACGTAGTGAAATTGCTCGTTGCCTTGACGGCTCAGGTTATGCGTCTGCCGGAAGAAGGCCTCGATCCGGCAACTCCTCTGAGTAATCTGGGGCTCGATTCCCTCATGGGAATGGAACTCAGGGGGGCGGTGGAGTCCAACACCAGTGTGAACCTTTCCATTTTGGATCTGCAAAGCAGTAATATGGAGCAGTTGGCGGAGAAGATCCTGGAGAAAATGGGATACTCGTAGGCCGGTAGGGGCGAAAAATTTTTCGCCCCTACGACACATTTCCCGCATCCCAGGTTGCGGTGCGGCCATTGGTTGCATCAGGGACCATTCCAATCTCAATATAGGATTACGTTATGAAGAAATGGCTATTTATACTGTTTTTTCTGCCGATGATGGCGATGGCAGGCAGTGACCCACTGCCCCTCGATGAACTGGCCGGAGCCATGGACCGACAGGTCCTGGAAACGGAGATCGCCAATGTCGAGGCCGCCGGTCAAGCCATCAAGGAGACCGAACGCCTCAAACGACTCGGCATTGCCTGGCACAACCTCTCCGTACTCGAGGTCGGCGGGGCATCGAAAGAGGCCGATAAGTGGTTGAAAAAAGCATTCGATATCGCGCCCACCGACTACGAGGTCATGGCCTGTCATGGTTCTGCCCGGACCATGGTGGCCCGTGACTCCTGGAATGTGGTAACAAAAGTGAGTCAGGCAAACAAGGGCATTGCCCTGATCGACCGGGCGATACGCGAGGCGCCCGACAATGTCATCGTACGCATGGTCCGGGCCAATAACAGTCTCGCCCTGCCGGAGATGTTCGAGCGCAGGCCCAAGGCGCGGGAGGATTTCGGTTTTCTGCACGGGCGCTTGGACAAGCTGGATATTTCCCCGGAAACCCGTGCCGAGATCTGCTTCAAGCTTGGCCAAATCCTGGAGGAAGACGGAGATCGTGACGGTACGCGGGCTCTTTACGAGGAGACGCGGACACTTTCTCCTGGTGGGTCATGGGCGCAACAGGCGATCGGGCGACTGCGATCGAAGTGAACGGAACGGCCCACTGCCATGATCCAAGTCGAACACGTATCCAAAATCTATGTCCTGGGCAAACGCCGGGTCGAGGCGCTGCACGGCGTCGATCTTACGCTTTCCGAAGGGGTATTCGTTGCCATCGCGGGCCCCTCGGGCAGCGGTAAATCGACCCTGCTCAATCTCCTCGGCTGTTTGGATCTGCCGACCTCCGGGCGGATTCTGCTGCAGGGGCAGGATGTTTCCGCCATGGGAGATCGCCAACAGGCGGTGCTCCGAAACCGCTTCGTCGGATTCGTGTTCCAGTCTTTCAACCTGATCCCGGTGCTTTCGGCCTTCGAGAATGTGGAGTATCCGTTGGTGTTGCAGGGGGTGGCGCGCCGCGAACGTCGCGAGCGCGTAGCGGCAATGCTGCAAGAGGTGGGGCTCGTCGAGCACGCATCCCATCGCCCGGATTACCTTTCCGGTGGTCAGCGCCAGCGGGTCGCCATCGCCCGCGCCCTGGTGACACGCCCCGGTCTCGTGCTGGCGGATGAACCCACGGCCAACCTGGACTCGAAAACCGGCGGCGAGATCATCGCCCTCATGCGCACGCTCAACCGGGAACATGGCACGACCTTCGTCTTTTCGACCCACGACCCTCGCGTCGTCGATCAGGCGGGGCAAGTGTATCGACTCGAGGATGGGAGGTTGCTATCGTGAAGAGCGTTACCTTGGGTCTGCGTAACATCCTGCGCAATAAGCGGCGCACTCTGTTGACACTGCTCGCCATCATCTCGGGGGTGACAGGGATTGTCGTGTTCGGCGGCTTCATCGAATTCGCCTTCCAGGGTCTGCGCGAATCCACCATCCGCACCCAGTTGGGCCATGTCCAAATCTATCGGGCGGGTTATTCGGAACACGGGGTGGCGGACCCGGCGGAATATCTGATCGAGGAACCGGATCGGGTGGAGGCGGCCTTGTCGAATCTGCCGGGTATTGCGGCAATTACGCAGAGGTTGAGTTTTTCCGGGCTGATCAGTAACGGAAACCAAACCGTTACCTGCAAGGCGGTGGGCGTCGTGCCGGGGCGGGAAGAGGAGTTTTCTTCCTTCGAGATCATCCTGGATGGACGGCGGCTAGATGAGTCCACAGACCAGGGAGGGGTTATCGGCAAGGATTTGGCCAACGCCCTCGATGCCAAAATCGGCGATTATCTCACCGTGTTGACGACGACCTTGGATGGGGTGATCAATGCGGTGGAGTTCCAGGTGGTTGGCATTGCCCAGAGCGGTTCCCAGGATTATGACAGCGTTTTCGTGAAACTGCCGCTTTCCCTGGTGCAGAGGGCCATGGATACCCGTTCGGTGGAGAAGATCCTGCTGATGTTGGACGATACCGAGCGCCTCCCCGCCTTTCTCGGGCCCATGGAGGCGGCACTGGAGGCTTCGGGCAAGGATCTCGAATACAAGCGCTGGGATGAGCTGGCGTTTTTCTACCACAAGGTCGTTGCGCTGTACGAGGGAATGTTCGATGTCATCAAGGTGATCATCGGTGTGATCGTACTGTTCAGTATCGTCAATACCATGACCATGTCGGTCTTCGAGCGGGTCCGTGAGATAGGCACCTTGCGGGCTATCGGCACCGACCGGTGGGGCGTCATGCGCCTTTTTCTTACCGAGGGTTTTTTGCTCGGCATCATCGGCGGAATTCTCGGCATCCTGTCCGGGATGGCTACCGCCACCTTGATCAACCTCTCCGGGGGAATCCCGATATCGGCCCCGCCGGGGATGTCCCGAGGCTATGTCTCTTTCATTCTCATCGTCCCGGAGATCCTGCTGTATGGGTTTATCCTGACCGTGGCAGTGGCGGTTCTATCCAGTATCTGGCCTGCCTGGAAGGCGTCCCGCATCGAGATCGTGGATGCGTTGGCCCATACCTGACGAATATTCGATGGGGTGGATTGCGGGGACGAAAAACTAGGGGCAAAAAACATAGGGGCGAAAAACCTTTCGTCCCTACGATGGATTCAACGATGAATTCGAAGGACATACACTCAAATGTTATATAAAAAAATCATCGTGTTTTTCTGTCTGGTTCTCTGGCATTCATTCCCGTGGGCCGCTCCGACGGTTTGTTCCGAGACTCCCCAGTCGGTGCTCGACGAGGTGGATGCCATCCGGGCACCGGGCGATAATTTCGGCTTCTCCCTGCGGGTCGTGCACACGCGCCCCGATAAGGATGATCTTCGATACGAATTCGACGTGCGCGTCAAGGAAAAGACGAAGAGCCTCGTCAGGTACACTGCCCCTGCCAGCGCCAAGGGTAAGATATTGTTGATGCTGGAAGAAAACATGTGGATCCATATCCCCGGTACACGCCGTGCCATCCGCATTTCTCCCCAACAACAACTCCTCGGTCAGGTCTCCAATGCCGATGTAGCGCGGGTGGTCTACAGTGTCGACTATCGGGCCGAAGAGATGGTTGCCGAGACCCGGGAGGGAACCGATGTCCAGCGTGTTATCCTAAAGGCCCGCAACAAAAGCCCCTACGAGCGCATCGATCTCTTTGCCGCAAAATCCGACTGTCGTCCCCTGAAGGCGGCGTTCCACGCCCTCTCGGGCAGGCTCATCAAAACGATCCTCTACCGCGATTACCGGAAGGTCGCGGGGAGGCTTCGTCCCATGCGACTCGAAGTCGAGGACGCCATCAGGGAAGGGGAACGCACCGTGATGGATTACAGCGACCTCGGGGTCGTGGACACGCCCGACAGCTGGTTTCAGAAGAATTATCTGCCACGTCTGAAGTGATCTCTCCCACGAATCCCGCTCATGTCCTTTATTCGGACAAACCCGATACGCTGTCTTGCCGTTGCGCTGTGCCTCCTGATGCTGCCGCCTGCAGGCCATGGGGAGCCCGAGGTACTCTCCGGTTACTTCCGGGCACGCCCGATTCTTCGAGCTGTTCGTGATTCTACGCCGAACAATCCCGGTGGCATCTTGTTCGACACCTCATCGCGGTATATCGAGACATTCGGCTTGCTGCACCTCGACATCGACTACCGCAAGAGCAATTTTTTCTTTCAGGTTCGGCCCCGGTGCGAGACCGAGAACGAGCGGACCGAATGCAACCTCTATATCGATGAGGGTTATCTGGACACAGAGGTTGCCCCTTCCACTTTTGTGTTCGGCGGACGTAGAAACCTGGTCGACGGTGTTTCTCATGTGGCCAACCCGACCGACTTTCTCGGTGAGGACCAGGAACTCGACCTGACACTGGACGAGACAGAGCGCCGGGAGTTGCGCAAGGGTGTCTACCTTGCCGGGCTGCAGCATTTTTTCGACGACGGTAGCGCTGTTTCCGTTGCCGTCGCGCCACGCGTCGGAGATCTGCAAGACCAAAAACATCGATTGCAGCTGAAGCTTGCGTTGCTATATCCAGAGATCGATACGGATATGGAAGTCATCGGTCTGTTGACCACCGACCGGCCCGGCATTGGTGTAAATGTCTCGCACACGCTCAACGATTCGACGGTGCTTTATACCGAGTCGGCCCTGCGCCGGGGACGTGATCGCCCCGTCATCGTATCGAATGGGGACGAGGATCGAATCGTGGAGGGCGATCGGAACAGTAACTATTTCCATGGCGTAGTGGGTGGACAATATACCTTCGACAGTGGCGTAAATCTGATTTTGGAACATCTGTACAACGAGAATGGCTACAGCTCCAGCGAATGGGGTGAAATTCAAGGTTTTTTCCGAGCCAACACAGCAGCGCTTTCCACGCCAGATTCTGTCCAGGCCGCTGCCGACCTCGCCCGGGGGAATCAAGCAATGATCGATAGGGATCTGCTGAGGCGGCAATACCTTTTCTCACGCTTGAATCATCCCCAATGGTGGGGTGATACCGACTCGTCTCTGATCCTGGTCAAGAGTATGAATGACGGAAGCTATCTTCTGCGTGGACGAATGGAAAAAGACATTACGGATCGTGTCCGCGTTGGGATAATGGCAGAATACATGGAGGGGGATTCCTGGGATGAGTTTGGCCTGCGTCCCTGGGATCAGGCATTTATATTCGATTTGAAATTTTTCTTCTAATGAGACTTCACTCCGAATCGATAGGTTATCGATCCCGGTGCGGAGGTAATGCCAGCCAGGCAAATGGGTTTTCGTCGAAAATTCGTCGAGTCGTGCGGGAATCGGCACAGGTAAGCAACGCCCTCGTCTCTCCAGGGCATCGGCGTCGGAAGCGCATTTAGTAGGCAGATCATGCTCCGCAAAACATTCGTTCACTTCGGTTTTGGTCAGCATCCACTCCATGAAACGCTGCCATAGGGAATCCCACCCGTTGGTCGTGCCCGTCTCCTCATTGCATAGCCACATGATAGCCGTGACTAAAAATCAGCCGAAACGAGGCGCTGGCTATGGGCTCACGACATCTCCCGGATCATGTCTTTCAGCGCATCATAAGGCGGAGTGTAGATGAGGCCCAATTCCCGTTCTGCCTTGGTGCCATCGAAATCGATACCCTTTTGCGACGTCCTGATCTGATCCACCGACATTCCCCATAGGGGGGGAGCCCTGAACAGATTTGCCACGACGGTGAGAAGTTCGGCGGTTGGCATCACCAGAAAATCGGGGAGGCTCATGAAGGGCAGGGGTACACCCGATATGTCCCTTACGGCTTCATTCATCTCCCCGATGGAGAGACGATATTTGCCAAGGAGGTATTTCTCTCCGATATTTCCTTCTTTTTCCGCCGCCCTCAAGATGCCTTCGGCGACATCCTCGACATGGACGAATACCATCGACGAATCTTCCAGCATGGTGGCCGGCAATTTCCGTTTAACAAGGTCATCGACGTATCGTCCGGTGGCTTTGGGGTCCCCTGCCCCCAAGACGGGCGCGGGGAAAACCACGACCGCGGGTAAACCGCGCTCTTCGTGTAACGCCCAAACGATGTCATCGCCGATGCGCTTGGTTCGGGCGTATTCGCTGAGGGGCGCCTCCGGTTCACTTTCCTCGGTAAAGGGACGCTCTCTGGGGCAACCGTAGGTCACGCAGGTGCTGACATGAATCACCTTGGAGACACCAAGGTCGATGGCGCACTCCATGACGTTCCGCGTCCCGTCGATATTCACACACTCGAAGATTTTGTTGTTGGGTTCCCAGAACGAATAGAGATTGGCAAGATGCATGACCCACTGGCATCCTTGCATGCCTTGACGGATCGAGCCTTTATCGGTGATGTCTCCGATGATGATCTTGGCACCGACCTCTTCGAGATGGGTTACCTCGCTGGTCTCTCTGACCAGACAATGCATTCCATGTCCGGTCTGCGAGAGTTTCTCGACGAGTTTCTTGCCGACGAATCCTGTTGCGCCGGTGATGAATATATTCATGGGTTTCTACCTGGAGAGTCTCGAGTGGAATCAAAATATACCCGGTTCGAGGCCGGGAGTCGGGATCGTTCTTCGCCCCCTCCGAGAATGAAAGGGGGCCGAATATGGGGCATTGCCGCACGCAGCAGTTTTCATGGTAACAAGTCACGTTGAGTATTTTGCTGATTTCCCGCTCATTTTCGCAAATGAGTCGCCATTTACAAAACACCAGCTTCGCTTTACCAATGCTGAATCACGCCCTAGCGAGGCTTCGCCTCAAACCGATGAAGCATGATTGAGGCTTGGTAAGCCGGAGTTGGTGCCTTGTAAAACTCGATCCAATCGTGAAGCTGAGCGGGAAATAAACAAATTAATGGTTCGAGGCGAAACTTCGTTAGTCATCGTTTTCGACGATGAAAGACATGGGGGATCGAACATCGCCACGCGCAGCACACCTTCATGGGAGTTTTTTCCGATACATGAAGAGGAAGGATAACCTTCCTCCTGATAGAATGCTTTTTTTCCGAAGGGCAAAGTACCCTGCTCACGGAGGGATGTTTTTCCCATGAAGGAAAATACCCCTCGATGGAAGGGCAATGATTTGTTTATTTCCCGATCAGCTTCGCAAATGAGTCGAGTTCTACAAAGAACACCAATTTTGCTTTACCGATGCTAAATCATGCCTTGTCGATTCGAGGCGAAGCTTCGCTAAAGGAGGTTGTGGGGAATTTTTCACCATCTTTATCATCGGGCCGATTTCGAGCCTCGCAAATTACCATGACTAATATTCTCGATCTCGCAAAGACACGTATTCTCGACCCGGCCGGACTTGGAGAACACGAAGTCCGGATCACCCTGGATCGATTGCTTCGCCATTCCATCGATCTTGCGGATATCTACTTTCAGTGTACGCGCTCCGAATCGTGGACCTTGGAGGATAATATCGTCAAAGATGCCGCTCATAGTATCGGGCAAGGCGTCGGGGTGCGCGCGGTAAGTGGCGAGAAGACCGGATTTGCCTATAGTGACGAGATTGCCTTTCCAGCCCTCGTCCACGCGGCGACGGCCGCCCGGGCCATTGCCAATCATGGAGGGAACGGAAAATTGCAGGCATGGCACCGAAGGGATGATAGCGTTTTGTACCAGCCCGATGATCCGTTTCCCAGCCTTACGGAGCAGGAGCGAGTAGATCTGTTACAGGCCATGGATGCCGAGGCCCGTCGACAAGACCCGCGTGTTACACAGGTTATCGTAGGGCTTTCCGGACAATTCAGCACGATCCTGGTGGCGGGAAGCGATGGTACCTTTTGCGCCGACATGCGCCCACTGGTTCGCCTTGGCGTCCATGTCATCGTCGAGCAAAATGGCAGGCGCGAGCAGGGTAGTGCCGGTGGTGGTGGACGGTATGATTACAGTGTTTTCCAAAATGACAATCGGGGCCTTGCCTTTGCCCGCGAAGCCGTGCGCCAGGCATTGGTGAACCTTTCGGCCATTCATGCGCCTGCGGGTACCATGGCCGTAGTGCTGGGTCCGGGTTGGCCCGGAATTCTCCTGCATGAGGCCGTTGGTCATGGCCTGGAAGGGGATTTCAACCGCAAGGGAAGCTCGGCTTTCGCTGGACGAATCGGCGAGCGGGTTGCCACCGAACACTGCACGGTGGTGGATGATGGCACGTTACCGGAACGACGCGGCTCCTTGAACGTGGATGACGAAGGGACTCCGACGAGGTGTACCACACTCATAGAAAAGGGGATCCTTACCGGTTACTTGCAAGACAAACTCAATGCGCGGGCCATGGGCGTGGAGTCCACTGGGAACGGGCGCCGGGAATCCTATGCACACCTGCCCATGCCGCGCATGACCAATACCTACATGCTTGCCGGAGAATATCCTCCCGAAGAGATTATCGGTTCGGTGGAAAAAGGCCTATACGCCGCCAATTTCGGTGGTGGTCAGGTGGATATCACCTCGGGTAAATTCGTTTTCTCCGCGAGCGAGGCCTACCTCATCGAAAAGGGCAAAATCACTCATCCCATCAAAGGCGCAACCTTGATCGGCAACGGTCCCGAGGTGCTGACAAGAGTCAGTATGCTCGGCAATGATCTGGCGCTTGACGATGGAGTTGGCGTATGTGGCAAGGAAGGGCAGAGTGTTCCCGTGGGGGTCGGTCAGCCAACGCTACGAATCGATAGCCTTACCGTGGGTGGAACGGAAGTAGGGTAAGGGGCATTGCTTTTCCAATCACGGGTTTCGAGTATCGAACTTTCGTCACTTCTCCTGGCGAAGCTTCGCCTCAAACCAATGAAGCATGTTTGGTATTAGCAGTAAAGGAAAATTAGCGTTTTGTAACACTCGACTCATTTGCGAAGATGAGCGGGAGATAAACAAATCAACAGGGGCCTGGCAGGATAGTGAAAAAGTTCATTCCTTACCTTTTTCAGCCATCGAACAAGTAATTTGGAGGTAATGACATTGAAAAAACCGATAATAGCTATTTTGGTACTTGCCGGAATTGGCATGAGTGCATCAGGCAAGGCTGATATTCGTATTGCCCTGGTGGCGCCGATAACCGGGCAATCCGCTGCATTCGGTGAGCAGATGCGGCGTGGCGCAGAGGCAGCAGTAAAGGATATCAATAAAGCAGGAGGCCTGTTGAATCAGAAACTCATACTTGAAATCGGTGATGATGCATGTGATCCGAAGCAAGCCGTTGCCGTTGCCAATCAAATGGCCAACAAGGGTGTCGTATTCGTCGTCGGGCATTTTTGTTCAGGTGCATCGATCCCGGCGTCCGAGGTGTACGCCGAGGAAGGTATTTTGCAAATTTCACCGGGATCCACGAGTCCGAAGCTTACCGACCGGGGACTTGATAATGTGTTTCGCACCTGTGGCCGTGACGATCAACAAGGTGCCGTGTCAGGAGATTACATCGCGGATCATTTCAAGGATACGAATATCGCTATTCTTCATGACAAAACCGCGTACGGAAAGGGGCTGGCTGATGAAACGAGAAAAAGGTTGCGGGCACGCGGAAAGCAAGAGACGATGTATGAACCCTATACACAAGGTGACAAGGACTTTACCGCATTGGTAACCAAGATGAAATTGGCCGGAATCGGAGTCATTTTTGTCGGAGGTTATCACC
This sequence comes from uncultured Thiotrichales bacterium, assembly GCA_964610175.1. GTDB lineage: Bacteria > Pseudomonadota > Gammaproteobacteria > HK1 > HK1 > CAZSVE01. The sequence goes on from CAZSVE010000039.1 coordinate 23,571, forward strand.
AGGATATCGGTCTTATTACCAGACAAGCGAAGGATCAGGGTATGAATGCCGTGGTAATGGCCGGTGATTCAGTGGTAAACCAGGAATACTGGAGTATTACCGGAGAGGCTGGAGAAGGAACACTGATGACTTTTAGCCCGGATCCTCGAAGAAACCCTACCGCTAAGGAGGTAGTGCGTAACTTTCAGGATCAGGGCTACGATCCAGAGGGGTATACCCTGTATACCTATGGTTCGATCCAGACCTTTACGCAAGCTGCGGAATATGCTGGTTCCACGGAGATCGATGATCTGATTGCAATGTTGAAGAGTAAACAATTCGATACGGTGCTCGGAAAAATCACATTCGATGAAAAAGGCGACGTACGGGCACCGGGTTATATCGTATATGAGTGGCGTGATGGGCAGTACGATCATGTCGTCCGTAAGTGATCTTTGCACCTCGTAAGGCTACAGCAGCAAGGGGATACCTCGGTGCGTTTTGCATCGGGGATAACATACATTACTAGCGAAGCTTCGCTAGCTGCCGACTAGCTGAATTCCTAATCTTACCCGAACAATCACCCATATTTTATTTGCTCCCTTCTCTGGAAAAGCTTCGACAAAATGATCAAAAAATTTCCGCTGGTTCCCAAGCGCAAGTGTAAGAACTCCCCTCCGGGAGTTGTAGCTTCCCAAGATCCATGCTCCCAAACTGGCTTGGGAGCGGGTGGAGCTTTTTGGTTTCGGCTAGGCCGAATCAGGAGCTTGGTCAAAAATATGCCCCCTGCATCGTTTGTCGGTTCTGAAATCGGGTGCGCTCCGATAGGGGGACACTCAATCTTCCATCCATGCTCGGGGTAAACCCGAGTATCTAAAAGCAAAAATCAGCCACCCAATCAACCACAAGGATCATCCAGTGCTAAAAATCCTTCACGAGCTGCAGGGAGCATTATCATGAGCGATGAGTATTGGATGCGCCGAGCGCTCGTACTTGCAGGTTTGGCGGCACAGGCCGGTGAGGTACCTGTTGGTGCCGTTTTGGTCAAAAACGGCCATGAGATCGCGACAGGGTGGAATTGCCCTATTGGAAGAAGCGATCCTACCGCTCATGCCGAGATAGTGGCGTTACGGGCCGGTGCCATGGCATTGGGCAATTATCGCCTGCCGGATACCTGGCTTTATGTAACACTGGAGCCATGCATTATGTGTGCTGGTGCCATTATCCAGGCGCGACTTGCCGGCGTGGTTTTCGGTGCTGGCGACCCTAAGGCGGGGGCTGCGGGAAGCGTCTTCGAGATACTTGGATCCGACATATTGAACCACAGACCAATATGCAGAGGGAATGTGTTGATGGAAGAGGCGCGTTCTATTCTTCAGGCATTTTTTACTGTGCGCCGAGGAAGATCTTCATGACGGGGCAACGAAGCAGCTCCGATAGCCGTTTCTAGATTCGAAGGGCGGTTACACACGAGTGTACAGGTATCATACATACAGGGTTGGGGTCTCAAAGAACAATTAACGCTCATGAAGAGAGCTTCCATCACCCCGGAAAATGAAAGATCCTATGCAGGAGGCAGGGAAGCGAGGCCGATTGATTTTTTAGAAATTCGATCCTGATGTCTACTAGTGAGGCTTCGCCTCAGACCGGCGATGCATGAAGTAATCGTTGGTTCGGCATACCATATTTGAATTGCCCATATTGGTAAACGTATTCGATTAAGGATCGAGACTTTGCACCTTTCATGTAGCCATGAACGCAATCATTACGCGTTAGCATTGCCGAGATTACCGACGAGCACTTTATTAAAATAATCTACCACTGTGCGAAGAATAGAATCTTGGCTAAAGCAGTTTTAGAGGTATCTTGGTTGGGGAAAGGGGTTCTTTATCTCGATTACGTCCTTTCCCAAAACTTGATCCATTTGTAAGGATAATTCCGAATCAAAGCTTTTAAGATATCCAAGTCATGAGTAAATCGACCAGCGACGGAAGTGCTTTGATGTCTCTCGTTGTACGGGGTGGCAGGGACTCAACGTAATGTTTCTTCACGGTCCACCAATTCGGCAGTAATGTTACGTGCGTTGACATCGTCTTCCAGTACAACCTCCAAACTATCGGCTTCACGGGATGTCATGACACCCATAGTCGCTTCAATCACCCGGTGAATGGCGTTGAAGCGCATTCGACCCGCTAGAAAAGCAGCCACGGCAACCTCGTTTGCAGCATTCATGATCGCGGGTGCGGTACCTCCAATTCGCGCCGCCTCACAACCCAGGCGAAGGCATGGAAATCGCGCAAGGTTTGCAGGCTCGAAATCAAGGCGCCCAACCGTCATGATGTCCAGGCTGTTGACACCGGATACTGCTCGCGTCGGCCAAAATAGCGCATGAGCGATAGGCGTTCGCATATCGGGATTACCCATTTGTGCAAGCACAGATCCATCATCGTATTCTACCATGGAGTGGATCACGCTTTGCGGATGAACGACGACTTGGATACGGTCCGGTGTCGCATCGAATAACCAGCATGCCTCTATGATCTCGAGTCCCTTGTTCATCATGGTTGCCGAATCCACAGAGATCTTCTTTCCCATTACCCAATTCGGATGCGCGCAGGCCTCCTCGGGGGTTACGTTATTCAATGCATCGGGAGACAAATTTCGAAAAGGTCCACCCGATGCCGTCAATAATATGCGACGTATCCCCGCGCTATCCAGCGCTGAGCAGGGCTCTGTGCGGCTATCTTTATTGGAGAGATAAGAGTCCTTGCTTTGTGGGGCCAATCTTTTCTGGAGATATCCGGCGGGCATGCATTGGAAGATGGCATTGTGTTCGCTATCGATAGGCAATAATTCCGCCTGGCTCTCGCGTGTGGCATCCATGAAGAGCTTGCCTGACATAACGAGAGATTCTTTGTTGGCAAGCAACACCCGTTTCCCGGATTGAACGGCAGCAAGTGTCGGCACAAGTCCGGCGGCACCAACGATGGCAGCCATGACAGTATCGACGTCTTCGTGTTTCGCAATCTGCGTAAGACCGGCTGCGCCGGCCAACACCTCTACCTCTATGCCATCGGCGCGCAGTTTTGCGCGTAATCGTTCGGCGGCATCCGGATCTGCCATGACAGCCATCTTTGGTCTCCAGTCCTCGCACTGTTTGGCCAAGCGCTGCTCATTTACATTGGCGCTAAGGGCCACGACCCGGCATCGGTCGCGATTACGTGAAATCACATCGAGGGTGTTCTCCCCGATGCTTCCCGTAGAACCTAATATCGTAATTCCAATCAAGTTATATACCCCCAAAGGAACAGGCCTAATGCAAAAAACGGTGCCGCAGCCGTCAGGCTATCGATTCGATCGAGCATCCCTCCGTGTCCCGGCAGTAGGCGACCGCTATCCTTTACGCCGATTCGACGTTTGAACAGGCTTTCGGTAACGTCGCCTAAAATGGATAGTATTACAGTAATAAGACACAAGAAAATAAAGGGTATCCATTCTCCTGAAGGTAATCGTACGTAAAGCCCGGCCGCAATAGATAAAATGCCGGTCATCAACAACCCGCCACCAACTCCCTCCCAGGATTTCCCAGGGCTTGTCCGCGCACTCAGCTGCCTTTTTCCAAAACGTTTGCCAAAAAAATACGCGCCACTGTCCGCCCCCCAAATAAGCATCATCAACAAGATGACAAGAACCGGGCCGTTTTCAATATGTCGGTGAATAGCGATCAACGCCACCCAGGTAGGTACCAAGATCAAGCACCCGACAAAGATACGCACCACTGGCCACTCCAATGAACGAATGGGCATTCCTTTCTGTTCGAATTGCACCACCCATCCTAGTGCTACACACCACCACACCAGTGCCGCCATCAAAAGCAGTAACCATCCATGGGGAAAGAGTGCGTTTAGTCGAAAGGCTCCATATAGCAATACAGCTATGGTCAAAGAATAACTTACTCGTCTAATCCCGGATGTCCATCCCATAAGTCCGGCCCATTCCCAGGCACCAATCAGGATAACGACAGTCAAGCCCAAGCCAAAATATACTGTTGGCAGCATTAGTGTACTTAAGACTACCGACGGTACTAACAGCGAGGCTGTAATCACTCGCTGTTTTAGATTAGAAATCATTTCCATGAATAGCGATTGATGAATGGGTGTTTCCTGATGCAATGATGCATGGCAAAACGTGGAAGGGTATAGCGTCCAGGAATCAATTGGACCACACATTTTCGAGGAACATGCAAGATATCTTCATAAATTTCGGGAAAGACAGTGAGAAAGGGCATTCGTTAATTTTCTTGCCTCCTCAAAAGAACTCGTGGGTAGATTTTGGGACAGGCAAATTGCCAA
>CAZSVE010000040.1:0-27876 GCA_964610175.1 uncultured Thiotrichales bacterium
TCTTAACATAACCCTCGCACCTTGAGTTTGGGCAGGTCAAAACATTATGTCTAATTTCTCGAACAACGCAAAGTCGAGCACGTTTCTTTTATACTCCGAAGCCCTCAGCAAATCCCTGTGCCCTGTAGGACAAAACCGGCATTTGAAATCACAGGCGCTCGATGGATCTACATAAAGCAAAAATGGCATCCGAAGCGGAATGACCTCATCGAGTCGAGTGCGCCGTTCCGGATTCAGCTTCGACCTAATCTCCGCTTTCATGCAGTTTCCCCAATCGATTTCATGCCCGATGTGCCGACGTTTCCCGGTAGACAATAAACCACCGAACCCGTACTGCACCAGCTGTGTTGACGGAAATAGAAATGATATCCATCCAGGTTATCCATCAACCACGAGGGCATTCTGTAAAGACCATCGGCATTGTGGTAACAGGTGGCCGCGATGATCGGACGATAGCGCGTGATGGTAGCGATAGCACCGCGTAAGACATCCAATTCCATCCCCTCCAGATGCAGTTTGATATACGTGGGTGTCAGGCCAAGCTCATCCAGAGTGCGCGAGGGAAAAAGCGCGCCAAGGTCGCAACACTGCGAGGCGTAACCAAGCCCGTCGAGGAACCTTCGTCCATGACTATCGCTTGCGATTACGGCGGGGATGATCTCGACGCGCCGCCCGACTTCGGGTTCCTCTTTGGCCACCGTGGCATTCAACTCGGCCAGATTCTTCCCGTCCGGTTCAATGGCCCAGATATGTCGAAAGCGGCCACCCGTTGCATTGATGAAGCGCTTCGTAACGCTTCCCACATGTGCCCCCACATCGGCGAAGGATTCGTTATCGGTCAGGGCGGCCATTACTTCGGGAATGAAAAAGCGATCATCGGGCGTGATGGGCACCGTATCGAACAGCCACTCCTGTCGCAAGCGGCGCCAGGCAATGAATTGAAGATGGTGGGCGCGCGAAGTGTTGTCGGACCATGCATGGAGCACGGTTTCCATACGGGTGATTTCGGATGGCGTCAACGGGGAAGCGAACCAACCGTTGGAGAGCGGGTGCCGATGTCGGAAGCCCTCGGCGATATCGTAAAAAGGAACCACATCGTTCCAGCCCGCTTCCTGGAGATGCCGCGCGAGTTCCCCATAGGGCGAGGTGACCACGCAAACCGCCAATAGAAGGTTTTCGCGCAAATCCGCGGAAACCTCTTCCGGGGAGAGTAACCGCACGCCGGCCCAATAGGGATCCTCGCGCAGATAAATAGCGTTGACATCAATGAAGAATTCGACCGGCACGCCGAGTCGATGGAGGTATTCTCGGGCCATGCGGCCTAGATTACCCGCACCATAAAGAGCAAGGGGTTTATCGACAACGCGTGGTGACAAGGTGGTTCGGTTCGCCGCAATGCGATGCAACAATTCTCGTGCTACAGGCCAGGTAACCTTCTCACGGAATTCGAAACGCTCATACATGGTAGTCAGATTCCATTGGCCCCCATGCGATCACGCAAGGCCCCGGCCCATTTGCCAAGCAGCGGATCATGCGGAAAGTGATCGAGAAAATGAAACACGCTACCCTTGGTCCGCTCGAACATGCCGTAGTGTCGCAGCCGATCCGGCAGCCGAACGTCCCCATCATCCAGGAATATGGATCTATCCCGATAAAAAGCGCGGAACCAGTCCGCAGGCGTGGTGCCGAAGAAATGGGCAAAAGAGAACGCCTGCCCGGGTTGGGTCAGTAGCTCACGATAATGCCTTGAAAATGCCCGCTCCATGCGCCCATAACGGTATCTTTCGCGCACGACCAAGGCCGCGCGACGGCCCATTTCCAGCCGCTCGTCGGGCCGGGAAGACAGACGATCGATGGCTGCGGCAAGATCATCTGGCGTACCTACGACGATGCCCGTGCCGCCATGTTCTACGATATGCCGTTCGGCGGCATTATCCATCACGACAGGCACGACACCCATGGCCATGGCCTCCAACAGCGCATTTTCCGCCGTGCCGTAGTGGTTGGGGTTGAGCAGATAAACGAGCACATCGAGTTCGGCCAGTTCCGTAGCGATATCCGCCCTGTAACCGGCAAACTCGAGCAACCCAGGGCGTTTTACCCGATGACATCGATGCTCGAGCACCTCGCGATTGGTCTCGTCACCGATCATACGCACACAGAAACCGGGATCGCGCACGGCAGCGATGTAATCGACATAATCGGGGTGAAGTTTGGAGAAATTCAGGCTCCCCAAATACCCGGCGCGCAGTGGGTGCCTCCCTCCTCCCCCTCCCATGCGAGCAGGTTGCGGCAGTGTCTCCAGTCCACCACCACTGGATATGACATCAAGGCCCTTTCTCTCCTGCGCCGATAGGGATTGAACCTCGGGGCCCTCCAACGAACACTTCGATGTAAAGATGAACCGATTCGCGGCCTTCATAAAGTCCGAGGGAATCGCCGGGTAAGACAAGCCGGAAACATGGCACCAGACAATCAGGCGCATCGCCGGAAGGGGAATATCGCAAAGAAACCTGACGATGGCAGGATGGTTCCAAAATTCGACCTGGACGATATCAGCGGCCTCGATTTCCCATTTCAGCTCCCCTTTACTCGGCGTTACGAGCAGATTGCAACCGGCATTCTCGATAATGTCGACGAATTCCGACTTTTCAGGCGTCTCCAGGCTGACCACTGTATGTGTATATGTACCCTTCCCTCGTACAGCCTGACTGACAAGACCCGAAATAGCCTTGCCGACTCCCCCGCCCATGTGGGGCGTGATATGCAAAATATGTGCCGTATTCACTTGTGGTGCTGGAGTTATTTATTTTGTTTACTTCCCGCTCATCTTCGCAAATGAGTCGAGTTTTACAAAACGCTGGTTTTGCTCTACTACGACCAAATCACGCCCCATCGATTCGAGGCAAAGCTTCGCTAGTGATTTTTATCGGAATTACTATGGCGTACCCTGGCACCGTAGCCCGGATGTTGTTCCAATTGTACCAATATTGGCGAGGAACTTCGGAAGCAATTCCTGACGATAGGCATCGATATTGTCAGGCAGACAATGTGAGAGTTGACCGCATCGACTACAGACGGGATTTTCCATACGGTGGCCTTCGAGATGTTGCAATCGCAGGGTATTTAGCTCGGCGGAACACCAAATACCTTTAAGGCTGTTATTATTCACATTGCCAACCACCAGTTTACGGCCCCAATCCAAGAAGCAGGAACTAACAAGACCATCGGCATTGACGGAAATCGAATAAAAGATATAAGGACAAGTATCGGTGGACGAAATGGGTTGTTGATAAATGCCTTGCGTTATTTCGATACCGGTATGAACCTCGACATCGAATTCCGGCCAACATGGCGCGAAGTTTTCGATGAAAATTCGATCACAATAATCTCCAAAGGTATCGAGAAATTCTTGTCTTTGCGCTTCGGTAATCAGTTCTCCAGGGATCTTGATTACGATCTCACAGTTACCTTTATTGGCGTAGAGCCATTTCACATTCTCGACAAAAGCACCGAAATCGAAATCGAAACCGGTAAATCTCCGGTATTGCTCCCGATTCATCCCACCCACCGAGATGTTGATCTTATCGAGACCGGCCTCGAGTATGGGGCCCATGCGTTCCGGGGTCATCAGGGAACCATTAGTCGTTGTGTCGATATATTTCACCTGATCACTATTTTTGGCATAAACAATCATTTCCGCCAAATTCTTATTCAGCAATGGCTCACCATCCTTATACATTCGAAGAACCTTGATCGGTGATTCGAATTCCCCTAAATCATCGATAACCTTTTGAAATAACGATAATTTCATGACGCCCTGATAGCGGTTGGTCTCGGCGATCATATCCCGGTGTCCCGTGGGACAAAAGGGGCAAAGGAAATTGCAGGCACTGGCAGGATCGACAAAAACCACGAACGGGGTATCCAGAGGAATAACTTCCTGCAAAGGCGTGCGGTCTTCTAGATTAATTCTGGGTTCGATTTTGGCTTTCAAAGAATATTCCTTAGTCTTCGATTTAGATTAAAGACAAAATTTTGTTTTTCCGATACATTAAAATATGCCATAAATACAAGGCATAACCGCTTCAGGCAAGCTTTGTTTATTTCCAACTCATCTTCGCGAATAAACCATCCTTTTCCATACCACTAGCGAAGCTTTCCTTCAAATCGATAAAGTGTGATTTGGCATTGGTAAAACAAAACTGGCATTTCGTAATGCTTGACTCATTTGCCAGGCTGAGCGGGAAATAAATAAAACATTGCTTTACCGACGCGAAACATGCTTCGTTGGTTTGAGACAAAGCTTCGATGGTAAGTATATCCTGGATGAAAAGAAGTACTGAAAAGAAAGGTCCAATAGTCAGGACCAAAAATCGTATCCACAAAGACCCACCACACAAGGCGGATCGACCAGATTTTCCGGGCGAGCGCCGAAGTTCAACAGATCACGGCGCCCGTATTCATCCGCGATCCATTCGGCGAACTGGCGGACCGTCATGGGCCTGCCCGAGCAGATATTCGCAGCTCCCTGTACGTCGCTAAGTGCCGCATTCACCAGCATTCGGGCGGCGTCGCGGACATCCAGAAAATCACGAATCTGCTTGCCGCTGGTCAAATCGGCGGTTTCGCCTGCAGTCAATTTTCGGTGCAGGTAGGGCACGAGACGCCTTTCATCTTCGCGCTCACCATAAAGATAGAAAAGCCGACACCAGATGAATTCGACCTCTTGTTGCGGAAGCCATTGGGATAAGGCCAAATAGGCTGCCGCCTTTGCAGCGGCATAGGGTGTCTTTGGATCGAGGGGGGTGTCCACTGATAAAACGCCGCGTGATAGGTCATACTCGAAACAGGTACCCACGCCGCAGAACCGGCGTACGCCTGCCCGAACCGCGCCTCGCGCCAGCGCCAGGGTACCGGAGAGACAATCGAGATTTTGCGGAGCGGTAAGGTATTTACCCGGTTCCGCGTACCAGGCGATATGGATAACCGTATCGATTCCCTGACAGGTCTCTGCCCACCAATGGGAGGATTCCGCGAAGAGATCGGGAGTCTCTATGATGCGTTCGATCCCGGAAATATCCGATAGTCGATCCCCCTTACCAGTGCGCACGACCGCGTGCGTGCCGATCCCACGCTCCTTAAGTTCCCTCAAGACTTGGTACCCAACGAAACCGGTTCCCCCCGCTACCAGGAATGTTCTCGTCATGAAACCTCCAATTGAGGAATGGCAGTTACGAAACGGGTGCCCACCTTGGCAAGGTGGGCATTTTGCTGTTCGATTTCCTCGGCAATGTTCCAGGGTAGAATGAGCAGATAGTCGGGGTGTCGGGCGCGCAGTACATCCGGTGACAGGATCGGAATATGGCTTCCGGGCATGAATTTCCCGATCTTGGATGGGGCGGCATCACTGATGAAGGGCAAGAGATCGGATTTCACGCTTACATAACTCAGTAGATTATTTCCCTGGGCCATGGTTCTATGGCCAACCATCGTTCTATCGGTAGTATATTGACACGAGTAACGGTTCTATCTGTTTCAGGAGGGGTTGCATTCGATCTTTGTCAGAAATATTCGTTACTGGTAAAGGCCAAGCAATGCTCAAACCCGGATCACTGAAATCGAGTCCACCCTCATGCTCCGGACTATAAGCCACAGAGACAAGGTACTGAACCTCTGTCTTGGGTCGAAGCGTCTGAAAACCATGTGCAAAACCCTCGGGGACATAGACCATGCTGCGGTTCTCCGAAGTCAGCTCGATTCCGCACCACCTGCCATAGTCTTCGGAGCCTGCCCTGAGATCCACGATGACGTCCCAAATAGCGCCGTGCACACAGCGCACCACCTTGATTTCAGCTGCGGGTGGACGCTGAAAATGCAGACCGCGCAGGGTTCCCTTCCGTTCATTGAAAGAGATATTCATCTGTTGCCAATGGGTCTCGAGGTCATGGCCTCGGAATTCTTCCGCGCAGAAACTGCGGGCGAAGAATCCCCGATCATCCTGAAGTTTTTCGATATCGATTCGAAAGGCCCCGGCAAGGGAAAGGGGAGTAAAAATCATGGATTGCGGTAAGCCTGAATTTGTGTCAGAGAGATATCTCTCGCGGGTGTCCCCTGGTCCACCATCCGATACCAGTCGATGGTATGGCGTACCGCATCGACAAACCTCCAGCGCGGTGCCCAGGCCAGCATGGCGCGGGCCTTTTCGATACTCAGGGTCAGCAGGCCTGCCTCATGGGGCGCCCTCGGATCGGAGGCGTCGTGCCAGTTACCGGGCCAGATTTCCAACGCAGTCTCGACGAGATCCCTTACGGTTCGGCAATCCCCCGCCTCGGGTCCGAAATTGAACGCGGATTCGAACGTCGAAGCCCCTTCCAGATAAAGCCTTTCCGCAAGACGAAGGTACCCGGAGAGCGGCTCCAATACATGCTGCCACGGTCGTACCGCATTCGGATTTCTGACTGCGACCGAACGGCCGCTGGCCAACGCCCGGGCAATATCGGGCAAGATGCGATTGCTCGCCCAGTCACCGCCCCCGATCACGTTTCCCGCGCGAGCGGTTGCAATATATTTCGATGATCGATTTGCAAAAAACGATCTGCGCCAACTCGATACCGCCAGTTCCATGCCTGCCTTGCTGGAACTGTAGGGATCATGCCCGCCCAGCCGGTCTATTTCACGATAGGCAAACTCCCACTCCCGATTCTCGTACACCTTGTCGGTGGTGACCATGACCACCGCGCAACGGTTTTCGAGCCGGCGCAGGGCCTCGAGCAGGTTGATGCTTCCCATGACATTGGTCTGCCATGTCAAGGATGGTTCGTCATAGGAACGCAAGACCAACGGTTGGGCCGCCAGGTGCAAGACCACTTCCGGTCGCACGTCCCGTACGCGCGCATCCAACCCCTGCGCGTCCCGGATATCGCCGATGTAATGGTCGACATCCTGTTCCAGTCCCAGCTGTTGGAACAATGCGGGATTCGTATCCGGTTCCAGCGCGTAGCCATGGACCTTCGCCCCCATCTGCAAGAGCCATAGGGAGAGCCAGCTCCCCTTGAATCCGGTATGCCCGGTCAACAGCACGCGCCTATCTTTCCAAAATGCGTTCATCCCCATGTCTTCCAAGGCGCCTGGTTTTGCATCCAGAGTTCCTCGAGCCGACCCTTGTCGCGCAGCGTATCCATTGCCGCCCAGAAACCATCGTGTTTCCAGGCGGAGATTTGATCATCTCGGATGAGGCTTTCCATGGCTTCGCGCTCCAGTATGGTCTCATCGCCTTCGATCCGATCCAATAACGCGGGTTCGCAGACGAAAAAGCCGCCACTGATCCAACGGCCGTCTCCGCGCGGTTTCTCCAAAAAACTGCTGACCCTCGTACCTTGGATCCCGATCGATCCGAAGCGACCTTCGGGCTGGATGGCGGTCACGGTCATCTCGGTTTGCTGTTTGCGATGGAATGCGATCAATTCCGTGAGATTTACATCGCTGACGCCATCGCCATAGGTCAGACAAAATGTCCCGTGGATATGCTCCCTTACCCGCTTGATACGGCCACCCGTTTGTGTCAACTCCCCTGTCTCCACGAGTGTGACCTTCCAGGGTTCGGCGTATCGGTTATGGATCTCGATATCGTTGTTGCTCAAGTCGATGGTGATGTCCGACATATGCAGGAAGTAATTGGCGAAGTACTCCTTGATGATGTAGCCCTTGTAGCCACAACAGATAATGAATTCATTGATTCCATGGGCCCCGTAATGCTTCATGATATGCCAGATGATCGGACGGCCCCCTATCTCGATCATGGGCTTGGGTTTCAAGTGTGATTCTTCGCTGATTCGCGTCCCCAAGCCACCCGCCAGAATAATCGCTTTCAAGATCTCACCCACGGCTTCCCCGCCGAAACCAGGGAATCAGTGCTATTTCCAAACAATCGATGCCCTTCCTTGCCGATAAAGCAATTCAAGATGCATCACCCAATCTACCTCCGATGCCCTAACGATCTGTCCCTATATTTTGTTTCTTTCCCGCTCGGCATTCCCAAATGAGCCGAGTTTTACAAGGCAAGGCATCTTCGAAAATTACCGATTGCCGCCTGTACATGACCCTCGAGTATGGAAACGATTGCATCGGCATTATCGTTTACGAGTAGATAATCGAATAAATCGGCGCGTTCGGCGAAAAATGCCAAATCACGTTTCGCGTTTTCGATGCGCCCCCGAATGCTCTCTTCGCTATCACGATCCCGGAGACGCAATCTATGCAGGAGCACCGCAAGCATGGCACGTTTTCCAGCACCGGGCGGTAACAGGCCACAAGAGAGAACGGCGTTGCGCCCGTACCGGGCAACGAATCCCTGTAGCAATCGCATCTCGGTGATAACCACCGGAACCTTTCCTTCTCGCCAGGTGGCATCGAGATCCTCGGCGCGGTAACCATACCAACGCCGTTCACGCTCGGGGGGAAGCCTGGTCTCGGCGGCCAGCTTGCCAGTTTCCTTCAATTCCAGAAATTCCTCCGTGGTCACATGGCAATATTCGTTGCCGTCATGTACCGATGGCACGCGCGTGGTGATGATAGGTGGTTTTCCAATACAGTGGAAGGCAGCTGCGGCCAGGGCTTCACCGATGGTGGTCTTCCCCACGCCCGAGGGCCCGGTGAGCGCCAACAAATACCGGGGAAATGCGCTGGAGCTGGAAGGAGAATTCAACTGATTGCTCCCATCTTTCGAATCCGGCGAATTCCTGCCTGATCCATTCGACCACGCTTGGCCTGCACCAGGCCTATCTGTTTTTCACCACTTTACGGAGGGGAACTTCCCGACTCGAGATGACCAAAACCATCCACGGATATTCCCGAGGCCGCGACATAACTACTTTGTTTATTTCCGGCTCGGCTTCACAACTCGGATCAAGTTTTGCAAGGTGCCAGTTCTGTCTTACCAATACTCAATCATGGTTCGTCGGTTCGAGCACCAGCCTGGCCAGGTTGGTGCATAAGGTTTCCCAAAGACGATATCATCCTATAATTCGCAAACGGTAGAAAGGCCCATCGAACGCCCCGGCGAAGCTTCATCTCGAATCGATGAAACGTGATTTGGTATCGGCAGGGCAGCAAAATCAGCGTCTTGTAAAACTCGACCCTTTTGCGATGATCCGGAAATAAACAAAATAATGAAGCAGATCTTTCATCCTCGGCGAGGATGAGGCCCAATGTGATTCGTTGCCATGAAATCGATCCCGAGGTCCAACCTTGCCCCGTAAAAAAACCATCGGATTCCTCACGACCCTGAGAAACTATGGCCATCCACGCGTGGTCACCATGCTGTTTCTGGGATTCTCCAGCGGCCTGCCGCTGCTTCTGATCTTCTCGTCGCTCTCCTTGTGGCTGCGCGAGGCCGAGGTAGAGCGTTCCACGGTAACCTACTTCAGTTGGGCGGCGCTCGCCTATTCCTTCAAATTCATCTGGGCCCCGCTGATCGATAAATTACCCTTGCCGTGGCTGAGCAGCCGCCTGGGAAGGCGGCGCGGCTGGCTGTTGTTGTCGCAAGTGGGGGTCGTCGCGGCCATCTCCTCGATGGCCTTCAGTGATCCGTCGCTATCCCTTGTCGGCATGGCCTTGGCGGCGGTGTTGTTGGGTTTTTCGGGGGCGACACAGGATATCGTGGTGGATGCCTATCGCATCGAGTCGGCCGATCAGTCGTTGCAGGCCTACATGGCCGCCACCTATATGGCCGGATACCGTATCGGAATGCTGGTGGCGGGCGCGGGCGCCCTGAAACTGGCGGCCTGGTTCGGGGAAGGGAACGGTTATTCCTATGAGGCCTGGCGAGATGCCTATCTGTATATGGCCCTGTTGATGGGCGTGGGCATCGCGACCACATTGGCCATCCGCGAACCGGATCGACAATCCCAACCAAGCCGGCACCTGGCACACCTGGGTGATTATGTGGGTTTTCTGGCGCTGTTCCTGCTGGTAGCGGGGAGCTTCGCGGCGATGTTCTGGGGAAGCGGTATCGTGTTGCGCATGGGTCTCTCGGTCTTGGGAATACGGGATACCTCGGTGTTGGGCGGGTTCATGGAAGGGACGGTGCAGTTCGCCCTGGGGATCTTCGGCGCCTGGGGAATGGCGCGGCTTGCCGTGTGGCTGGGCGTCGCCCGGCGGGAGATGGTGGAAGAAACCTACCTCGATCCCATTACGGATTTTTTCCATCGTTACGGTCGCGCGGCCCTCCTGATACTCGCCTTGATAGGGCTCTATCGGGCATCGGATATCCTGCTTGCGGTGATCGCCAATGTCTTCTATGCCGATATGGGGTTCGACAAGGATCAAATCGCCAACATATCGAAGACCTTCGGACTGTCGATGACCATCCTGGGTGGCTTTTTCGGCGGGATGCTGGCGCATCGGTATGGGGTCATGCCTGTTTTGTTTCTGGGCGCGTTGCTTGTCTGCATTACCAACCTGCTCTTCGTGTTGCTGGTGCACACAGGCCCGGATGTCACCATGCTGATCGTCGTAATCACGGCAGACAACTTGAGCGGGGGACTTGCCAGCGCCGCCTTTGTCGCCTATCTGTCCGGGCTTACCCGGATATCCTTTACGGCATCTCAATACGCCATATTTACTTCACTGATGACCCTGCTCCCCAAATTCCTCGGTGGCTACAGTGGCGGCATCGTGGATAGCATCGGCTACAGCGCCTTTTTCGTCGGCACCGCCCTGCTGGGGCTTCCGGTGTTGGTGCTGATTTGGCTGGCGGCGAGGGGCCAAGGCGTCGAGGGTTGATTGACCTTTGACCTTGAGGTCGACTGGCCCTGGTCGATTGGCCCTGGTCGATTGGCTCTGGTGTCATTGGCCCTGGCCCTGTTCGATACTCATCGAGCGTATGCGGCCTGGCCGATGGGCGCTGCTACCTGTTTCGAAACGCGATGCTGGCAGGGGAAGACCCATAGCCTACTCGCCAGGCCTACTCGCCAGGCCTACTCGCCAGCGAAACTTCGCCAGGAAAGCATGACCCGGCATCGGTAAAGCAAAATTGCTGTTCCGTGGAACTTGACACATCAGCGATGAGCCGGAAATAGACAAAGCAGATTATTCCAAGCGGAAGGACTGCTTTGCTCAATCCTTCGACAAGGCTACATTTCTGCCTCCCCCGCGCAGGTTCACGGTTTTGTAGGTCGATGTCGATCCGCGCTCACATCGACTTACGGGGACCTAAAAATAGCCATTGACGCGCACGCCGTAGATGAATCCCCTGGGGTCCTTTGCGCTGGTGGTTCGCTCATCGAGGTATTGCACATCGAGGGAGAGATCGGCGTGTTTCGAGAGGCCGAATTTCACATAGCCCTCGACGATGTCGGTCCCTTGGATCTCGCCGTTTCCGCCGTCGAGGTGGGCATAGCCGAAGGCGGCCTCGTCGCCTCCCCGCCCCCAGAGACTGCCATCGATGTGGATGCCGCCGGAATACAGGGCGTCGTGGTCGATGGCGGCATCGTCGCCCTGCCATGCGATGCGGGCAAAAGCGCCGAAGGTGTCGCCGATTTGCTGGTCGAGGGAGAGCCCGAGGCCGAAGAGGCCCTCGGTGCGGGCACCGCCCCCGGGCCGGGCGAAGGCGTCACTGGTACCGTAGATGCCTAGTCGGTAGTTTCCCTGCCCCCAATCCGTGTTGGGATGGAATCCCAATTGCCCCCCCCAGTAGTCGTAGGTCCTATAGAGATTGTTGTCCTCGTCGGCATTTTTGGTGGTCATCCAAACGCCACGCAATGACCAGCGCTGGCCGATGTCGAGCTCGCCGCCGACGCCGACGTCGAAGGAGGGGGGGACCATGAGGGTGTTGTTAACGAAGGCATCGTTCATGAACTGGCCGACTTCGTCGTTGGCGAAGGCGTTGTCATCGACATAGTCGGTGGCCTCGATGATGCCACCGGCGACCCCGAGGGAGGTGTCTTCGGAGAGCGCGAAGGTGTGCTTGTACCAGGCGGTGAGCAGGTAGTCCCTGCCGCGCCGGTTGATGTTTTCGAGATCATCTTCGAGATCGTCGGCATAGATCGGATGGACGGCGAAAGGGGAGACGGCATCGATGGCATTGCCGGAGGCAACGCTGATCAGGATTTGGAACTCGTCCTGCTCCGAGGGTTGGAAGCCGATGTCGATGTCGATGACCATAACGCCCCGGCTGGCGTCGTCGATGCCCGGGCCCGCGAATTCTCCGCGCTGAAAGACACCGGTGACCGTGGCACCGATGGAGAAGTCGTCGCCGAGATCATAGGCGGATGCCGAGAATGGCAATATGGCGGCGAGCAGCGCCAGCGAGGTGATTGTCGAGATGATCGTGGAGCGGATGATGGAAGGTTGTCCGCCACGGGGACATGTCAGCGCCTTGCGCCAGGACTGAAGTAGGGTGGGTCTCGGCGCACGCATCGGAGATCTTGTTTTCCCGATACCTGAATGGCCAAGCAGGAAATGAACGAATGGAACGGACCCATTGGCATCGGAGCGCCCACCCGGATGGCGCTGTCCGGGGTGGGATCGAGAGATTTCATGCCTTGAAACAAGCATTTCTTAGCCTTTTTATGCCAGGAGGTGGAGTAGTGCGTTCGTTTCCCGCTCAACTTCACGATTGGATCGAGTTTTACGAGGCGCCAATTCCGCCCTACCTATACTCGATCATGTTTCATCGGTTCGAGCACAAGCCTCGCTGGCCCGAAATGCGAGGTGGTCGACGCAGATAGTCGGCGTGGACGGTGAACTCGGGTGGATGGTTTTTCTTGCGATCGGCTCCCAGGTAACGGTCATCATTTGAATGTAGCGACATCTCCAGGCTGCCTTAGCATCTTGTTTACCTCGTCGCGATGCACTTCTTCTTCGACAATCATTTCCCGGGCATATTCTTCCAAAAGGACGGATTTGCCTTCTTCGGCGACGCCGAGTAGCTGGTAATAGGTGTCGAGGGCCATCTGCTCGTGATTGAGGCTTTCCTGAAGGATATCTCCGATGTCATGGCTTTCGGTTTCCAGCAAGGGGCCTATTTTGAGGGAGGGGTGACCGCCAAGGAGGGTTACCATCTCCCCGGCCCTGTGGGCGTGGGTAAGGCCTTCCTGGGCATTGCGCTTCATCCAGTCTACGATGGGGATCCTGTTGTAACCGTAAATCATCAATGCATAGTGCGTGTAGCGCACGACGCCGGCCAATTCGATTTCCAATATCTTATTCAATACGTCGACGGCTTTTTTCATGTCGGAATCGTTCATCTTGGTGTTCTCCTGTTGTCACGTTGAATGGTTCGAAGACTGCAATAACGGGAATGATAATTATTCTTATTGGTATATTCAATGATAACACCGGGTCTCACCCGGGGCTGGTCGTGGATTTCCATGGCGGGCGGTTATCGGGGAAGGTCGAAATCCATGTTTCCTACCTGGAATTCCGCGATTTCCTTGTGGATGTACGGCGTATGGTCGAAGGGTTCGCCGTTATAGATGACTTTGGCGGCGTGGGCGAAGCCGAGGATGACCCGAAAGGGGGCCCTGCCCAGGAATTCGTATGTTTGACCGGATACTCCAAGCTGATAGAAGAGCTTTTTCCCGAGTCCATCGTAGATTTCTATCCAGGAGTTCCCCTTCAGGTATATGGCCAGGCGATCTTCTTGCGGCGCGGGCGGTGATGTCCGTGTTTCGGTACTGGTGGTTACTTCCCGCGTCATCGAATACGTGTTTTTTTCCAGGGTGGGGAGAGCGTCGGCGAACGCGGGTTCGGGGAGATCCCCATTGGAGGATGGGACCGATGCGATCACTGCCTCGTCCCGGTCGCCCTGGAATTCGTCCAGGACGAGGGCCTCCCGCACGGGTGCGCCGATGGGTCCATCTCGTTCCACACCAACAGCGGGGAACTCCGCGCCTCGAGAGGAAGAGGACACATGATCATGGGATGCAACGTCCATTTCTTCGTGCCCGACTTCCTTGATCGGTTCCTCGGATGGATGCTCCAACGACACATCGAATTCTTCATAGGCCGCATAATCACTGGGGCGTATCGTGGTCCTCCACCATGAAAATACCAGGATAACGAGGCCGAGGATAATCAGGTAGGTGGTGATCCGCATAAGGATGTGGTTGCCGCCTCCCTGAAATTGATTGGCGACATCTCGGGTAAGCGGCGGCGGTGCCAGGTTGCGGCGGTCGAAAGCGTCCAGGATCCGGGATGGCGCGATCCTCAACAAACGGGCATATGCGCTCAGGTAGCCACGGATGAAGACGGGTCCGGGGAGTTTGTCGTAATTGTCCTCTTCGAGGCTGCGGATCGTGTCGGGGGAAAGGCGCAGACACGATGCAATATCATCGATGGTCAAATTACGCGCATAGCGCGCCTCTCGGAGCTGTTCCCCCAGTGTTTTGTCCTCCTCGTCCACGGGGATGGCGGGATCATCTGGAAGGTGGGTCGTCATGGAGCGGTAATGATTTCCCATAGACTTCGAATTCGTGTAATAACCGGGCCTCTCGTGAGTCGGGATGGTGTGTCCGCAACAGCAGCGCATAGCTGGAAACGGCATCCCGGTTACCGAGCCGTTTTTCAATCCGCAGCCCTAACCAAAGGGAGTGCGCCGTATGGGTGGCGACATTCGAATAGCGTCGCAGATATCCCCTGGCGGACAAGGGGTGCCCCTTGGAGAGGGATAACGCTGCCATTGTCAATAACGGATCCGGTAATTCCATATTAAAGGATAATGCACGGCGGAGATAGGTTTCGGCCTTTTGGAGGTCACCGACGAAATAGGCGCAGTCTCCCGCGTTACTCATGGCGATCTCCGGCTCCCGATACCGGGGATTGGCGATGGCCTTCAGAAAGCACTGCTCGGCTTCGGTTTGTCGACCAGTGGCGCAAAGGAGTACACCGAGATTATTATAGGCACCGGAGTAGGAAGGGTTCAGTAAAATGGCGTGGCGATAATGCCATTCGGCTTTTTCGAGTCGATTCAGTCTCTGGTACAAGGACCCCAGCGCATTGTGCGCATCCGGATAGTTCGGCCTTATCGCCAGGGCCCGTTCGAGCCGTTCCCACGCAAGGTCATTATCCCCTTTTTCCAGGTAGGCGATGGCGAGCTGTGTATGCAACTCCGCCCAATGGTCTTTTTGTGTCTCGATATGGGCGGCGTTCGGCAATCCGGAGTCGGTAACGCAGCCGGCAAGCGGCAGTAACAGTAGCAGGAGGAGCAAGGTCTCGATCCGGCGCGACCGAAACCGGGGAGTCTTTTGGCTTCGTTCACACTGGTATCGAGATCGGAGATCGATCCTGGATCTTCTTTTCCAAGCCTCTGCCGTGGTCATGGTACCGGGATGCAACATGGCCATAATGGGGCTGCATCCCCAGCCGAACATGTTATCGCTTCGCGCATATTATCGTTTCGCGCCCGGGCTGAAGCGGGGTGGGTACAGGCGCGCGCATCGGAATTTTTTCCGATAGCCAACCCGGCGTTAGCCGGGGCCAAAGCCCCCCGGACAAAGAACAACGAGGGCCATCCCGACTCGAGGGAGAAATCTTCCGACTTTCTCGAGATATCGAGCGCACGGATTTCTCTCTTCGGTCGAAACGACAAAAAGCCGATTTTCCGATCGTTTTGTTCAGGATTTCCCGGGTAACGGACTGAATTCAAGAACACACGCAGGTATGGAATCAGGAGACTCCGGGTTTCCGATTCGACCCCTGCTTAGGCTCCGGTGCCGACTCCGGGATCAGATCGATGGCATGACACGGACATTGCTCGAAACAGACAGCGCACCCACTACAAAGATCGTAATCGAAGACATAACGTCGGTGTTCCCCGGTCTCGGCCTCGACCTTGTTCACCTCTTCATCCGAGCGCCTGATCACTGCATCATCCGGGCACGCGCCGTAACAGCCATCGCATTCGAAGCAATTGCCACAAGAAAGGCAACGCCGCGCCTCATAGAGGGCGTCCTGACGTTCCAGTCCGTCGACCACTTCATCGAAACTGGTTTGGCGATGCTTCAGATCGATGTGACCCTCGAAGCGTTGCGCGTTGTCGGTGAAGTACCATACGTGCAATTTATCGAAGCTGGCCAGTTCATGGTTCACCGGCTTCGTATAGACATCCCCCCGGAGCCAGGCATCGATGCGTCGAGCCGCCTTCTTGCCGTGGCCGACCCCCACGGTCACGGTGCGTTCGGAGGGCACCATATCCCCTCCGGCAAAGAGACCCGGATAACCCGTCATCAGGTTATCATCCACGATCAGGGTACCATCCTTCTGAAACTCCAGTCCGGGTACGTTTTGTAAAAAGCTCGTATCGGTCTCTTGACCCAGGGCGAGGATAAGGGAGTCGGCCTCCAGTGTCTCGTACTCCCCGGTGGGCTGCGGTCGACCCTTTTCATCGACGCGCATGATTTCCACCTTGAACGTGCTGCGATCGATCTCCTTGATGGTGCGCAGCCAATGAATCTTGACGCCTTCCTCCTCCGCCTCTTCCGCCTCGAATGCGTGGGCAGGCATATGTTCTCGATCGCGCCGATAGATGATGAGTGCCTCTTCGGCACCCAGACGCTTGGCGGTCCTTGCCGCATCCATGGCGGTATTACCGCCCCCGTAGATGGCGACTCGCCGCCCGAGCTTCAGGTTTTCCTCGTTCTCGACGCTCTTCAGAAAGGTCACGGCATCCAGAATCTTGCCGGCATCCCGCTGCGGAATCTCCGTGCGCCGACTCAGATGCGCCCCAATGGCCAGAAATACCGCATCGAACCCACCGGCCTCCTTCTCGGCCAACAAGTCCTCCACCTTGCGGTTCAGGACGATCTTTACGCCCAACTCCTCGATACGCCTGATCTCCACGTCGAGGACCTGACGCGGCAAGCGGTATTTGGGAATACCGAAGTGCATCATGCCACCGGCAATGGGCCCCGCCTCGTGGATCTCCACCTCATGCCCCAGGCGCCTCAGGTGATAGGCGGCAGACAATCCGCTCGGTCCCGCGCCAACCACCAGGACGCGTTTCCCGGAAGTTTCATCGGGTAGCTCGACGCGCCAACTGTTCCAGATGGCCTGGTCGCCGAGAAAACGCTCTATGGCGTGGATGTTGACGGTGGCATCCAAACGTGTGCGGTTGCAGGCGTTCTGACAGGGGTGGTAACACACACGCCCATGCACGGCCGGCAGCGGGTTTTCCTCCATGATCGATTCCCATGCTTCCTTGAACTGACGCTGCTGAACCAATGCCAGCCAGGCCTGGACATTCTCGCCCGCCGGGCAAGCGTTGTTGCATGGCGGTAGCAAATCCACATACTGGGGACGCTGTGTGCGTTGTGGACCTGAAAATTGCTCGTGGGCAAGATCGGGCGGACGCGTTATGTCATGCCGCTTATCGATCATGATGTAAATCCTCTTTGATAAAAAAACACCGACTGTGTTTGGAGACCTGGCAAACCACATCCTTATGAGGTCATGATGCCCCTTCGGAGCGAAGTTTTCGAAAGATATCGTTTTTCGACATATCGAAAAAACGAAATGCCGCCCCTGGCAGGATGGGAACATGTTGGCGCTTCGCGCCAGGAGCCAAAGGGGATGGGGTTCGGTTCGTGCATCGATTCCCTCGATATCTTTATTTTTTCGATACCTCGAAAATCGCATTTTTCACCATCCTTCCCAGGACGACAACTTGCATACTCGAAATATCGGACAAAAGAAATTCTGTCTTTCCGATACATGCACGATTCAGGACAGAGGAACCCTCGGGGGCCCTATTTTATCCAATACCTGGCGAGGCTTCGCCCCGAACCGACAAGACATGACTCGGCACCGGTAAAGAAAAATCGGCGTTCCGCGGAACTTGACGCATTTGCGAAGATGAGCAGGAAATAACGACTAGCGAAGCTTGTGCTCGAACCGACAAAGCACGATTATCGAGTATCGATAAAACGGGATTGGCGCCTCGTAAGGCTTGATCCGATGATGGAGCCGACCGGGAAACAAACAAAATAAAATGGGCAAAAACAACGCTCACCGGGAGAAAACAAGTGGCCGCATATCCATCGGACCGAGACGAAATCCACAGGACGATACGACACATGGTGCAACGCATCGGCTCCAGGCAGGAAACGGTATCCAGCGAAAAGGGCACGCTATATGTCGTCGCCACGCCAATCGGAAACCTCCACGATATCACCCTGCGTGCATTACAGGTGTTGGCAAAGGCCGATCTGATACTGGTCGAAGATACCCGGGTAAGCGCCCGCCTCTTGCGACGATACGGGATCACGACACCGGTCAGGGCATTCCACGAACACAACGAACGAAACACAACCCCCGAGATCATCGCCCGGATCGAAGATGGCGCCGACATCGCCCTCATCTCGGATGCTGGAACCCCGTTACTCAGCGACCCCGGATTCCACCTGACGCGCCTGCTCCGCGACCAGGGCGGGAAAATCGTACCCATACCAGGACCAAGCGCGCTCATTTGCGCCCTATCGGTGGCCGGGCTGCCAACGGACCGATTCACCTTCGAGGGCTTCTTACCACCCAAACAGGAAGCAAGGCGCCGTCGTCTCCGGGTATTGGCCGAAGACACCTGCACATCGATCTTCTATGAAGCGCCCCATCGCATCCGGGCAACCATCGAGGACATGCTGGAAATCTTCGGGGAAAAACGCCATGGCGTCATTGCCAGAGAACTCACCAAGGCCTTCGAGACCATCCGGCGAGGTCCATTAGCGGCACTCGCAAGCTGGCTTCGAGAAGACCAAAACAACCAAAGGGGTGAATTCGTATTGATGATAGAGGGAAAACCCAAGGCGGACCCGGCCCGGGACCCCGAAGCGACAACGGCGGAAGATCTACGCATCCTTCGCCTCCTCCGCGAAGAACTCCCGCTGAAAAAGGCAGTCCCCCTGGCCGCCCGGCTAACGGGCCGGAAGAAAAATCACCTCTACCGGATCGCACTGACCATGAGCGAACCTTGAAACCCCCCGGTTCAGGAAAGTCGCGGACACAGGTTACCCATGGCAGGTCATCCACGGAATCCTCGGCGGGAGTCTCGACCACTCACCCGCATCCACACATGCCGGTGCTGCAACAGGAACCCCCCATGGCAGGTTCGCTGCCCGAACCCATGTCACCCGCCGAAAGAAAACCGATACCGCCGCTTATCACCCTGCGCACCGGCAACCCCGTATCCGGATCGCTGGTCAACGGATCATCCGCCATACGCTGCTCCACCTCGAAACGCCGAGGCTTCATGGAAGAATCTTCCGGGATGGTTTCATAGATATACGTTGGCATTCGAAATCACGCTCCTATTTCATTCCCCACAAGCGGAGAGGTTTACGATTCAGGATATTCAAGGAAAATCGAATATGTTAGCGCTTCGCGCCAAGACCGAAAGGGGATGGGTCTCGGCACACACGCCGGATTTCCCAGGATTTTTGCTTCTCCGATGCCTATATAGGGTCGAAAGCTATTCTTTACAAGACCGCGCGCTATAATCGATACTCGAAGATTTCCTCCCAAATCGAAATCCGACGCTATTCATCGCACACTGCGATTCGACACTGCAATCCTGGCTCCCCAAGCTGTGCATCGGAGGGGCGATCCACTCCGGAAACCATGGAAAGGCAGGCGGGACAACATTCCATGATGTACAGGGGAGCGACATGCAAAACGACGAGCTTCAAATCCGGCTGACAGGACCAAGCATCAAGCCCGGATCCATACCATCCAAGGAACTGGCCGAGATACTCCAATCCGTGGATGCGCTCGTTACCGCCGAGGTACGCAAAGACAAGGGGAATAAAGTACCGGATGGGGACGAGCTCGTGGTCGGCCTGTACGCCATCGATGACCGCAGTATCGGGCTCAGGTTCAAAACCACACTCCCCGGCATCGTCATACCGATCTTCTTACACACCACCCAGGCCATAGCAAGTGAAAATTTTCAATCCCTGGATACCCGCACCCTGAAATCCCTGCAAACCATCTCCGGCTTTACGCGGAAACATCACTGTAACGCTGAATTCAGGCTGCCCGGAATGGAAACCCTGGCCAGGATCACCCCGGAAACCGAAATCCCGAAACCATTCCTCATGGAAGGCGTCACCGAAATCCTCGGTACGGTGATTCGTGTTGGCGGAAAGGACCCACGGGCCGCCATAGAACTCGCTGACGGGAAAACGATCTACTGCGACATATCCGAAGACATGGCCAGGGAACTCGGGGGTCAGTTATACAGCCTGGTCAGACTGACCGGCGTCGCAAAATGGGATTTCCATACCTACGAGCTGGAGGAATTTCGGATCACCGACTTCATGGAGTTTCCCGACACGCCTCCAGAAGAAACATTCGCCTCCCTTGCCAGGGATATAGGAGGATGCTTCTCGGGAATAACCGATGTCTGCTCCTTCGTGGCAGATCTTCGGCGTGACGGAGACATCCGATGAAACAGATCTGCATCGATACCCACTTACTGATATGGGGCGTGCAAGGGCATGCATCTGCCGGTCAGGAAGAAATGGTGCCGAGAACCAAGACATTTTTTCAAGACTGCCGGAAAAGCAAACTACGGGTCATGGTTCCCTCCATAGTGGTCGGTGAATTCCTGATGGGGATCGAAATAAACGATCATGTAGATACTGTCAAGCGACTTCAAAACAGCTTTATTCTGCAACCTTATGATTCACTGGCGGCAGTAGTATTCGCCAGGTTATGGCGGGAAAGAAAGGAATCAGGGCTGCTGGAAAGCATTCGCAGCGAATCGCCACCGGTAACGCGCAGCGAATCAAAGGCCGACGCCATGATCGTCGCCACTGCAATCGCAGCAAAAGCAGGCATCATCTACAGTCACGACATGGGCCTTAAAAAATTCGCGGACAAGGATATCTCGGTAATCGAAATGCCACGAAAGGAATACCAAGTAAACGCGCCTCTCCAATACCCTCCAGCCCAGTGAACATTGCCACTCACCACGACACCTCCCAAAGAGGGCACTTGCCCTCGGGGAAACGAAACAACAGGCAAAGACCATCCACCACCTTCACCGACAGCAGATCCCGACATGCCATTCATTCCACACACCCAACAAGACATCCAAACCATGCTCGACACCATCGGTGCCGACAGCATCGAGCAACTATTCGACGAGATCCCCCAGGAGATCTCCCAAAAGATCTCCCAACCCCCGGACAATCATCTCCGGGACATACCGCCGCGCCTCACCGAAATGGAGGTAAGCCGCCTGATGCGCCAGCGCGCAAAAGACCCGCAGCCACTATGCTTCATCGGGGCCGGGGCCTACGAACACCACATCCCCGCCGCGGTGTGGCAGATCGCCACGCGGGGCGAGTTCTATTCCGCCTACACACCCTACCAGGCCGAGGCCAGCCAGGGCGTCCTACAGCTCCTCTACGAATACCAGACCATGATGGCGCGGCTCACCGCCATGGACGCCTCCAACGCCTCCCTGTACGACGGTGCCTCGGCACTCGCCGAGGCCATCCTCATGGCCGTGCGCGCCAACCGCGAATCCAAGTCCCGACGCATTCTCATGCCGCGCACCGTACACCCGAAATATCGTAGCGTCGTCGAAACCATGGTAAAGAACCAGGGCATCCTATTGGAGGAAATAGACTACCACCGCGACACGGGGGTCCTCGACCCCGATGCACTCCCCAGTGATCCGGGAGACCTTTGCGCCCTCGTCATCCCGCAACCCAACTTCTTCGGCAGACTCGAAGAGATCCATGCCTTGAGCGACTGGGCGCACCACCACGGCGCTCTGGTCATCGCCACCGTCAATCCCCTGGCCCTCGCCATCCTGTCGCCCCCCGGCGAATGGGGACAGGAACCAGCAGGCAATGGGGCCGACATCGTCTGTGGCGAGGGACAACCCCTCGGGGCGCCACTCTCCTCCGGCGGTCCCTACTTCGGCATCCTGTGCTGCCGACAGGACCTCGTCCGTCAAATGCCCGGGCGCATCGTGGGGCGCACCACCGACCCCGACGGCAATCCCGGTTACACCCTCACCCTCCAGGCCCGCGAACAACACATCCGCCGCTCCAAGGCCACCTCCAACATGTGCACCAACCAAAACCTCCTGGTCACCGCCGCCACCTTGCACCTGAGCCTCCTCGGCCCCGAGGGCCTCGAGCGCGTTGCCCTGGCCTGTCACGCCAACACCCAGGCACTGGTAGACCGCCTCACCACCCTCCCCAGCGTCGAAAAGACCTTCCAGGGAGCCTTCTTCCACGAGGCCGTCCTGCAACTCCACCGACCCGTTCCAGGGGTATTGGCCGCGCTCCTCGACAAGGGCATTCTGGGCGGATACGACCTCACCCCCGAATACCCGGAACTCGGCCACGCCCTCCTCGTTTCCGCCACCGAAACCAAGACCACCGAGGACCTCGAACGCTACGGTAACGCGCTCCGGGATGTCATGGCCTAGCGAATTCGCCCCCAACCGATGAGGCATGATTTGGATTTAGCAGAGCAAAATCAACGTCTTGTAAAGCGTCTCGTAAAACTCGACTCATTCGCGAAAATGAGCGGGAAACAAACGAATAGGGTGGCCTGGCGCAGCGGCAAAGATGGTCGACATGGCAAGCGCGCCAAGCGAAAACACCTCCAGCCGATCCGAAAACAGATGCAATCGGATCTTCGAGCCGTGAATGGCGTAGTCCCTGTGCGCCACGGCGGCTAATTTCAACGATTCCCTGTAATTGGATATTTCGACTAGCCCCATGCATCCTCACGTGATTCCCAATGCGCCTTTATATCTTGAAAATGCCCAATTCTATCCTTTATTTTCAAAATCTCTTTAGGATAAAAAGAGAGCATAGTATCACAAAGTTCGATCATCCATTCCTTTCGAGAATATCCATCAATCAGTCTTATGTTGTTAGAATCAGAAATTTGAATCTGTCCCCAACCCAATGCTCCGATAGTCAAACACCCCCAGTCTAAAAACTCTATTGGAGAAAATGTAACTTCCGAAACAGTGAGTTTCGTCCCCTGAATAGAGTACTTAATCAGAATCAATGAGAAAACATTTAAGTCAGATTCGTAAAATCTCGCAAGTCTCTCGACTGAAGTTAGATTAGGCATGTTGAACTTTGTATCTTCTTTGTGCGTTTTTACATCGATAATAGAATAAAATCCTTCTTTATCTGTAAATGCCAGATCAGCCATAGCACGGCGCGCAAAGTCCTTCGAATATTCAGAACACCATTCTTGTAGAAATAAATCGAATTTCTCAGAAATCAAAGACTCGACTGCATCTCCAACTGCACGGGGACTATGAGCTGTTCGATGAGAAAGAAAATCAGGACATGAGTTGATATATTCTTTTATCTTGTCAGCAATATTCAAATAATGGCCTTGGTAATAAAATGAGGATTTCATGAGAATAAATCGTACTGATGTTTATCTTGTTTTATGGATCTTGATTGTTCGCTTAATGAATTCCGCTCCCAGAATACATCATTAGCATATCCTTGAATATTCCGATTCGTTTTGCTTATCTCTATGCGTTTGAGCGCCCAACAACAATATTCCCTATTAAGTTCTATTCCACAAAATAGCCTTCCTAGCTTTTTAGCCACTACTGCCGTGGTTCCACTACCCAAAAAAGGATCAAACACAAAATCACCTTCTTTCGAGCTGGCTAAAATCAATTTAGCAATCAACTTCTCCGGTTTTTGAGTAGGATGATCAGTATTTTCCGGCATGGACCAAAATGGGATACTTATGTCCGTCCAAATATTGGAGGGATAAGTCAGCCGATAATTTCCGTCTTTTTCTTTGCTCCAGTCTTTTGGTTCTCCATTTATTTTATATGGTGCAATAACCTTTCTTCGGAGTTTTACCACATCTACATTAAAATAATAGTTGTTCGATACCGTACAAAACCAAATATCCTCCGTATTATTTTTCCAATTGGTTTTTGCTCCACGTCCTTTTTCTCTTTCCCACGTTATACGATTTTGAATACAGAAATTCGATGCAAGAATGGGAGCGATCAATATAGAGGTTTTCCAGTCAGAACAGACATAGACTGTAGCATTCAACTTCAAAGTTGGTTTCAACATCTTGACAATATGAGAAAACCAATTCTGATACTCTTCTTTTTCTTTCTCCCTGAATAAATCTCCATTATAATCTTTTGAAATATTATACGGTGGATCCAGTATAAGTAAGTCAACAAATTTTTCAGGAAATTTTTCAATCAACTCGAAAGTATCACCGGAGATAATTTTTTCGCTAATTTCCTCCATACTTAAAGAAGTATTAACTTGCATAATATAGGTGGATAATCGATCTATCTCATCCTTGCTACAAATCAATGTTCTATTTCTTTCTGCTCTTTTTTTCATACCAGCTCAACCTTCATCAGCTTATAATATAGCTATATCCTCTCCAGCGTGATCCGCCTATAGCGCTTCTCGAAGGCTTGGCGACCGCCCTCCATCATGGCGCAGATGGCATCCCGAATCCCGGCCTCCTCCAGTCCGCCCTGGCGCCCGATCCCTATCCGACCATTTTGGAACTGCAACACATGCACCAATTCGGCATCGCCATTGACGATGCTATTTGGATTGTGGGTCACGATGACGAGTTGCCGATGATGCTTGTTCCCGTGGATCCGGCGCACGATGAGGTCATGGATCAGAGCATTGTCCAGGTCATCCTCGGGCTGATCGATGACCAGGGGATCGGTGCCGTAACTCAGCAGGAAGGCCAGGATCGCCGCCGCCTTTTGACCGGCGGAACCCTTTTCCAGGGCATCGAACCTGCCCGAGGCCGGGCCCCTGGAATACTCGACGCGCAGCATATCCTCGGGCCACCAGGCATCGAGCCGGTCGAAGGTCATCGGTTGCGACTCCATGAGCCTTTTCAAGCGATTGCCGAAGGTGGTTCCGTAGTTGTTGCGGGGGGCATTACGGGCTTGGCCGGTAGCGATGTCGAGGATCTTCGACTCGATCTCCGAGATAAGCGGCAACAACCCGGATTCCGGCGTCCCGAACGCCTGCCAATGCGGAAACTCCCACAGCATACCCTGCCGCTTTTCTTCGTCGCACACCGCAGCGACGAATTTATCGCCGAGACCCAGGATATCGCGGTATTCCTGTTCCGTGCCATCCACATCCCCGAATGGCACCAGCTCCATGCGCACGAAGAAGGCGCTGTCTCCGATGACCTTGTCGAGAAAGTCGCGCCGTTTGGCATGCAGTTCCCGGCGCAAATCGAAGAGCCTCCGGAGCGTATCCGCGACCCGTTTTCCCGTCCGTTCGACCTCCTTGCGAACCGATTCCAGCCGGTTCAACCGCTGTTGCAATCGGTTGCGCTGCGCCACCCACTCGCCGTATAGGGAAAGGCCCATCTGGCCCTGTTTTTCCCGGTACTCCTCCATCAATGCGTTGCACGCGGCCTCGCTCTCCCGGGTCTCCCGCCACCACCGGCTATCGAGAAGCTTCTGCCTCCTTTCGGCCCGCAAGGCATCCACCGCATCGGCCAGCCTCGCCAGGGATGCGCCGATCCCTTTCAGCCCCCGGGCGGTCCATTCGTGAATCTCTCGGACCTCGGCGGCGGTATCGTCCCCACCATCGAAGAGGTGCGCCGGAAAGTCGGGCAGTTCGGTCGCGGCCAGGGCCCGGACCCCGGCGGAAAGCTCATGGAAAAGCCTGGAATCCGGCAGGCCGTTCTTTTGCTGGCTGCGCCGCTGGTATCGTTTCAGGATATCGCCGTGACCCTTTTCCTCGTACTGCCTCAGGTCATTCTCCACATCCCGCAACCGGGTGCGCAGCCGCGCCTCCTCCCCCAATTGGCGCGAAAGCCCCCGTTCCCGGATCTCCTGGTTCTTCCGCCTCAGGGCATCGACCCATTCCCCGGAATCGCGATCGGTGACCACCACGCAATCCAGCCCGGCCCCCATGACCGCCGCCAGCCACGCCTCGGGCTCGACAGCCTTCCGGGATTCCCCACCGCCATCATCGCCCGAGGCCGGTGTGTGGCTGTGAAAATCGAAGCGCCACCATTTGCTGCCCGGGGTATTTGCCAAAGCACTTGTCTCGATCATTTCCACGAAAAAAACCTCAGGGGCATGTTTCGAACCCCGACCCAGTGGCAATGGCAGGTTGGGTCAGGCACGTCAGTGCCATAGCGCGACCAAGGCCGCAACCGAATCCTGTTGCCGTCCCTGTGGCCGTCTGGGTCCCGGCATGGACTGCCGGGATGACGAGAGAGGTTGTTTCAGGCGATTGTGTAGGAATTCAGCACTTCCGTCATCCCGGCAGGGAATGCCGGGACCCAGTGTCAGGGATGGTAGCGCTCTACCCGTGCGTCATTCCGGCAGGGAATGCCGGGACCCAGATGCCAGGGATGGCAGAAACCACCCGTGAATTCCCGTGAAATCACAATCGCGAAAACCCTTCGACCAACCACGAACATTCGCGCGCTCATGTCGATTGTCGAGGAGGAATAGCATAACCCAACACCGCAACCCAACTGGCAAGGCTTCACTTCGAGCCGATGAAACATGCCCCCCGCCCGCGCCCGATCCCCGGCCTGGAAACCCTTTGCCCTTCAGTCCCCAAGGCCCTGCAATACCCGCCACATCAACCGATACGTCCGTGCCCCGATGCCGGGGCAGCTACCCTCGCTTGGCCCGGCGACATGAAGCGTCCTCGGCGCCACGCCCCGAAGCCAGGAAACGATGCGCCCCTCGGCGCCCTTTCCATCGGGGTCCATGACCAAAAGCGCTCTCCGCAGCCGCGCCGCGCAAGCAATCGTCCACAAGGTGCCGGGATCGGAATTGGAATTGGAATTGGAAGCAGGATTGGGACCTTGCCGACCCCCTGGCAGCAGGACCAACGTGGCATCGGAATCACGCACATTCCACTCGGTCCTTTGCGAGCGTGGGACCTCCGGGGCGTCTCGACTCCTGTCTCGCGGCGTCTCCCGCAGGGGAAATTCAGGAGGGATTCTCCCCGCCTCGCAGAAGCGACCCGGCGGGCACCAGCCACCGATCTCCTTGCCGGAGCGACGCGCGGCCCGCAAGGCCCCCTGATCGACCCCGGTCTGCCCACCGGAAATGATGCGCTGCAATCTTCTCCCCTCCATCCGGCAACACCACAAGTCTTGTAAGATGGGCACGGCGTTTCACGCCTTTGCCCATCCTACAAAACTGGCATCTGGATCCCGGCGTTCCCTGCCGGGATGACGTGGGAGGTTGCTTCGAGCGGTTGTGAGATATTCAGCACTCCCGTCATCCCGCCATGGATTGACGGGACCCGGATGCCAGGGACGGCAGCTCGCGCGTGGAATACGGCGGCTCCGCGCCGATTCCACCCTACGTTTTTCGCCGGTTTCGTAGGGTGGAATGAGGCCGCAAGCCGAAATTCCACGCGGGTTCTTGGGAGCGAGCGGAAACCCAACCCGGCCTAGCCGGAACCAAAGATCTCGACCTGTCCTTTGTCATTTCTCGCTACGCTCGAAATGACGGCCCTTTCGAGGTGAAATCATTCCTATTTCGTAAAATAGCGACTCACTTGCAACGATTTCGGGTATTCGAATGACTAGCGCGACCAAGGCCACTAGGGGGGTATTCCCCCGGCCCCGAATGTAGCGGTTTCCGCTGGTTTCCAGGGTGGAGATTGGGGACCAACGAAGTGCTCCAACTTCGAAACCAGCGGAATCATTTCCGCCCTTCGTCCCGAATGTAATTTTGTAGGATGGGCAAAGCGCAGCGTGCCCATCGGGGATTTCCCATCGATTCCATGATGGGCACGGCCCATCGTGACGAATTCGGGCGCCTTTGCCCATCCTACAAAACTGCCGGGATGACGGGATGGGTTGTTTCAAGCGATTGTGTAGATATTCAGC
>CAZSVE010000041.1:0-25961 GCA_964610175.1 uncultured Thiotrichales bacterium
TCTCAGTGAATTTAATCATATTTCAGTAAGTTGTGTTTGTTTATGTCAAATACCACCCCACAAATTTTTTTGAGGAGGCTTTTCTTTATCCTCTTTATATCTGGTCGCCAAAAGCCTAGAGGATATTCGATAACGGTCCTTCATAGTTTCTACGCGCTACGCGCTGACTGCCGGGGCACTGGGGCGAGCCAGGGGAAACCCAGGGAAAACATGAGGTGGCGGGGAAGATGGATCAGCGAAGCTTCGCCTTGAACCGACAAAGCATGATTTGGCATGGATTCAACCAAAATTGCTTCCGGAAAAACTTGATCTATTTGCGAAGCTGAGCGGGAAATTGAACAAAATCATTCGTGGCGCTTCGAAAAAATCAATCCTCCGCGCCCGTCGATTCGAGGAAGGCCTTCAGTTTTCCCCCATCCCCTTCGAAGAACGCCAGCAGCGCGGACAGGACATAGTGAAGGACGGAATCGACGCCGCTTCGCTTTGCCTGATGGAACGCCTCTGCGGCGAGCTCTCGCAATTCATCCCCGGATAGTCCCCCGAGCCGGGAATGACAGCGAATCACCTCGGCCAGGGTATAGGCGAGCCCTATGGGATTGCGCTCGGCGCGATAGAAAGAGATGGCATCCTGATAAACCGGCAGCGCCTCCCGCGCGCGATCCTCGGCCAGTAGCAACCCCCCCAGGCCTCGATAGGCATTGGCAAGACCGAGTCGATCCTGTTCCTTTTGGTAGAGGTCGATGGCCGTGTCGTAGTGGCCCCGCGCCCTGTCCACGTTGCCGAGTCGACTATCGAGATCTCCGAGTGCTTTCAGGGCATTGGCAAGACCGAGTCGATCCTGTTCCTTTTGGTAGAGATCGATGGCGGTGTCGTAGTGGCCCCGCGCCGTATCGAGGTTGCCGAGTCGATTCTCGAGGTCACCGAGTGCTCCCAGTGCATTGGCAAGACCGAGCTTTGCCTGTTCCTTTTTGTAGAGGTCGATGGCCGTGTCGTAGTGGCCCCGCGCCTTATCCACGTTGCCGAGTCGACGCTCCAGGTCACCGAGTGCTTTCAGGGCATTGGCAAGACCGAGCTGATCCTGTTCCTTTTTGTAGAGGTCGATGGCCGTGTCGTAGTGGCCCCGCGCCTTATCCACGTTGCCGAGTCGGCTCTCGAGATCGCCGAGAAGATGCTCGGACAATCCGTCGCCGAGCATGTCGTTGACATGGCCCAATACGGCGCGGCCCGCCAGTACATCGAATGCATAGGTATTCCGTAGTTGTTGGTGCAGTTGTCGCGCCGCTCCTTTATGGGGCCTGCCGGATGCCAGATCGGTCTTGGCAAGCCGTTCCATGGCCCAAAGCTGTTCACTGCTTTTGCGGCGGGATTGGATGGCGGCATCGCTGCTGATGGTATCGGAGGCCTCTCGGGAGAGTGACAGGAAATAGCGGTAGGCCAGCGCCCGGGCGCTCTCCCAGTCGAAGACGCTTCTACTTGTCACATCATATTTTGTTTGTTCCCTGGCCTGTTCCAGGGCATAGCGGGCAATCGGTGGCAGCATGGTGGCAAGCCCTGCATCAATTAGCAGCAAGTGATGGTCGACCAAGGCGACGCGTGCTTGGTGGTGGCCGCTAATCTCCTCCCAGCGATTCAGGGTATCTTCATGGAAACCACCGGGAAACAACGCGGCGAATTGCCATAGATCCAGGGCGCCCGGCTCGCCGCGCAGCAGGTCGGCGGTGAGGGAGAAGGAGATGGTGAGGCTGTCCAGCCGGTCATTGGACTTGTGGCGGGCGGCGGCCAGGGCCGTTCCATCCGCCGCCCAGCGCTCTTGTATGCGCTTCCAGCTATAGGCCTTTCCCAGCCGGGCAATCAGCACGATGCTGAGGGCATGATAGCCCAACTCTTTTTCGACGAACCGGGAAAGCTCGCCGGCATCGATGGTGTCGCTGCCGGCCCAGCGACGAGCGAAGAGTTCCCGCGCGCTTTCCGGGTCCAGCGGGCCGATGGGGATGCCCTGGCCCAATACGTCGTCCAGGGACACCCGGCTCGAGGCCAGGACCCGGATTCCCGGTATCTCGCCGAGTGCCCGCAACGACCGCCGCCCGCCGTCTGATTCCGCGACACTTTCCAGATTGTCCAGATAATAGAGACCCTCCGGGAGATAGGGGCGCACATGGGAGACCTCCGACAGCCGCGCGCAGGTCTCCGGCGCGAGACCCACGGTCTCGCCCAGTTGGCGGACGAGACGCGGGCCGTCGGCATCGTCGTCGACCTGCACCCAAAAGGCGCGGGTGGCCTTTTTCCCGCGCAGCCAGCGTTCGAGGGCCGCCTTGCACACCTCGGTCTTGCCGATGCCGGCGCTGCCCGCGACGTAACCGCGAACGGTGGCGCTCCGGCCCGTTCCCCGCAGGAAGGCGAGCACCCGATCCAATTCCTCTTCACGGCCAAGGATCTTTTCCTTCCGGGGCCGCAATCTGGGATCGTCCGCGCCGCGCAGCTCGCCGGACGGCGATGGGTCGGAAGGGGAACGGTTCGGTTCGTCGGAGGCTATCGGGTCGGGTGGGGGCGGTTGGGATTCGGATTTCCGTTCCTTTTTGCTCTTTCGGTAAAGAACGATAGGGACGATGATACCGGCGATACCGAAGATGACGGCGATAATGACACCCACCCACGTACCAACGTCACCGACTGAGAATTTGGCGGTACTAAACTTTTCGAGGGCGGTTTCAAGCCATTCGGGCGTGGACATAACTGATAAAGACCGTCTGCTTGTCGTTTGGGGTGTTCATTGGCGTTTTATCCTGAAATTCGTTTATTTTCGGGTCATCGTAAATGGATCGGGTTTTGCAAAACACTGATTTTACCCTACCGATGCCGAATTACGCTTCATCGGCTCGAGGCGAGGCTTCGCGAGAGGGTGAATCGGTCGGGGTTGGCGTGCCGGGAGCGAAGTCGGGGCCATTTTTTTCTTGCGAGTTTCGGGTTTGTTTCCGACTCGATGGGGGGGACGATTACCTCGAGGCACATGCGATTCCCCCTCGACAATCGATAGAGCCGCGCGAATGTTCGTGGTTGGTCGAAGGGTTTTGGCGATTGCGATTTCACGAGGATTCACGGGTAGTTTTTGCCATCCCTGGCGTCTGGGTCCCGGCATTCCCTGCCGGGATGACGGGAGTGCTGAATTTCCACACAATCACCTGAAACAACCTCTCTCGTCATATCGGCAGCCCATGCCGAGACCCGGATGCCAGGGATGGCAATCGGCATTCCCTGCCGGGATGACGGGAGTGCTGAATTTCCACACAATCACCTGAAACAACCTCTCTCGTCATATCGGCAGCCCATGCCGAGACCCGGGTGCCAGGGATGGCAACCGGCATTTCCTGCCGGGATGACGGGAGTGCTGAATTTCCACACAACCGCCTGAAACAACCTCTCTCGTCATATCGGTCGTCCCTGCCGGGACCCGGGTGCCGGGGATGGCAATCGGATTTGGTTGCGGCCTTGGTCGCGCTATGCCTTTCCCAGTATGTTGTGGAGCAATTCACCGGCAAGGCGACCGAAGAGCGTAAGCAACGTTTGGTCTCCGGTGCTGAACAGTTGCCCGTCTTGTCTGTTGAGTACCTCGATGACGCCCAGCAGCTTTCCGTCGCCGATGAGGGGGACCGCGAGGAGGGAGCTGGTTCGGAATCTGAACATGACATCGAGGGTGTCGTAGAAGCGCTCATCTTCGTGGGGATCGTTGACGATGGTGGAGCAGCGATTTTCCACGACCCAGCCCACGATGCCCTTCCCGGGAGGAATACGACGCCAGCCCAGGGGGGCCTCGACTTCTCCGCGCACGGCGGCGAAGACCAACTCGTTGGTGTCTTCGTCCACGGCTAGCAGGGAGCCATCCCTGGTGTCGGTTATTTCGAGCGCGCCTTGCAATACGCTGTCCAATAACCCCATGACGTCGGGGTTCCCGCTTTGCCGTTCGATGATGTCGGTCAGATCCCGCAGCGCCGAAGTGAAGGCGCGAAGGGTTCTGTTTTCCTGTTCCAGGTTCCGATGCGCGCCGGGTTCGGAGGCCGGTGGTGTGTGGGAGGGGCCGAGGTCATTCATGAGGATTGCCCGTGGCGGAGCCTTTTTGTCGTGATTTTGCCCATTTGGTCGCCTTGTCTACATCCCGCTTTCCCGAATCAGGACGGCAATGGCGAAACGCCAGAATTCGGCAAAGAAGCTTTCCCGGTTGGCTTCGATGGAGACCCGTCCGCGCACCTGGATGTTTTGGGGTAATGTTGTCTCGTTGACCCCGATGCGGATGCGGTAGTGGGCGCGTTCGGGGACCATGGTGTCGTCGATGACCCGGACGTCGATCTCTCCACCGAATACGGAGGCGAAGGCGGGTTCCGCCAGGGTCTCGGGTGCGGTTTTTTCCACGAGAGATACCACGCATGGAATCCCGTTTTGCCTAAGGGCCCTGGCATGGAATCGGCAATGGGCGCCGTCGACGATGCGGTGCACGGCATCTTCGTCCACATAGGCGATGATTTCGATACCGGGCCTTTCCTGGGGGGTTGCTTCGAGGATGGTGGCCAGTTTGTGGCCGGTGTCGACCCATTGGCCAGGCGCGAGCCGGGGGTCGATGTCGACGATGCGTCCGACGGGAAAGGGGGAGGAGATGGTCAGGCGGGAGCGTTCTTTTTCCAGCCCGATGCGTTCGGTCTCGGCTTGATCGAGTTCGGCCAGGATGGTTTGGTTGCGCAGGCGAAAGGATGGTTCGAAATTGGTGGATTTTAGCTCGTAGCGCAGGGTTTCGATGCGTTTGCCCAGTTGTTGGAGGCGGTATTCCAGGTCGGGGTCGGCGAAGGAGAATAGGGTGTTTTCGGATGTGATCGATTGACCGTGGGTGACGGCGATGTCGGTGATGAGGACCGGGCTCGTGGTGTAGAGGACGACCTGTTGGCGCGCCTGAAGGAGTGCCGGTACGGTGATTCGCCCGTACCAGGGGATGCTGCCCAGCGCGATGAATAGAGCCAGTACGGTTGTCGATACGAGGGTACGCCGATTGCGGAAGATGGTGTTTCGGCGCGTGGACCACACCTTTATCTCCCGGGCTATGGGGCGCAGGATGAACCAGCCGATCTCGATGGCGAATAGAAGAATGCCGACTATCTTGACGAAGAAGTGGTAAACCAATACCGCGATACCGAGGAAGAGGAAGAGGCGATACAGCCAGACCAGAAAGGCGAAGGCGATCAGAGAGCGAGCGCGTTGGGGGGGCAGGGGCTCGGGCGGTGCTTCGCCGAGTGTAAATAGTGTCTCGCGCAGCCACCACCTTCCCAGTGCGAAGCATCGCTGATGGAGGTTGGGGGTTTCGAGCCAGTCGGAGAGCAGGTAATAGCCGTCGAAGCGCAGAAAGGGGAGCAGGTTGATGGCAAGGGATGAAATCCAGGCGACGGTGGCCAGGGTAAAGGCGGCTTCGCGCATTCCTCCTTGCGGTAGGAAGCTCCAGGCCAGGGTGGCGTATCCGGCAAGGCTTATTTCGGCGATCATTCCGGCGGCACCGACGATCATCCGTTGTCGGCGCGCCTGTAATTTCCAGGTTTCGGTTACATCGGTATAAGGGATCGGCCATAACACGAGGAAGGCGATGCCCATGGTGGGAACATGGCATCCGAAGTGTTTTGCCGTGTAGGCGTGGGCGAATTCGTGGGTAAGTTTGGCGACTGCCAGGGCCACGATGTAGTGTAGGAGTCCATTCCAGTTCAATGTATCGATGAAGGTGGTGGTGAATGCGTTCCATTGCCGCATCACAAGCCAAAGGCCTAGCAGGGACACTATTGCGGTGATCGTCACGAAGGCCCGTGACCACACCCAGGAGAGGTTTTTTACGGTGGCCGAAAGGAATCGATCGGGGCGAATGAGGGGAATCCTGAAGAAGAGGTAATGATGGATCAGCCAGTTGAACCACGAGTGTTTCATTCCGGCCATGGTTTTCAGGAAACGGATCGTTTCTTCGTGTCCCCAGGCCTTGGTGAGCTGGTTGGTGGTCAGGAATCGATTGATGGTGGCTACGTCTTTATGGGTTATGGTCAATGTGGTTTCGTTTTGTACATGCCGAATAATGGTATCCGGTTGTCCCAGCGCCCATCGGGAGATGATCTCGAAGGCTCTCCATCCGATGTGGAAGAATCGGTTGCGGACAGGGTCATGGATGGTCCAGGCAGGACTTCCGTCACTGGCGGGCGCGCTGGCATACAACGCAAGTTCATCACGCAGGGGAGGGAGAGTCGGGATCATGATGAGATTCGATTGGCGACGAATGGAACCCTTTTCGCTGAATAGGGAGGATCGGATGTTCGACGAAGGTGGTCATGTCATGCGAGCAAAGTGGCTGCGGTCCATGTAGGCAAGGTGGCGACGTTTTTGCGGCATGGGGGGTTGCTGATTTCCCACCCGGCTTCACGATTGGATCGGGCCTTACAAGGCGCCAATTTTGCTTTACTAATACGGGGCCATGCTTTGCCGGATCGAGGCGAAGCTTCGCTAACGGATTGGTTTTCGAGCCATGTTTTTTGCTTTCTGCTTTCCATGCGGTGCTTTGGAATACTATTTTTTACCAGCGGGGAGATTGCGTAAAGGTCCATGGGGTGCTTTGGGAAATCCATCGCGGTGTCCCAATAATGTGTCCGACGGCACAAAGTGCTCGACAAGCCAAACAGGAATCAATAATATAAGAATATGCTAATGGTCCAGGTTCGCCAGGATTGATAGCGGATATGCTGGAATTCGGTAAATCGCCTGACAGGGCTTCCATGACATCGGAAGATAGCTTGACGGAGGCGCGTTGTGACTGAATTCAAGGATATCCTTCGGCGTTTTGGCGAACCGTGTCCGAATGTGTCGTGATGTCGGTTGTCGAGAGGGAATTGTATATATGGTTTGCAATTTCCGTAAACATACCTTAGCGACATCAACAATGTTGGAGTTCCCCGATGACGACTCATACAACGAAGCGAATACTCCCCTATTCACCGGAGTACGTTTTCGGTCTTGTGGCGGATGTAGAGAATTATCCAAAATTCTTGCCATTTTGGCGACACGCCAAGATCTACGCTCGTGATGGGAATACCTACTACACGGATCAAGAGATATGGATGGGTGTCATACAGGAGCGTTTTCGCACAAAGACTGTCTTGAACCGGTTCACGAGTATCGACGTTACCTCGTCCGAGGGGCTTTTTCGGGACCTTGTCATCCGTTGGGACTTCGAACCGGTACCGAACGAAGGGTGTCGGATTATCTTTACACAGTCGTGGGAACTTCGATCGTTCTTGAAACAACAACTGTTAGGTTTGCTTCTCGTGGAAAATTCACGCTCTACCATAAATGCATTCGAAAAACGCGCGCGTGATCTCCACGGCATGATACCCGGAACACAAAATGACCACTCGGTCGCAGTTTACTGATACTTCGATGCCATCGGCCTCCTGTGAAGGATGTACGCTCAGTAGCCTGTGTATAACTCACGGTGCGGATAACGGCGCGAAGGCACAATTGAAAGCGGTTATTTTGCATCCAACCCCATTCCAGGCGGGTGATTATCTGTATCGCGTCGGAAGTCGGTTAAGGGCACTTTATATCGTTAAATCAGGTTTTATCAAGGTGTACGTCTCGACCACATATGGGGAAGAACAAATTCTCGGGTTTCATCTCCCGGGAGAATTGGTGGGGTTGGATGCGCTGGGGACGAATGCGCACCGATGCGAGGCCGTTGCGCTCGATACCAGCCGTGTCTGTGAACTACCGGCCGCCAAACTGACCGAGGTGTGTCGATTGTCGCCTCAGGTTAGGCGCCAGTTCAATCGGCTAATGGGACGGCAACTTTCCAATATCCAGGAAATGTTGCTCCTTCTCGGAAAAAAGAGTGCCGAGGGGCGTGTTGCTGCTTTTTTATTGAATATGTCCGTGCGATTCAAGGAGCGCGGATTTTCGGAACATGAATTGCATCTCAGTATGTCTCGGCACGATATTGCCAATTACCTGGGGCTGGCTGTGGAAACGGTAAGCCGGGTATTTTCCCGCTTTCAGGAAGAGAAACTATTGAGGGTGCGGTCACGGGATATCCAGATACGCGACAGCGCTCGACTTCGCGAGTTGGTTTCCGGTACTCTCCGTTGAGGTATCGCTCGAGAATTCGGGAATCTTCTGGTCCGGCATGCCCGAAACGAAACCGAAGTGTTCCGATTGTTTTGTTCGAGGTCTTTCGGGTAGCGGAATACGCTTTTCCGAGGTTATGTCTGGAAAAAGGGGATTCTCTTCCAGGAACGACAAAACCACGATCCTGAATGTTAGCAAAGTTCTATTATCGTGACTGCTCGTTTCAGCGGTTCGTCAAGGATTTCGGGCACTCTGGGTCCCCAATCATCGGTTTATTTCCCGCTCGGCTTCGCTGATGAGTCAAGTTCTACAGAACAGCGATTTTGCTTTACCGATGCTAAATCATGCTTCGTCGGTTCGAGGCGAAGCTTCGCTAGATCCGTGCTCGTCTCAAGAAATCGATTCTACGAGGATATCCCATGAAACTGTGTCGATCCTGTACTAAAAATGGGTGGC
The DNA here is from genome assembly GCA_964610175.1 of uncultured Thiotrichales bacterium. Taxonomy (GTDB): domain Bacteria; phylum Pseudomonadota; class Gammaproteobacteria; order HK1; family HK1; genus CAZSVE01. Next base: position 8,584 of record CAZSVE010000041.1, read on the forward strand.
CCTATTTGTTGGCTTTTTTTATCGCTGGTTTTGTTTGCCTGTTGACTTGGCTTACCCTTTCTACAGAGGATATTTCCAACGAAATCAAATTATTGTGTAGTGCCATTGCCTTTTTGGTGATATTCATCGGGCTCCTTTCCTATATGCTCATGTGCATGAAACGACACTGCGGTCATCAGAACGAGCATATCATCTAGCGAGGTGCTGCCTCAGACCGATAAAGCATGATCCGGCACACGATGTGGTTTTGCCATGTGATTTTGTCATTTCGAGCGTAGCGAGAAACCTTGTAAGCATGGATTTGATTTTAGGCTAAAGATTTCTCGCTTCGCTCGAAATGACAGCCCTTTTGAGGTGAAATAATTAGTATTTTGTAAAATTCGACTCATTTGCAAGGATTTCGGGTATTCATAATTATTATTACTAGCGAAGCTTGTGTTCGAACCGATGAGGCTCGGTTTGGTCGTAGTAGGGCAAAATCAGCGCCTTGCAAAACTGAACGGGAAATAAATAAATCAAAGCCATATGTCGACGGACGAAATCATGGGTACGGGGTAACCAATGGTGGTGCGGCCAAAGAAGTTGGGGATTTTTTGTCGTGAGCGGATATCGAACAATAATCTCTTATGACAGGATAAGGATAAATGGACATTCGGATGCATTTGGGTATCTGAAAAATAAAGATCCTGATGGGATCGATGTGCGAACCGAATCCCATTCCCTTTCCGTCTTGGCACGAGCCGCTGACATGTCCTTCGCGGTGTCATCGAATGCTCGCACAGTGTTTGTTTTACTTGCGATTGCCTTGCATGAGAGTCCTCGGATTCATGTGGTCCGACCCCTTTATATTTTCGTGATTTATTTTGTTTTTGTGTTTTTCGCCGTGGGGTCTTTGGAAACCAATGCCACGCCTTCGCGATGTGAATCCTTGGAATTTTTATGCGTTGTCGAACCGACCGAACACCCTCTCGACAGGACCGGCAGAGATGAAATACCGACCTTGGAGGAAATAAGGGCACTGGCGGATCGGCGAAATTTGGATGCTGCCTGGGAAGAAATACAACGATTCCTGGAAGAAAATCCCGATCACATCGAGGGGCGTTTGTTATCGGGTGTTTTTTCGATCTGGCGTGGGGAAACCGATCGAGCCGCTGATGTATTTCGTAAATTAGTCGATGATCGCCCGGATTTGGCGGAGCCTTACAACAACCTCGCCGCTGTTTATGCCTCGAAAAAGAGATATCAGGAGGCCGAAGATGCCTTGAAACAAGCGATCTCCGCAAATCCGAGTTATGGGATCGCATGGGAAAACCTGGGTGATGTTCGTATCGAACGCGCAAGTCTTTCGTACCAGCGCGCAGGCAAACTATATGCTTTCGAGGGGCGCAGCAATATCGAAGTCGAAGCCAAAATGGGAAGAAAATTCGTCGCCATAAAAAAGATACAGGACGAAATCGGCTATTCCTTCCACGCGCACGGGATGGCCGGGAAAAGGTTACGAGGTGAAATGGATGTCGACGCGACCGCGGTTACGGGAGACCCGGACAGCGCGAATGCCGATGCTGCTCCCCGAGTCGAATCTTCCGGTGTTGCTTGCTACTCCGTGGGACCATTGCCCGATAAGGCGAGTTTTGTGTCGATTACGGACTGGTTCGAGGGCAACGATATATTCACGAGTACCTATACCCGCGATGCGCAACAATCGAACGATTACGAAGTATTCATCCCGCCATCGGATGAGCTGTCGGATCCGAATGCGCTTATCGAAAGGATGCAAGGCGATGGCATTCACGACATTACTCCCATTTCCCACGGCGACCTCGAACAGGGTGTGATGATTGGGGTGTTCGATGCCGAGGATGCCGCGCAGCGCCGTATTGATGAATTATGGGAAAAAGGCCATAAAGCCAGGTATCGGCCAAGGACCCGGCTTGAGAAGCAATATTGGATCAAGGCGTATCCCGCCGTGGATTCGTCATTGGACAAACTGGTATTTACCAAACGCTTTGCGACGCATGCGCTTCGCACGATCCCTTGTGAATAAGGCGCCCGTTATCTTTCTATTGGGACCTACAGCGTCTGGTAAAACAGATATCGCCGTAGACTTGGTTCGAAGATTACCATTGGAAATCATTAGTGTAGATTCCGCATTGGTATATCGTGGTTTGGATATCGGTACGGGAAAACCGAAACCGGATATCCTTGCCATGGCACCGCATCGGTTGATCGATATTCGTGATCCGAGGGAGGTATATTCAGCCGCCGACTTTGTGAAAGATGCGCGGCGAGCCATAGCAGAGGTTGAAAAAAGTGGCCGAATACCACTATTGGTAGGTGGAACGGGATTGTATTTTCGTGCGCTTCGGCGTGGACTCGCTCCGTTGCCTGCCGCGAATCCCGCGGTTCGGAAACGACTTGCCGAACAGGCGGAAAGATGGGGTTGGCACATGTTGCACCGACGTCTTATGGAAGTCGATCCGCTGGCAGCCGCTCGTATTCATCCAAACGATCCGCAACGAATTCAGCGTGCCCTGGAAGTGTATGAGTTGACCAACAGTCCCATGACGGTACTGTTGTCGCGCCATTCGGAGTACACTCTCGACCGCCCCGTTATCCAATTGGCCCTGGAACCAACCGATCGACTGGCATTGCAGAAACGCATCGCAACGCGGTTTCATGCGATGTTGGCACGTGGGTTGGTGGCAGAAGTCCAACGACTCCGGGCCAGAAGCGATCTGCATAGTGATTTGCCTTCTATGCGGGCAGTCGGGTATCGTCAGGTGTGGAACTATTTAGCGGGACAAATAAGCTATCCCGATATGGTCGCGACAGCCATTGCCAGCACACGGCAATTAGCGAAGCGTCAACTTACTTGGTTGCGCTCGGAGGTCCATGTGACACGATTCTCTTGCCAGGATGTCGGAGTGTTGGACAAGATTTTGCGTTATTTATCGAAGGAAAGCTTGTTGAAGGGAAATACGCCGGGCGTAACCATGCCGTAATGGTTTATACTGCACTGCATCACTTTCTGGGATGTATGGATAGGTTTAGCAAAATTCAAAGAACTATTCCTTAAAGGAGTTTACCATGGGCAAGGGGCAGTCGCTTCAGGATCCTTTCCTAAATACCTTGCGCAAAGAGCGTGTACCAGTGTCGATTTTTTTGGTAAGCGGCATAAAATTGCAAGGTCAAATCGAATCTTTCGATCAATTCGTCGTGCTGCTGAAAAATACCGTGAGCCAGATGGTATACAAACACGCTATTTCTACGGTGGTGCCTTCGCGCAATATAAAATTACCGAAAAACGACGATGACGATCTGGAAAAAGATCCGGAATCCATTTGAATAGGATAGCAGCAATATCAGGGCGTCGTTTAGCGTGGAAATCGAACGATGTCGTGTATAGTGGCTTGAAGATATGGTGTCTGGGATTCGTTTTCGTCGCAGTTCGATCACGAACCTTCGTGGTAACAGGTCGCGCTGAATACCCTTTGGTGTCCCCGAGGATGAAAGGTCTCTCTCGATTGGCGTGATAGGTAGGGTTGATTGTTGCCCCGGGCGGGGGCTTGCCAGTATTTTCCTTGCGCTACTGATCATGGCGACGGATTATGTCGAGGGTTTCATTACCCCGAGGATGGAAGAGGGTGTGGAGAATTGAGCATTGCTACGTGTAGCGCGCTTTACATAGCAAGCGAGTCAAGACGTAATATGCAATGCTCGGAGAACTATATATATATTGAATGATTAGGGGCGTTCTTTGACTGGCTGCAGCTGGATCAAGTTCGTCCTTAATGTATGTGGAGTAAGTGATTATGGCTTGGAATCAACCTGGCTCTAATGGTAGTAGAGACCCATGGGGGAACCGTGGTCAACAGGGACCACCCGACCTTGATGAACTCTTCCGAAAATTCCAGGAAAGTCTTGGTGACCTGTTCGGCGGGGGAAAGGACGATGATGGGGGTGAAGATGACGGTCAGGGAAAGAAGCCAGGTGTCGGCAAGGTTGGTCTAACGGGTTTCTCGATTCTGTTGGTTGCTGTTTTGCTGGTGTGGGGAATTGCCGGATTCTATATCGTTCAGCCTGAGGAAGAAGCCGTGGTCCTTCGCTTTGGTGCCTACTCGGAAACAGCGGAACCGGGCCTCAATTGGAGGCCGCTCTTCATCGATTCTGTGGAGAAAGTAAATGTTACCGGAGTCAGAAGCGTACCTATTGGTTACCGAGTTCAAGGTAATGGCACGGTATCCGTGCTCCATGAGTCCTTGATGCTTACTGAAGACGAAAACATCATCGATATAAAATTCGAGGTGCAATACCGCGTACACGACCCTCGTTCCTTCTTATTCAATGTTGTCGAGCCGGAAAATACCTTGCGTCAGGCTACGGAGAGTGCCGTGCGCGAAATCGTTGGTAAACGGAAGATGGATCCCATTATCTCGGAGGAACGAGACTTGGTTGCCGAGCAAGCCCAGGTGCTTATTCAGGAAATCCTCGATCGTTATGGTGATGGGGGCGCAGGCCTCAAGGTAACGAGCGTAAACATGCAAGATGCGCAGGCACCCAGAGAAGTGCAGGCTGCCTATGCAGACGCGGTACGAGCCCGCGAGGACGAAGAGCGGTTCAAGAATGAAGCCAAGGCTTATGCCGCTGATATCATTCCCAAGGCGCGGGGTGAAGCAAATGCCATTCGTGAACGTTCCCATGCCTATCGGCAGCGGGTGATCGCTGCGGCGGAAGGGGAAGGCGACCGCTTCCTGAAAGTGCTCAATGAATACGAAAAGGCACCGGACATCACACGGACGCGCCTTTATCTGGAAGCGGTAGAGTCCGTCATGAAAAATACCAGCAAGGTGCTCGTGGATGTAAAAGGGGGCAATAATCTGATGTATTTACCATTGGATAAACTCCTGATGCCGCGGACGGATGACCTTTCCAGAGACACCGGTGGGGCCCAGGAGGAAGAAGTCCAGTCGATACCATCCGCCGCCCCTAAGGCTATCGAACGAAACCGATCAACCGATCGAGGGAGGAGTCGTTAAATGCCGTCGAAGTTAAAAAGATTAATGCCATCCCGAAAGGCTTGGTTTACATTGATCGCCCTTTTTATGGTGTTGGTTGCGTTGTCGGTATTTACTGTGGATGAGCGTGAGCGCGCCATTGTAGTGCAGCTGGGTAAGATGGTTCGCTCCGATTATGAGCCAGGTATCCACATGAAGAAATTGTGGAACATTATTCCGGCACCTTATCCGTTTCAGACGGCCAAGAAGTTTGACCGACGAATCCAAAACCTCGATGCGGAGCCTATGCGGTTCCTCACGGTCGAGAAAAAGAACGTCATGGTCGACTTCTTCATGAAATGGCGAATCCAGAATGTGGAGCGGTTCTATACGGCCACCAGCGGTGGGAATATGCGCACTGCATCGGATCGCCTAACGACCATTGTTCAGAAACGGCTTCGGGATGAGTTCGGAAAACGCACGGTAAAAGAAGTAGTTTCCGGGGAGCGAACCGAAATCATGAGGGCACTCATGGTGTCTTCGATAGATGTATCCAGCACGACACTACTGACAGGATATCCTGAAACAGTTCAGGCAAACGATAAGTCGTATGAAGCGCTATCGGCCAAAGATCAGGCTGCCTTGGATCTTGGAATCGAAATCGTCGACGTACGGCTAAAACGCATCGATTGGCCCGAGGATGTCAGTAGTTCCGTGTTCGATCGTATGTCCGCGGAACGAAAAAAAGTCGCTAAGGATTTCCGATCCCGTGGGCAGGAGGTTGCAAAGACTACGCGTGCGGCAGCAGATCGGGAACGAGAGGTGATTTTTGCCAGGGCGAATCGGGAAGCGGAGCGTATTCGAGGTGAAGGCGATGCTAAAGCGGCTAAAATTTACGCGGATGCTTATAGCAAAAACGAGGAATTCTACACGCTGTATCGGAGCCTGAATGCCTACCGAAACACCTTGAACGATCGTTCCGATATCCTCATCATGGAGCCGGATACGGAATTCTTCAAGTACTTCAAGGATTCCAAAGGTTAAGAAGATCTTTTAGGTCAGGGAAATATATGAAATGCCAGGTCTTCGAGAGCTAATCTATTTTCGATTCGAGCAATGTGGCACGATTTTCTAGTAGCAGTTTCGCTGGTTCTTGTGATTGAGGGGATAATGCCCTTCCTGAGCCCTGAAAGAACACGTAAGACACTGGAAACGATGCTACAAATGAGCAACGGCACTTTGCGCTTCATGGGACTTACCAGCATGATGCTCGGTGTCATTCTTTTATATGTCCTGAAGTAGCGATAGTGGACGATAATCTATCGTGAAAACAATGTGGAAAAATTGGCGTGGGTAATGCGGTTGTAATCATCGGAACCCAATGGGGGGACGAAGGTAAAGGTAAAGTCGTCGACCTTCTGACGGATCGGGCATCGGCGGTCGTACGTTTTCAGGGGGGACACAATGCCGGGCATACACTGGTTATCGATGGAAAGAAAACCATATTGCACTTGATCCCTTCCGGTATTTTGCGAGATGACGTGTCGTGTTTTATTGGTAACGGTGTAGTCGTTTCCCCGAGTGCCCTACTCGAAGAAATGGAGATGCTTGATGCGCAGGGAATACCGGTTACCGAGCGACTCCGCATCAGCTATGCCTGTCCGCTTATCTTGCCGTTTCATATTGCGTTGGATAATGCGCGGGAGCGTGCGCGAGGTAGCAAAGCGATTGGCACCACGGGGCGGGGAATTGGTCCCGCATACGAGGACAAGGTATCGCGTAGAGGATTGCGTCTCGGCGACCTGCTGCAACCAGGCTTATTTGCCGACAAGTTATCGGAGATTGTGGAATATCACAATTTCTCTCTCGAGAACTACTACAATGTAGAGCCTGTTTCGTATGATCAGGTATTGGATGAGGCGCTTGGTGTTGCCGATGCCGTGGCACCATTGCTGGACGATATATCGGATCGCTTACACGGCGTATTGCGCCAGGGTGGAAAAATTCTCTTCGAAGGCGCGCAAGGAACATTACTCGACATTGATCACGGTACTTATCCATTTGTGACATCATCCACTACGACAGCCGGTGGGGCAGCTTCCGGGAGTGGGGTAGGGCCAACGAGGTTGGATCATGTGCTCGGCATTACAAAGGCATACACCACGCGAGTCGGTTCCGGTCCATTTCCAACCGAATTGTTCGACGATTCAGGGAAACATTTGGCAGGCAAGGGGCACGAGTTCGGGGCAACTACCGGTCGTCCTCGCCGCTGTGGTTGGTTGGATGTAGTGGCAGTACGAAATGCTATCCGGATCAGCGGCATAACAGGCCTTTGTATTACCAAGCTGGATGTATTGGATGGTTTGGATCCCATCCGGATCTGCGTTGGGTATCGCAGGTGTGGAGAGGACGAAGGAAAATTCCCTATCATGGGGGCGGATGCCCTGGCTGCCTGTGAGCCTATCTATCTTGATTTACCGGGTTGGCAAGGATCGACGGTGGGGATAAAGGAATTCGCGAAGCTTCCTGGTGTCGCACGCGCCTATTTGGATCGCATCGAGGCGCTTACCGAAACGCCAATCGACATCGTGTCCACCGGGCCGGACCGAAATGATACGATTGTTTTGCGGCACCCATTTTCTTGATGTATCGAAAAGACATTCATGGTTTGTACCGCGATAGCAAGGAAAAATCTCAACCAAGGGAAGTAGTGTAGATAGATATCCGGCCTTGGATGATTTGTTTATTTCCGGATCACCTTCGCGAATGGGTCAAGTTTACCAAAACGCCAACTTTGCTCTCGATACCAAACCGTGTTTCATCGGTTCGAGGCGGAGCTTCACCAGATCTGCCTAAAAGGGGATATTTCTACTTTGTACTAACAGCTTCTCTTTCAAGAAACCAGCGAAGCTTGTGCTCGAACCGACAAAGCAATGATTATTGAGTGTTGGTAAAGTTAGGATTGGTGCCTTGTGGAACTTGGCCCAATTGTGAAGCTGAGCGGGAAATAAACAAAGTATTCGACCATCCGATAATCCAAGTGGAGTGTCTTCTCATACATCTCGCTTGGCAATTCACGGAACGGCATCTCAAACCATTTACGTATCGGAAAAACATTGAAGTCCCTGATGAACCGATGCGTGTACTGGGAACCCACCCCTTATCGGTCCTGGCGCGAAGCGCCACAACATGGTATCCCCATCCTTGATGATCCCTGGAGTTTCCTTTCTCGGAGGGTTGATTCCCTGGGGAGTCAATGATCCCGTGTTCCCGCCAGCAATTCCCTGATTTGGTTGCCTCGGGTCGTTCTCTCGGTCATAGCCCCCCTATCGCGAATACGATGCGTGTTTTGGGTGTCTTGTTGCGCAATGTTTTCAGGTGAAACGAAACGCATCGTTGGTCGTTGAATCTACCTCGCGGATCGCTTTACCCTCTATGGCATCATCCTTCTCTATTGGATTTCACGAATGGCTTTATCGACTGTGGCCCTATCAAGAGCACGGTATGTTCCATTTCTGTCGAGGATCCTGAAGGGGTCGGGGCCGGGGGCGTGGGCTGTGAGCTACCCCCCTCTCGGTCTTGGCGTGAAGCACTAACATGTTCTGAAATGGGGAGAATGACATGGGGTTGGATGGATCGGAATTGCGGGGGAAGGTAGCATTCGTGAGCGGCGGCGCGCGGCGCATCGGAGCGGCGATTATCCGCACACTTCACGCCGAGGGGATGAACGTGGTGTTTCAGTACCGGGGGTCCCGCGAGGCTGCGATGCGTTTGCGTGACGAGCTGGATGAGAAGCGCTCGGGTTCGATGCATGCCTTTCAGGCCGATTTGCTGCGCACGGAGGACATTCCGCGTCTCATGGGGGATGTCGTGGATGTTCATGGCCGGCTGGACGCGGTGGTGAATAATGCCTCGGCCTTTTATGCAACGCCACTTCGAACCCTGTCGGAGAGGGATTGGGACGAACTGATGGGCATCAACGCAAAGGTGCCCCTTTTTATCGCCAAGGCCGCGGCACCATATTTGGTTGCTGGTGACAGGAATCCGGGTGAAGGGTGTATCGTGAATATAGCCGATATCTACGGCGTGCGTCCGCTTGCGGAGCACCCCGCCTATTGTGCCGCGAAGGCCGCTCTCATCATGGTGACGAAATCGCTGGCGCGGGATCTTGGCCCTGGCGTTCGCGTCAATGCGGTGGCTCCTGGCGCGATTCTTTGGCCGGAGCAGGGGATGGATAATGCGGCCAAGGAGGGGTTGCTTGCCCGCACACCACTGAAGCGCCTGGGCGATCCGAGGGATATCGCGCGAGCGGTTCTCTTTTTGATAAGGGATGCCGTTTATTCGAGTGGCGAGATGGTGGTGGTCGATGGGGGACGCCTGGTAACCGGGTGATGAAGGATATCCGATCCGTTATGACGGTCTGCCATGACTGGGGACGAGAAATCGCCAGAACATATTGGCGCTTCGCGCCGATACTGAAGCGGGGTGGGCCTTGGCGCACGCGGTTCTCTCGGGATTTTTGTTTTTCCGATACCTTGAAAGGCGCCGTCGCCCGGAGCGGAATCCATACCCCACATCCCCTTGTATGGCGGGGAGCATGAGGTATGGCGCGGCTTTCGAACCCAGGGACCCTTGTTTGGCATGACTTGGTCTGGGCATTCGTCGGGACGTCGGTTGTCGAGGAAATTGCATGGCAAACGAAGGGCGTCATATGGCCCCCATGTGGTGCGAAACGGGTTTCCTATCGTTTCGATTGCTGGAAGTGGGGTGTTTTTTGGAAACGGCTCTTGCCAGGGGTGGAGCACCGGTGAGCAATTCTCTGAGTTTTTCCATATTCGTTAGCTGAATGTTGCGCCTCTTGACCATCAATAGTCCCTCGTTTTGGAATCGAGCGAAAAGTCTGCTCACCGTTTCGACGGCGAGCCCCAGGTAATTGCTGATGTCGTGTCTGGACATGCTGAGGTTGAATTCCCGTTCCGAAAAACCGCGTTTTTTCAGTCGATCGGATAAGTCCAGCAAGAATGTAGCCAAGCGTACGTCGGCGCTTTTTTTGGCCAGTAGTTGCAGCAGATCGTATTCATTGGCTATCTCTTTTCCGAATAGGCGATGAATTTCGTGATCGAGACCCTGGAAGCTATGGCAGAGTTTTTCGAGATGGCGGTAAGGAAGCTCGCAAACACTGGTCGTCTCCAAGGCCACCGCGGCGCAGGTGTGTTTTTCCCCTTCGATGGCATCGAAACCCAGGAGTTCTCCGGGCAGGATAAACCTGTGTACTTGTTCTTCGCCGCTTTCGGTCGGAATATACACCTTGATCGAACCCGATCGTACAGCGTATAAAGACTTATGTTTATCTCCGGCCTCGAATAGGTACTCGCCGCGGGATATGGGGGAGTGTCGAGCAATGATTTTTATTAGTTGATCGAGCTCTGCCGAACTCAATCCCAATGGTAAGCAAACATTGGCCATACAGCAGTTTCTACACGAAATCTGATAGTCGGCAAATTCGGGGGCACTGTTGCGGTTCATGGTTTTTTACCTCCCTTATGAAGTTGCGAAATTCAACCAGATTTTTTGATCTAGATCAAGTTATTTATTTGGTGGCGTAATCCAGAGTACTCCGAAACCTGCTGATATTTGACGGTAATATCTTTATTTTTCAATAGATTAGATTGTTTTCTGGGTGGAAGGTCAACACAGCCCAAAAGCCTACTGAAATAACGCAATCGTTGGAACGAGCAATGTCCGGAATAATTGAACAATTGCACACAGACCATATGAATATGGCGCGGCTTCTCGATCTGGTCGATGAGCAGATGGAAATATCTCGAACGGGAGGGGCGCCTGATTACGTACTCATGGCCGATATTATGCAGTACATGGCGAACTATCCAGATCTCTTCCATCATCCGATGGAGAATCTAATCTTTCAGCGACTCGCCGAACTCGATGAAGGTATCCGTTCCACGGCGACGGGTATCATACAGGAGCACGATGTGCTGACACGCCAGGGCGAGGTGCTTCTGAATCTCATCAAAACGGTCATGAACGAATATCCCATAGAGCGAGGGGACATGGAGTCCAGTGCCCGCCAATATGTCTCGACATTGCGTGCGCATATGAACCTGGAAGAGGGACAGCTGTTTCCGGCGGCCCAGAAGGCATTGCAGAAAAAAGACTGGGAGGAGATCGATGCCGCCATGGGAAATATGGAAGATCCACTATTCGGTAAAAAGACAATCGAGACCGAATACATGGCACTGTACGATTATATCCGGGATTCCGAATAACGGGGGGATCCCGTGATCCGCAGGGGGTGTTGCCGGTACGTTTCGAGAACATCGACACTGATCCCGAAGACATTCGTCAAGACCCCCGAGGCGCGGCCTCGCCGAATCGATACCCAGCCCGGCCTGTTCGGTGCCGGAATCCAAGCGAAGCTTCGCCTCGATCCGGCAAAGCATGACCCGGCATCGGTAAAGCAAGACTGGCGTTTTGTGAAAATCGACTCGCTTGCGAAGCTGAGCGGGAAATAGATAATCGCCTCTGTCATCTCGACCGGAGTCGAGAGGGCTTCCTCCGAAAGATTCCTCCCTCTGGCGAAATGGCACGAACTTCAACGGTTTTGTTCAAGATTTTCGTGGTATAGGGAATCATGACGAAAAATCCATCCTCACCATCCTCACCATCCTTCCAACATCCCGGTGACGAATTTCATAGGCGCCTGCAGGGGAAATTCTCGGGTATCTTGCGCTGGGAACAACTCGATGCGTTATGGGAGCAAGTGCTGACCCGATCGGAAGGATGGTACGTCTATGAAGTCGGCAAATCCCTGCCCGAACATGCGTCGGATTCCGAAGAATTACCGGACATCATTTCCGAGATCGATGCCTTGTTACGTGACGAACATCAGCATGATTATTGTGGGATCGTGTATGCCGATGAGCCCGCGCAGCCAGGCATGATCAAGGTCTACGACCCCGGAAATCTGGGTGTCGTTTGCGGTCCCGGCGGTGCGCCGATCCTCCCACGATGGATCCTGAGCCGAATAAAACCACAGGTGCTGGGTGAGGAAGCAAAAGAGACCGATCATGCCTGGTGGAGACGCGTCCTGCATTTGGGGCGTGCCTAGAAATCCTGCCCCTCGAAACGTCCATGGCGAACCTCGGAACAGGCCGGGTTCCCAAGCGTTTGATGCAAAGCGGTTTCTGTTGCATGATGATTCGTTTATTCCCCGTTCATTTCCACACATGAGTCGAGGTTTACGAAACGCCGGTTTTGCTTTACCAATGCCGGGTCATGCCTTGTCGTTTCGAGGCGAAGCTTCGCCAAATCATGCACCAAAGCCCCAAACCAGTGCCCCGCCAGGAGAACATCATGGTTATAAGACGCCCTTTGGTCTTGGCATCACTGCTGGCCGCTTCCCTGGGGAGCGCGCAAGGGAAGGCCGAGATACTGCAAGATTACCTCGAGCGATTGGCGAGACACCCCCAGGTTGCCCAGATACTGGAAGAGCGCAAACGCTTCGAAGAGTTATCCGATAGCGAAATGGGCCTGCCCGATCCACAGATCATTATTGGCGTGGACAATGTACCCACGGAGAATCCGACATTCGACAGATTCCTGCCGACGTCGAAAGTGCTGGGCTTCAGGCAGCAAATCCCGAACTATGGCCTACGCAAGGCAAAAGCGAAAAAGCAGCAACGACTTTCCCAACATCAGCGGCTCATGGCCGATTATACGCTCCAACGGCTGAAGGCCATTCTCATCGGCCAGCTTGCCGAATTGGATAAAGTGAAAACCCTGGAGCGGCTGATCGGCAAGCAGCTTAAGATCTATGGTGCACTGGAAGAGGACCTCGAGGGCCAGTTGGAGGCAGGCAAGCCGCTATATGGACGCTTTTCCGAGGTCGACGTCGAGCGCACGAGGGTGGTGCAACGCTTGAATGATCTCGAAGCCGAGCGTGTGGCCATTGAGGAAGAATTGATCCGCCTGGTCGGTGAGGTACCCGAGGTTCCATTGCCTTTCGTACCCGAGATCAGCTGGGATCGTGAGACGCAAACCCTCTATCCGGTACGCATCGCAGCCGAGGGCGTACGGGTGGCGTCCCGGAATGTCGATGTGGCCGATGCCTCTTTCGGCCCCAATTATGGCATCCAGGCACTCTATAAACAGCGCGAATCTGGCGGCAACTTCCCCGGAGACGACTGGTTCAGCATCCAGGCCACCATCTCCATTCCATTATGGTATGGGTGGAACCAGGAACCAAAGCTACGTGCCGCGAAGGCAGGCAAACGCAAGGCGGAATTTGCCTATGAGGATACCAGGCGCGAATGGATGAAACGGATGGCAACGCTGAAGGCGAAGCGCGATATTACCCGGAGTAACATTGCCCTGCTGCGGGAGAGAAAGACGGCGCTCGAAGAAATGGTGAAAGCCGCCGATCGCAATTATGAATCCGGCAATGCACCCCTCGAGACCGTACTCGATGCGCAGCTCGATGAGCTTGGTATCGCCTCGCAATTGGCAACGCAACGCAGCCGTCACATCCGGCTTTCCGCGCAATTCAACAGTCATATCGCCGGAAACCAAAGATGAAAACGATCCGATTTTTCGAAGGGCCTTTATTTGGCAATCTTTCTTCGTAATTCCTCGATAATCCGCCGTGATTCTTCGAGGGCCCTGTCTTTTGTCTTTTTTCCCCATTGCCCTGTTCTTTTCCTCTATCGTCTTGTTTTTCCCCTCTATTGCCTTGTCCTTTGTTGCGATCCCGCGCTCCAGGTCCTGAAGCCCCTCTCGAGGATTTCGTCTTCTGCGTCCATGGTTTCTTTTACCCTGGGTTCGGTCGTCGCGCGATGCGGCAGCCGAATAATGGCACGGTATCGTTTCGGGTAGTCCTTTTCGTCGATATCCAGAATATGCATGTCGTCCGGCACCACGAACCGCAGTCAGTCTTGTCATCCTTACCCGCGTCGAGTACATTGCAGCGCACGATTCATTTTGGCCCGTGGCCGTAAAGGATGCGGATGAGATCGTGAAACTCCGCTTGAGTGGCTGTTGAATACCACTTGGCGAAACGGGCCTAACTTCACCATAAAGACACCAAAAGGAGATCGATTATGAGCATGTTCGATGAACTCAATGGCTTCGATGAGCTTCATGGTTATTGGATCGAGGATCTCGAGATCGGACAGACCGTCGTTTCATCCAGGACCGTCACCGAGGCTGCCGTGGAGCTGTTCGGGGGGATCTCGGGGGATCTCAATCCAACGCACTTCAGTGACGATTTTGCCAAGAAAGAGCGCTTCGGGAAGCGGATCGTCCATGGGATGTTGACCATGTCTCACATCACTGGCACGCTGGCCTCGAAGCTTCCCGGTCCCGGTTGCTTGTATATGAGCCAGAGTGTCAAATTCCTCGCGCCGGTGAATATAGGCGATTGCGTTACCACCAAAATCCAGATCAAGGATATCGATCTCAAGAAGGGTAAGGTTACCTTGAAGACCGATCAGTTCGTCGGCGATACGCAATGCGTGGATGGCGAGGCCCTGTTGTGGGTACCATCGCGCAATAAGAAGTAGACATCGTGAATGTCGGGCTGTATGCATTCCATCTTTGATTCGATACCGTTCTTCGCATTGGATATTGGGGCGTTTCTGTCACGCCTCGGTGGATACCGCCACTTCTAGCCATTCTCCCGTCATCCCGCCAGGGATCGACGGGATCCCATCCCCGCCCGCCATCGAGTGGATAACGTTCTCTGGCGGGGAGCGGCGCGAGATGGAAAAAGACCGAAATCCCGGCCAGGCTTGTGCTCCAGCCGACAAGGCAATGGCCCATCATCGGTAAAGCAGAGCCGGCGTTTCGTGAAATTCGGCTCGTCCGCGAAGCCGAGCGTGAAATAAGCAAAACCAACCCGTGTAAATGCGGGTTTTTTATTATCGCCCAATCGAAACATCCGGCTTGGGAACCAGATGGAATGTTTCCATGGTCGTCCCCGAGTCCAGGGAATCTCCAATCCCTTGCGGTTATCGTCCGCATCGAGCAATTCCCTTTGGAAGCAGAACCGACAAGATGCCTGCACTCCTTTGGCGCTCTCCCCCCACCGATCTCGTACTGGCCAGGGATGAAATTCATGTCTGGCGGGTCCCGTTGAATCTCCCATGGACGCGAATCGGGGTGCTGCAAAGCACCCTCGGCCAGGATGAATTGCAGCGGGCGGAGCGCTTCTGCTTTCCCAAGCACCGGCGGCATTTTATTGTCGCCCGGGGCGTGCTGAGGGCGTTGCTCGCCGGTTACCTCCATGAATCACCGGCACGAATCGATTTCGAATACAATCGCTACGGGAAACCCTTTCTGAAGGGCAGGAAGCCGATCCTTCGCGGGGACTCCCCCGATTGCGTAGAGACCGATGACATCGACAATGCCGGTATCGAATTCAATCTATCGCATTCCGAGGGGATGGCCTTGTACGCCTTCTCCCTCAATCGCAAGGTCGGGATAGATGTGGAATGGATACAGCGTAAAGTCGATGACAGTGAACGGATTGTCGAGCGTTTTTTCTCCCCGCGGGAGGTCCAGGTCCTTTCCGGGGTCCCGGAGCATGTCAGGAAAGAGGCGTTTCTTGGCTGCTGGACCCGCAAGGAGGCGTACATCAAGGCGCGGGGGAAAGGCCTGTCGATTCCGCTGAATGAATTCGAAGTGATACCGACCCTGGAAGAGACGGGACAAGCGGCCAATGGGATACGTCGCCACCACGGGGATAGAGGGACTGAAAACGAGAATCCAAGGCCCCCCACCACTCGTTACCCGCCGCCTCCCATGGATTGCGACAATGGGCAAGGCTGTCGCTCCGGTGTTACTCGGGTTGCTACCCAGGCTGCTACCCAGGCTGCTACCGAGGATGCTACCCAGGAGGCTGTCACCGAGGCCGTTATCCATGCGGAATTCCAGGGCCATGACGCATGGGAGCCACCGTTCCTGTCGGACATCTCCATACCCACGACCTGCCATGGTCCGCATACCCGCTGGGCCATGCGGACATTCACCGTCGACGACGATTACATCGCTACCCTCGTGGTGGAAGGGGAGGGATGGGAGATGAAATATTGGCAGTGGGAATGAATGTCGTGAAAATGCGAACATGGCGCCTGTTCTTGGCCGTTCATCCCCCGGCGAAGCCTCGCTTTGATTCGATCGAACATGATTTGGTATCGGTAGCGCAAAAATCGGCGTTTTGTAGGCCTCATTCGTGAAGATGAGCGGGAAATCGACAAAACACCTCATCCAGAACACGACAACCCGGACAACGACATGACAACCCGAAATCTCCCCAACGACATTCGCGAAACCGTCCGTCGAGCCCTTGCCGAAGACATCGGCAACGGAGACATCACCAGCGCACTGCTGCCCGTCGATTCTCTGGCAAGCGCCACGCTCATCTGCCGCGAAGACGCCATTCTGTGTGGCACTCCCTGGTTCGACGAGGTATTCCGGCAGCTCGATGACCGGATAAAAACCACCTGGCAGGTCGCCGATGGCGCCGACATCGGCCCCGATGAAACCATCTGCCGCATCACCGGCCCAGCCCCGGCGATGCTCACGGGAGAGCGAACCGCCCTCAACTTCCTGCAAGCCCTCTCCGGAACCGCCACGCTGGCCAGGAAGTACGCAGCCCAGGTACAGGGAACCGGGGCCAGGGTATTGGACACCCGCAAGACCATACCGGGACTGCGCACCGCGCAAAAATATGCCGTGCGCTGCGGCGGATGCCAAAACCATCGCCTGGGTCTTTACGACGGCATCCTGATCAAGGAAAACCACATCCTTGCCGCCGGTTCCCTGTCCACCGCAGTGCGGCTCGCCCGGGAGCGCAATCCGGGGATCCCCGTGGAGGTGGAAGTGGAATCCCTGGAAGAGTGTCGGGAGGCCCTTGCCTGCGCCGCCGACATCATCTTGTTGGACAACTTCGATATCCAGGAGATCGAAGAGGCGGTGCGCATCAATGCCGGGCGGGCGAAACTGGAGGTCTCCGGCGGCGTCGAATTGACGGAGCTGCGGCGACTCGCCGAGACCGGGGTGGACTATATTTCCATCGGGTCCCTGACCAAACATGTGCGCGCCGTGGACCTGTCGCTGCGTTTCCAATACCAGGGGCATCATCGAGCAGGATCTTGATCGGAACCGGGGTGGAATCGGCATCCACCACGACAGTTGAAGAATTCCACGCAACATGATCCCGAGAGGATGCGTGTGGAATACGGCGTGCATAAAATCCTGCATAAGGCCGAAAGCGTGTGAGATGCGCGCGTCGATTCCGCCCTTCTACGCCCGCCCCGAAGGGGCGTGATGTTCACGTATCGGAAAAACGAAGTTTCCGAATTCCTG
>CAZSVE010000042.1:0-25949 GCA_964610175.1 uncultured Thiotrichales bacterium
CAGATTAAAAATTTTTCGATCGTTTTGTTCAAGATCTTCCGGGTAACTGAATAAAGAGCCATGAGGTAAGTATTCCCCCCTTATTTGGCTCATTTTTGGTATATTATTGGTATAATTTCTACTCGCTGTGGATTTGAATCCGATCCGAATCATCTGTTTATTTCCCGCTCGGCCTCGCAAACGGGTCAGGTTCTACAAAACAATGATTCTTCTTTGGCTGATGCCGAATCACGCTTCATCGGTTCGAGGCGATGCTTCGCCAGGTCATTGGTGATTGGCCGCATCGGTTCCAAACACTGATCCGCGATTATCACCTATCGTGGGCCAAATATACGCGTTACTTCCGTCCGAAGATCACGGGATATGGAGGTGAAACTCTATGAAGGCTAAAGACTTCGATGAAAAAACCGACGCCAATGAAAACAATACCCTGGACGATGTCGACTTGTCGTCGATGAGGCGAGCGAATCAGCGGCAAAAGAGAGTGAATGTGGATTTCCCCGTTTGGATGATAGCCTCGCTGGATCATGAGGCCGCCCGCCTGGGGATAACCCGTCAATCCATCATCAAGGTATGGCTCGCGGAGAGGCTGGAACAGCAGTCGATTCACAACGCTCGGGCGACGAGGTGATTTTTACCAAGGGGTACTGTCCTCGAATCCTCGGCACACCTTCGGCAGGGCGATCTCCTTCCAGGCCCCGGACTCCGGAAAAGAGCAATTAGCGAAGCTTGTGCTCGAACCGATGAAGCGTGATTTAGCATTGGTAAAGCAAAACCAGCGTTCTGTAAAAGCGTTTTGTAAAACTCGACGCGTTTGCGCGGGTGAGCGGGAAATAAAAAATACCGGGAAAGGCTCTGCCCAAGGCCCAAGTCGAAGGCTAGGCATCGGATCGGGGGGGCCGAGATTGCAAGGAGACGATCCCCGACATCGACGAGATCCCCTGGGAGATTCGACAGGTGTCTTGGATTCAGCGGATATTTTGGATAGCGTGATAAAAATTGGGAGAAAGATTACTTTCATGTTTTGTTTTCAATGCCAGGAAACCACTGGAAATATCGGTTGTACCGTCATAGGTGCATGCGGAAAGTCGATTGAAACCGAGAACCTCCAGGACCACTTGATAGTGGTACTCAAAGGGATTGCCATTTACGGTGACAAGCTCCGGGAATTGGGCATTCCGGATCGCGATAATGACGAATTTATCGTTCACGCCCTGTTTTCCACCATCACCAATACCAATTGGGATAACGCGTATTTTGCCACGACCATTCAGGAGGGTCTGCGGCGCAGGGATCGAATCGGATCGAAATTCCTACATGCCTACAAGGAGAAACACGGCCATGATTTCCATGGGATACTTCCCGAACTGGCCACCTGGACCGCGGACGACTTGGCCAGGGCCACTGAAAAAAATCGGAACGTAAGCGTCCTGGCTACCGAAAACGAAGATATAAACGCATTACGGGAGCTGTTGACCTTCGGATTGAAGGGGATTGCCTCCTACGCCGATCACGCCGCCATGCTTGGATTCGAAAAGGAGGCAATCTTCGATTTCATCATCGAGGCACTGGCCTCTACCACAAAGGAACTGACATTCGATGAGATGGTTTCCCTGGTGATGGCAGCCGGAGAAACGGCCGTTGCCACCATGGCGCTGCTGGACGAGGCCAATACCGCAACCTTTGGAAATCCGGAAATCACCGAGGTGAACATGGGCGTTGGCAAGAACCCCGGGATTCTCATCTCCGGTCATGACCTCGACGATATGGGAGAGCTACTGAAACAGACCGAGGGAACGGGTATCGATGTGTATACCCATGGTGAAATGTTACCGGCCCACTACTATCCGGGCTTCAAGAAGTATGACCACCTCGTCGGTAACTATGGTGGTTCCTGGTGGCATCAGAACAAGGAATTCGAATCCTTCAATGGACCAATCCTGCTGACCAGTAATTGCCTGGTGCCCCTGAAGAGAAACGATACCTATCTGGATCGGTTATTCACCACGAATGCCGTAGGCTATGAGGGCGCCCGGCACATTGCCGATCCGCCCGCGGGTAGCGCAAAGGACTTCTCCCCCCTGATCGCCAGGGCCAGGACCTGCCCACCGCCCATCGAAATCGAGACTGGCACCATTGTCGGCGGATTCGCGCACAATCAGGTGATCGCATTGGCCGACAAGGTAGTGGAAGCAGTAAAATCCGGGGCCATAAGGCGCTTCGTGGTCATGGCGGGATGCGATGGCCGCCATAGTGCCAGAGGTTACTATACCGAAGTAGCGCAGAATCTACCCAAGGATACCGTGATTCTTACCGCCGGGTGCGCGAAATTCCGTTACAACAAGCTCGATCTCGGAGATATCGGCGGTATCCCTCGCGTGCTGGATGCAGGTCAATGCAATGACTCCTATTCCTTGGCCATGATTGCACGAAAACTCGAAGAGACACTCGGCGTAAAAGACATCAACGAGCTGCCGATATCCTATGATATTGCCTGGTACGAACAAAAGGCGGTGGCCGTGCTCCTGGCACTGTTGTCTCTGGGCGTCAAGGATATCCGGCTGGGCCCCACGCTACCTGCATTCCTGTCTCCCAACGTGACCAGGCTATTGATGGAAAAATTCCGTATCAAACCAATCGGCACCGTTCAAGACGATATCGACGCAATGATGAAAGGTGAATAACTGCACGCTCGTCGGTTCCCATAACAATTCTCCACCCAGCCTGGCCGGAACCGAAAATCTTCGCTCGTTCCCAAGCTGGCTTGGGGGCAAGCGGAAAATACTTTGTCATTTGCGATTGCGTGTACGTGTAGGGAATGGCCTTCGTACCGTTCCGTAAAATTCCGCCAATCCACGGGACGCCACGGAAGGCGTTCCTTACAGGGGACAAAAGGATCTTCGATCGTTTTGTCGAAGATTTTCCAGAGAAGCGCCCAAGGGTTGGCTAAGCGCCCAAGAAACAAAAAGACATCCGGCCTCGAGGCCCCGCCGGTTCCGGTTTCATCAGGCCCTTTTCGCGCATGATCGACTGCAAGAGGTAATACATGTCAGATATGGAACAGCGGCTCTCCGCATGGGTGATACGCCATCGTTGGTGGTTTTTGGTGATCGCGCCACTCGTGATTCTTGCACTGGCAAGTGGTCTCGATAGGGCAAAGCTCAACTCCAACTACCGGGTATTCTTCAGCGAAGACAACCCGCAACTCGTGGCCTTCGATGATCAGGAAAAGACCTATACCCAAAACGACAATGTAGTCTTCCTATTGGTCCCGAAAGATGGACAGGTCTTCACCCGCGAGACCCTGGTGGCGGTGGAACGGCTGACGGAAATGGCATGGAAGTTGCCTTACTCCCTGCGGGTGGATTCGATCACCAACTTTCAACACACCGAAGCCCACGGCGATGATCTGACAGTGCGAAAATTGGTCGATGATGCCGCCGAAATCAGTGATGCCGAGATCGACCAGGTGCGGAAGATCGCCCTCACGGAACCCTTGATAGTAAAGAGGCTGGTACCCGAGAATGCCAGGGTCACCATCGTCAATGTGACGATCCAGCTGCCACGCATCGACGAGGGTCGGGAGACCCCGGAGGTAATCGTAGCGGCGCGGAAAATTGCCGAGGAGATCCGTACCCTTTATCCCCACCTGGATGTAAGTCTCACCGGCATGGTGGCGATGAACCACGCATTTACCGAGTCTTCGATGAATGATATGCGTTTCTTGATACCGGTAAGTTTCGGTGTCATGGTAGTGGCCCTGGTGCTGCTTTTGCAGGGGGCCATGGGAACATTCGCCACGTTTCTCATCATCGTGATGTCCATCGTAGCTGGCATGGGCACCGGTATCTACTCGGGCATATCCATCACGCCACCATCCTCGGTTTCTCCCATTATTATCCTGACCATGGCCATCGCCAACTCGGTGCATATCCTGGTGGCCTTCTATCAGGAATTGCGCTCGGCTACCGACGAGGGACGCCAGGAGGCTATGCGGGAGAGCCTTCGCATCAACCTGCAACCCATTTTCCTGACCAGTCTGACCACCATTATCGGCTTCTTGTCCCTGAACCTTTCCGACGTACCCCCGTTTCGCGATCTTGGCAACCTGGTCGCCATAGGGGTCGGTATCTCTTTTTTGTTATCGGTTACCTTTCTACCGGCATTGATGACCCTGCTGCCAGCCCGCGTACGCCGCGCCGAAGTCGATAGCGGTATCATGGATCGCTTCGGCAACTTCGTGGTGCGTCACCGACATTGGTTGTTCTGGTCCGTGGGAGGGCTGGTCATCGCGCTGCTCGCCTTCATTCCTCGCAACGAATTGAACGATGTCTTCGTCCGTTATTTCGATGAGACCATCGACTTTCGGCGGGATTCGGATCTTCTCAACAAGCATCTGGGGGGACTTTACAGGATCGATTACTCTCTGGACAGTGGCGAGAACAATGGTATCCACGAACCGGCCTTTCTCGGCAAAGTAGATGCCTTCGCCAACTGGCTGCGCCAACAACCGGAAGTAACCCATGTCAACACCGTCACCGATATCTTCAAGCGCCTCAATCGGGATCTGCATGGCGGCGACCCCGATTGGTATCGGCTGCCTGCCAAGCGGGATTTCGCCGCGCAATGCCTGTTGTTGTACGAGATGTCCCTGCCCTACGGATTGGATCTCAACAACCAAATCAATGTGGACAAGTCCGCCATGCTGGTTATGACCAGTACGCGAGTGCTCTCCACGAAGCAGATCCTGGCCCTGGATAAACGTGCCTACCAGTGGCTTTCCGACAACACGCCAACCCTGGGAAAACCAAAAAGCGGAACCGGTCCCACCATGATGTTCGCCCATATCGGGGCGCGCAATATCCGCAGTATGCTCTTTGCCGCAGTCCTGGCCCTGGCGTTGATCTCCCTGGTTCTGATCGCCACTTTACGCTCGCTCAAGATTGGTCTTACCAGCATGATCCCGAATCTGGCTCCTGCTGGCATGGCCTTCGGCGCCTGGGGCCTACTGATGGGAGAAGTCGGCCTGGCCCTGTCCGTGACCATCAGTATGACCCTTGGCATCGTGGTGGACGACACCATACATTTTCTGAGCAAATACCTGCGCGCCCGGCGGGAGGCGAGTATGTCACCGGAAAATGCCGTGCGCTATGCCTTTTCTCACGTGGGCATGGCGCTGATGATCACCAGTCTTTCGTTGATCGCGGGCTTCCTGGTTCTGACCTTGTCCAGCTTCTACCTGAATAGCAGCCTGGGTCTCATGACAGCCATGGTACTGTTCATGGCCCTGGTTGCCGACTTCCTGTTCCTTCCTCCACTATTGATGAGGATCGAAAAAGGCTAAATCCACCTTCAATATCAACATAAACACAAAGGAGAAAAAATGTCGAAACAAAGACCGAAAAAACATGTCTTCATCTGCACCCAGTCGCGGCCTTCCGACCACCCCAAGGGGTCCTGTGCCGATAGGGGATGCAAAGAGGTACTGGCTGAATTTCAACAGGAATTCGTAGCGCGAGACCTTTGGGCGGAATTCTCTCTCGCCAGCACGAGTTGCCTTGGTGCCTGTGAATCCGGACCCGCGGTACTCGTGTATCCCGAGAGCGTCATGTACGGGAAGGTAACCAAATCCGACGTCAAGACCATCATCGAACAGCACTTGCTCGAGGATAAGCCGGTAACCGACCTACAGGTACCATCCGACGTATGGTAGGAGGCATCCAAAGCCGAGGGAGGAAGGTGGAACTAAACCTCCAAGTGAAACCCCGGGAAAGCAAGCATCGAGGAATCAGTTTATGGGAAATCGATCTCCGGGGAGTGAAATTCGACTTGTAAAAAGTCCACCTTTCCTCTCCCTCTAACCAGCAAAGCTTCCCCTCAAACCGATGAAGCGTGACCCGGCATCGGTACAGCAAAACTGGTGTTTTGTAAGACTCGACTCATTTGCGAAGATGAGCGAGAAATAAACAAATCAACGAAGACGGCTACTTGAGCATGGATTGGAGTGCGCGGCGCACGATCTCCTCGCAGGCAAGCCCATCGCAATCCAGGGCATCGACACGCCGGCTGGCCTCCGGGGGTTTCAACCCCAGCGCCACCAATGCACTGATGGCATCCAATTTGGGACCGGGCGACACGTCACTATCGGCAACCAACGCAGTACCCGGCTTCGAGGCGTAATCGAACAACCGGTGTTGCATCTCCATGATCAGGCGTTGCGCGGTCTTTTTACCAATGCCGGGCAGCCGCTCCAGTGTGATGGTATCACCCTCATGGACGCATCGCGAAAATGTTGCCGCGTCCATTCCCGAAAGGATCGCCAACGCCATCTTTGCGCCCACCCCGGATACCCGAAGCAATAGACGAAACACATCCCGCTCCGACCTTCCAGAAAACCCATACAGCCTGTGGGTATCTTCCCGTATGATTTGGTGAGTGTGGAGAGTAAACTCCTCACCGATCTCCGGAAGAACCGAAAAAGTGGTAATCGGCGCTTCCAATTCGTACCCAACGCCACGGACATCGATGAGCAAATAAGGCGGATGTTTTTCGCGGAGTATTCCCCGCAACCAAGCGATCATAATATCGGCATGCGTTTGGTGATTGTCCGAAAGGATGGTTATTTACTGCGCCGTGTGCAACCAGAAGCCTTGTCCGAATCTTCGAACCCCCGGTATGTTTACCGTCTCTTACGGGCCAATGCTTCGGATCGCCCTGGCATTCGGCTATACCCTACTCTCGTGGTTTCATCATGGGTGTCAGTGACTGATAAGCGCTAAGACAAACCTGTTGGAAGCAACAACATATCGCTAATATCTTGTTTACCTCCCGCTCATCTTCGCAAATGAGTCACCCTTTACAAAACGCTAATATTGCTCTACTCACACCAAATCATGCTTTATCGATTCGAAGCAAAGCTTCGCTAGTCACGGCCCATGGTTTTGCCCACCGAAATCCGGTACCGCATCAGGCTTATGATTAACCGCTATAACGCAGGCTTTACCCTAATCGAGTTGATGATAGTCATGGTGATCGTTGGAATCGCCACCACCATGGCGATGACATCCATGGGTTTCGGCACATCGACGGAAACCAGAACCGAGGCAAAACGCCTGGCGAATCTTATCCGGCTCGCCATCGACGAAAGCATCATCACAGACTCGAATATCGGATTGGAACTCACCTCGAATAGCTATCGCTTCCTCCGATTCGATCCTGATGAACAAGGAACAAAAAACTGGCAGGTGCTGGAAACCGATGGCCTGCTGCGTCCTCGCACACTATCCGACACCATGATATTGACGCCCCTCGATACGGATTCCACCACGAAAATGGAAATACCGACCGCAGAAAAAAGCAATCATGCATCCTGGCCACGGATATTCTTCCTATCGAGTGGTGAGATTACGCCCTTTCGATTGTCGATATCCGAGGAAAGCGGGGACGATGAGTATCGTATTCTTGGGGAGTGGGACGGATCGATTACCTTGAAAGCACAAGGAATAGAAAAGTAGACTGACTTGGCGCTTGACGTGTTTTCTGTTTTTTATCCCGGCACGACTCGATTTCGAGCCGAAATTCTACCTCTTGAAGACCCCGCTGAACGCAATCCCCCCTTGGGGGCAAGTCTTCGAAGAGTTTTGTCCTTCCGATATACCAGAACACGTTAGCGCTTCGCGCCAAAATTGAAGTGGGGTGGGTCTTGGCACACGCACCGGCTCTCTCGGGGGAGGGGTATTTTCTCCTGATACCTCTAAATCGAAATGCCGCATGGAGGGCGGCATTTTACATATCAAGAGAAGAATTTTTCGGAAACCTACCCTGGCCGCTCATCTCTCGGACATCGCTTACCTCATCGTAAGCGAAATCATTTCTCCCTCAACCCGCCGACAGAAAGTAATGGCAAAACCAAAACACGAAAAACCCTTCCCAAAGACGGTCCATGGAAAGGAATTCCATAGGATCAAGCACACGTCAATCGTGCCGAACTAGGCGCTTAGTGCCTCTCTACAAACATGTTGGTAAGAACAGCGTTTGGTAATATTCGACCCCAATTTTTGCCGTTCTCCGAAGGAGAGTCACTTTTTCCGAGCGCAGTCTCGGAAAAAAGCCTAGTTTGTCTATTTCCCGCTCAGCCTCACAAATGAGTCAAGTTCTACAAAGCACCAATTTTACTTTGCCAATGCCGAATCATGCCTTGTCGGTTCGAGGCAAAGCTTCGCTAGAAAATATTGCCTGTATTTTCATCTATTCCTGTTTCCATGCAACATGGAGCATGATCTACCATTGGGCCATGATGTCCGCCTCGCCGGGAAGTTTGCTCAATCCAAAATTTCTGCTTTTGGCATAGTCCATCAGGATCTTGAACTTTTCCTCATCGATCTTCGGGCATACCACGGGTACCCCTTCCATGTTCGACTTATCGAAGAGCATGGATTCACTCGTGATGTACGGGGTAAATATTTTCCCTACCGCGCGATAATACATTCTCTCGATGATATTTTTGTCCTTGGGCTCTTCATCGACACGTATTACCCCAGCGGCATTAACGGCCTCCTCGACCAAAGGAATATAGAGACTATGCGGTGTTTCTTCGTCGTTGACCAAATGCACCGATTTATTATAGATATCATCCAAAATCGTGAACATCATGGCTTTTGCCACATAATCCGCCGGGACAATATTCAGTCCACTGTCCCTGGAATATCTGACCCTCATCGGGACCTCCATATGAATACGCAGCAGATCCTCGATGGATAAGTTACCATGTATCAGCTTTTTGGCATTTAGAAGGAAAGCGGCGCACGAATAGAAGATATCGAATTTATAGGTAAGTCCAAGAACGGGCTCGATAAGTCTCCCACATACGATGGATGGTCTGTGAACGATATAGTTGATAGCATTTTCCTTGCAGAACTGGCGAACATCGACTTCGGCCTGTAATTTTGTTTGCTCGTATGAATTTCTGAATTCCGCATCCAAATTTACATAATCCGGCGATATCTCCCCGGGTGTACTGCCGCAAACATAGGCAGAACTTACATATATGAATTTCTTTACATTCAGTTCCTTGCACAAAGTAAGTATTTGAGAGGTTCCACCCACATTTACTCGATTCAATTTTTCGACTACTTCTTTCGAGGCCCTAAAGTCGGTTATGGAAGCAATATGCAATATATGGGTAAACTTGATGCGCATGATGTGCGCCCGGGTTTCTTCATCGAACAGCTCACTTCCGCCAAGATTGTATTCGAAGTACTTGACCAATTCGTCATCATCGAAATAATCCAGAATCTTAGGCAGGGATACCTGGAGCGATTCCGGGCATTCAGCCACCAGAAAAGACATTACGCGTTGCTTGAAGGTTTGAGTATCGGACGACCTACCCAATAGGGAAAGTTTTATCTCTTCTCCCTTTTCATACGCACGAAAGACTTCAAATAAAAGATTTCGACCTAAGAGACTCGTCCCCCCAGTCATCAAAATATTCATAAACCTTCTTCCCCCCCTTCACTAGGCTATGCAGATTCTCGTCGCACTCAAACTCGTATTGGAGCGGGTGATGGGGATCGAACCCACGTCATCAGCTTGGGAAGCTGAGGTTCTACCATTGAACTACACCCGCACAGCTATCCGGGTGATTCTACTTAACTAGTGCGCTTCAGGCAAAAATTAACATCATTATCATTATTCCCCGTCCAATTATCTTCCTTACGGGCTGGAAATCCGGGAATCCCGTTTCTCCAATCCCTAGCCAAAGCTTCATCGGTTCGAGGCAACGCCTCGCTAACCGTTATCCCCGAACGAATTCCAGCTTGCTCCGGGCAGGCCGTGCCCCTTTGGCCAGTTTGCGCGCTCGATTCCCTTCCTCCTTCCCAGGCGCTCCCGCATTCCGTTGCTAGGCAAGGCGTCCAACCCATGGTGGAAACATGCCACAACACAAAACTCCCGGATCAAAATTCCGGGACATCCCGGAGCAACGGCGCACGCAGCGGTAATATCGGCTTGGACAATCCTTGAACGGTAAAGCGCACTGTCAACGGGGAATCCGGCGCTTCCCACTCCACCTTTGCCACATTTTTCGGCCCGCTCCCGCGAAACACCAGGGCTGAATAACGGGACCGAAACTCCGCCAGTGGAAAATCCCTGTCCCCCGCAGCGAAGTCCGTATACTTCCTCAACGCCACGCGACGATACAGGACGCCCCTGCCGCGCTGCTCGGCAAACAGATGGTCTGCCATGTAGGTTGTCAATCCTTCGCACCAGTTGCCCTGATCAGGATCCACGTAGACCGAGTTACCCCACCAGTTATGCAGCAACTCGTGGGGGTGCGACGACGTCAAGATCCAGGGGAAACGGATAATCCTGGAGCCCAATAGGGTAAAACCAAGCATACCGTAGCCAGTTTCCCGGGAATTCTCCACCAAGGCAAATGAGGGATAGGGATAATCAGGCAACATTTCCCGGTGCAGGGCCAGGTACTGCTTCGTGGCATCAAGGTAACGTCTTGCAAGACTCCGGTCATTTTTGCGGAGCAATGCCCGTATTTCCACACCACCCGCCCAATCGGAAACCTCCACCAGTGGGGCAGCCACCAAGTAGATCTCCTCCTGCGGGTATGGACAACGCTACGTGACATATGGCATCGCACAATCGACGCAATCGTCTCGGTGCCCCTGACTGACCACCTTCCAGGAAGCGGGCAATCCGCGGACGGTCAGCTCGAAAGTCACCAATGCATCGCCGAAGATCGGCACCCAAAACGAGTGACCGGCGAGAAACACACTATCAGACCCGATCATGGCTGTGCCGGAAAAATCCGAATCATGTCCGGATCCGACCGAGTGTTGGATGGCACCGCCATATTCCAATTCCACGACGTTAGGAACACGCCGCCCCAACGGGATCAACCGCCATCCCTCGATAGGCACACGGCCATGGCGTTTCGCCGACGGATCCGATCCCTGTGGCATCTTTCGTTGCCATCGGATCGCCCTTCTCCAGTCGCCAGCCATGGCTGTTCACGCGAGGCTGCAACCATTCATGCAACACGAAATACACATCACCATCTCCATCGTGTCCAGTCGCAAGTTCGATGCGGTCCGAAACCAAGATACGATGGCTCGCAGGATCCAATCGAACATCGAGTCCATGGGCTACAGCAAAAGAATTCCCACCACCCACCCGGACCGGCTTCTCACCACCCAATCCCGGCACAGCCATGAACCACAACACGGCAAACAACACAGTGCGCATTCTCGACACGAAAACAACTCCATCCAAGGACTAGAAAAACAAGTTCGTTACCCATATTTTAAGGAATGATCGGAATCGACATCGAGAGATTCCTCAAACGCCAATGCTACCCGTACCCCCCACGTGGTCGGCTTCCAGGTAAAACACGGTTTTGCCGTATTCGCAGGAGCATAGTATCCGTGGAAACGATCCGCAGAAGCGTACCCGCGGGCACCCCATTCCGGGTTACACCCAGCGAAGCTTTGCCTCGAACCGACGAAGCATGATTTGGTATTGGTAGAACAAAATCGGCGTCTTATAAAACTTGACCCATTTGCGAAGATGAGCGGGAAATAAACAAATCAAAGCATTACAGGCCAGTCGATTCCATAATCGGCCTTCAAGCTCCACCAGCCCATTCATGCATTGCCATGGATGAATGGATCGATTACAACCAGATCACGACATAAAACAGTACGATTTGCTCATTCTCCATAGACGTAGCCTTGTGCACATTCTTGCCTTGATAAAAATTCTGCCTTGGCGAGAATCGGGCAAACGTTCTACATCAATCTCAACCACCAACCCAAAAAACTGGAAAACACCATGACCGTACAAGCACAGAAGGAGACTCTAGGATTCGAGGCTGAAGTCCGGCAGTTACTGGATTTGATGATCCATTCTCTGTACAGCAACAAAGAGATCTTCCTTCGGGAGTTGGTCTCCAATGCCTCCGACGCCATGGACAGGCTCAGGTTCGAAGCGCTCTCCAACGAAGGCCTTTACGAAAAAGATACCGACCTTGCCATCAAGATCCGTTTCGACAAGGATACCCGCACCATCACCGTAAGCGACAATGGGATTGGCATGACCCGTTCCGAAGTCATCGAGCAACTCGGCACCATCGCCAAATCCGGCACTCGCCAATTCTTCGACTCCCTCACTGGAGATCAAGCAAAAGACGCCAAACTCATCGGGCAATTCGGCGTCGGCTTCTACTCCAGCTTCATCGTAGCCGACCGCGTCACCGTAACCACGCGCCGCGCCGGTATCGGGACCAACGAGGCAGTACGCTGGGATTCTGCGGGAGAAGGTCAATACACCATCGCCAACGTGGAAAAAATATCCCGAGGCACCGACGTCGTATTACACCTCCGACAAGAAGAAGACGAATTCCTCGATGGCTTTCGGTTGCGCGGTATCCTTCGCAAATACTCCGATCACATCTCTTTTCCCATCATAATGCCCAAGGAAGACGTCCCAAAATGGGAAGAACCAAAAGAAGGCGAAGAAGAGAAAGCCAAACAATCCGAAAAACAGGAAGAACAACCCGGAGACGAAACCATCAATGCCGCCACCGCCCTTTGGGTACGGTCCCGCAACGAACTCACCGACGAAGAATATGACGGGTTCTACAAACACGTAGCCCACGACTTCGAGGCACCACTAGCCCGAATCCATAGCCATGTCGAAGGAACCATCGAGTACACCATCCTGCTCTTCATCCCGTCCCAGGCACCCTTCGACCTATGGGATCGGCACAGCCGCCACGGCGTTAAACTCTATGTAAGGAGAGTCTTCATCATGGACGACGCCGAACACCTCATGCCCACCTACCTGCGCTTCGTGCGTGGCATTATCGACTCCAATGACCTACCGCTCAACATCTCGCGGGAAATCTTGCAAAAAAACAAGCAAGTCGATTCCATGCGCAGTGGTTCCGTCAAGAAAGTCCTCGGTCTATTGGAAGACATAGCCAAAGACGACCCCGAAAAATACAAAAAATTCTGGAAGGAATTCGGAAACACGCTCAAAGAAGGCATCATCGAAGACTACAAAAACCGCGAAATCGTTGCCAAGCTACTTCGCTTCTCGTCCACCCACGCCGATTCCGAAGGGCAAACCGTATCCTTCGATGACTACATCGAACGAATGAAAGAAGGCCAGGAAGCCATCTACTACATCACCGCCGACAGCCTCGCCACGGCCAAGAGTAGCCCGCACCTAGAAGTATTCCGCAAAAAAGACCTCGAAGTCCTGTTACTCACCGCCGAGATCGACGAATGGGTAATCAACCATCTCATGGAATACGACAAGAAACCTCTTCGCTCCGTAGCCAAGGGGGCACTCGACCTCGGCAAGCTCGATGACAAGGAAGAAAAAGAACAAACCAAAAAGGCCGACGACGAATACAAGGACCTCACCAAGTGCATCCAAGACGCACTGGGAGAAAAAATCAAGGAGGTGCGTGTCACCCACCGTCTCACCACCTCCCCCGCCTGTCTGGTCGCAGACGAACACAGCATGGGCAAGCATGTGGAACGGCTCCTCAAATCCGCCGGACAAGCCGTACCCACCTTGCGCCCTGTCATGGAGATCAACCCGGAACATCCCATCGTGCAACGTCTCAAACAAGAAGCCGATGAAACGCGCATCTCCGATTGGTCGCAAATCCTCTTCGATCAGGCACTCCTGAGCGAAGGTGGCCTACCGGCAGACCCCGGAGCCTTCGTGCAGCGAATCAATACAATGTTCCTGGAGATGGAGGGAAAACAGGCATGATATCAAGATCAATCTCCAAAGATTTGCCAAAACCTCGAAAACATCCGACCATCAAAACCCCATAGCCACGAGGTTGCAAGATTGGGGGCCCCCCACAGGCCCCAATCTTGCGCCAACCAACATCTCCGAAAGCAAAAAACATACTTTGGTTTCCGAGTGCTTTTGAACACAAATCAGCTATTACGATAACCCTACACAGAATACCCACCCACAGATCTTCTCGATCAAAGCCGAAATGCTATTCAAGTATCCGTTTTTCTCAATCCTATTCCTATCGCTTTACGGTTTACGGCTTTTCAAAACTCGCCACTGAGGACCTCAAGGCAACCCTATTCAAGAATATCAGCAGACAATCTTACGACCACTCCTGTGGCCCAGCAGCCATCATTATCCACCTTGATACAACAGCAGCACCCGTGGCCACCATATTTCGGAAATGGAGGTCATTCTTACAAGGGATGAGGGATGGGCCGTTGGAAAGGAGAAGCGAAGAGAAAGAGTTTTCCCTATTGAACCTAAACACGCCGCCGAAAAACTCAGTCATAGGGCAGAATGGAGAAAAATCAAGCCGAAATTTTTATCGATGATTTTGCAGCCTGTGATACTACTTACCGAACTGGATACTCCATCTCCCCACTTCGTTGTCTTAAAGGAATTCAGAAATGGAAAGGCATTTTTGGCCGATCCGGATCGCGGCAATATCCGCGTTACCTATGATCATCTGGTGGAGGAAGGAACCAACGAGGAGTACTCCTCGTTCTACGCAATGGCCATCAAGACGCTCGCGCTGATTTCAAACCAAAAAGTGATCGAACAAGCGCGCATTTTATCCTAGAAGGGCGGTGAAAAACTCCAGCGACCCCCGCTGAAAAAATCCTTGCCCACAAATAGCACTGTGTCCATCCATCCCCCCCCCAGCCCAGCGTAGAACTTGACGCTAGCGCGCGTTACATTGACCTTGACATTTAGCTACATCAAGGAATTTTTATATCTCTAGCCCCTATCTACATCCAGGTGCACGCATGGCCGCGCAGTGTATAAATCTTGAAATTGAAGTGAGGGAAAATACCGTGAGGCGTAGTAGAAATAACAATTGCTGGGAATCAAGAGTGCCTAAGAGGAGGATTGCTAGACATCGTTGGCTTCCGTGCAAACGACCGAAGAACCTAGCGGGAAAACGAGAAACCAATTCTATGGATCTCTTGGCATGAAATCTGAAAAAACTATATTGCTAGAATAGCTTGGAGTATATTAAAAACCACTTCACCATGTTCCCACGTCTAGAACGTGGGAACCGACCCTCAGTTCACAAGGCAAAAAACCTTCTTGTTATCCCCTTGCTATATCATCAAGCTTCACAGCTTTAATAACCTGTCCATCAAGCGCTGATTCCTTTGCGCTTTTCCCAAAAGCTACTGCCATCATCGTACTATAGTAGACCACGGGCATACTAAACTTTTTATTATATTGCTCATTGATATGATCTTGATATACCTCGACATTCATCTGGCAAACTGGACAAGGAGTTGCAATCATATCAGCACCGCCATCATAAGCCGCTTCGATTATATCCTTAATCATAGCTTGGGCTTTCTCGGGCTCGGAGAAAATCAGCGCACCACCACAGCACTGAACCTTCTTCTCATAATTGCTTATTGGTTCGGCACCAAGGCTTATCGCAAGCTTATCCATATACTGAGGATTCTCAAAAGACTCATCATCTATACCAAACGGGCGATTGGTTTGACAACCCACATAACCGGCAACCTTGATTCCTTTCAACGGTTTTTTCACCTGTCTACCAATTTCCTCATAGCCAATATCCTCGATCAAGACTTCCACCATATGGCGAACCTTTTTATCGGCTTTTACCGACAATCCCACCGTCGCAAGCGACTCATTAGTTTCCTTCTTAAGCTCTGGGCTCTCCAACAAGCGTTCCTTAGTCTCGCGAGTTGCAAGCCAGCAGGCAGCGCATGTAGCAACAATATCTTGGCCCGGATGGGCTTCCTCCGATAGTGCAATATTGCGAGCCGATAATGCCAGACGCGGCAATTCACCACCCTCAGCATATCCAATAGAGGCAGCGCAACAATTCCAATCAGGGATTGTATTCAGCTGAACATCCAACGTGTCGCATATTGCCTGCACGGAAGTTTGAAGATTAGAGGCCGAAGCGCCCTTTTGCGAGGAGCAGCCCGGATAGAAACTATATTCTCTCTTTGCCATGTGTCTTATCCCCTGCGTATTATCCTTCATTAGGATTCACATCCCACGGTTGTTCTCTTCGCGTTTCTTGTCCTCGATCTCCCGCGCCTTACTTAAAATCTTTTTCAAATCACTAGACTTTTTGATGCCGTGACCACCAAGGATTTCCAACGGATCCATGCGCTTTGTCTTCTGCAGACCAAGACCA
Source organism: uncultured Thiotrichales bacterium (assembly GCA_964610175.1). Classification (GTDB taxonomy): domain Bacteria; phylum Pseudomonadota; class Gammaproteobacteria; order HK1; family HK1; genus CAZSVE01. The sequence continues at coordinate 16,214 of CAZSVE010000042.1, forward strand.
ACATCCTTCATTCTAAGCACCGTTTTAATACCTTCGCTGAAGCCATTTATAAAATAGAGCGCAATCCCAAGCTTAAGCTCGTTGACTCGCCCTTTTTGGCTCAAATTATCCCAAAACTTTTTAGCAAACCTACGTGTAATCTGATCTTCGGGCGCAATGCCAAGCCAATGCGCATAATTAGCCAATCCATGCATAATATGAGTAATAGGTAAGCCCCTAGGACAGCGCGCTATACAATTATAACACGACGTACACATCCACATCGAAGTTGACGAAAAAACCTCATCACGTTTATTAGCCCGAATCATCATAAAAATCTCTTGGGGTGGATGATCCCAATACGGGCCTAAAGGGCAAGAACCGGAACATACACCACATTGCATGCACATCTTTACCCACCTGCCTTCCTCTACATTGGCTTCTACTTCCTTGAGGAAGTTATTGCGGTATCGCTCAGTCATCGCGTAACTCCTAGAATTTGAATGGGCTAAGGCCAATTCGCCCAATAGTCTCGGCCATATCATTAATGAGCTTAGGTACCCGATCAACGTCAGTGATGGCTACCTCATATGTCACAACCCGTTCTGTTTCAAGCTGAAGCTGTTGTAAGGTATCGTCAATCTTGCTCATTCGATAATGAGCCATTTCAGAACCTTTAACAAAATGACATTGGTAGTTATCACCCTTCTGACAACCCATCAAAATTATTCCATCGTACCCCCCATTCAGGGCATCCGTAATCCAAATAGTGTTAACGGAACCAAGACAACGAACCGGGATAATGCGGACAAAAGCACTATATTGCGCACCACTCATAGCCGCTGTATCCAGAGCAGGATAAGCATCATTCTCGCAGGCTAAAACCAAAATACGAGGTTTCTCATCAAACTCTTCCGGAATATCAACGGCTTTTATCTGCTGACCTATAGTGTCTACGGAGTAATTCTCAAACGAGATAACTCGCACGGGACATGCCCCCATACAAGTACCGCATCGACGACAACGAGACTCACTAAATATCGGATACCGTTTCTCATCCTCGTTGATAGCACCAAATGGGCACTCCACTGTGCACCGCTTACACTGAGTGCAACCTTCCTTACGAAAGGAAGGGAAGCTAAGATCTCCCGATCTGGGATGAGCAGCACGACCGATGCCGGCATTCTCCAAAGCCTGAATAGCCTTAAGCGCAGCCCCCGTTGCGTCTTCCATGGCTTGCGCCATATCCATGGGGCGACGAACCGGACCTGCTGTATAAATCCCCGTACGACGAGTCTCATATGGAAAACAAATGAAATGGGAATCGGTAAACCCGTGCACGAGCTGAGGCACGTCTGGACCTTGACGATAATCAAGCTTAAGAACGGATTTTTCCATAATCTCAGCATTCAGTTTGGCCTCTTCTTCTTTTTTTTCCTCCTCGGTCTTCTTTTTCTCTTCCTCCTCATCCAAAGGGGGCGCTACCAATTCAATATTGACGCCAGAGTTTGGTACCATCCCGGTCGCAAGCACTACCAGATCCGCTTGCATGCTGGCATCTTCATCCAAAATCAAATCCTTGAATTTAACCACCAACTTGTTGCCTTCCGGCACTACTTCACTTACCACACCCTTGCTGAAGGTAATGCCCTTTTCCTGCCCACTTCGGTAGAAATCCTCCCCCCCGGCACCTGGAGTACGAAGATCGGTAAAGAATACCACCGTGTTCGCATCCTGATCTGCTTTCTTAACGTACATAGCCTGCTTGATGCTGGTAGCACAACAATGACCAGAGCAATATGGCAAATGCCCTTCTTTGTCGCTACGCTGCCCCGCACATTGCACAAAAGCAACATTCTTGACCTCCTTCCCATCGGAAGGACGCTTGATAGGGCTACCATTCGCTGCTTTGGCAATAACTTCGAACCCCCCTTGATCCACAACATCAGGGCTTTTACCAAAACCAAACTCCGGAAGCTGATTCGGATCAAACAGCGTAAAACCACTTGCCTGAATAACAGCACCAAAGGTCGCATTGGTTGTCGAACCACTCTCCCCTGCGATATCAGCCGAGAATTTCCCCGGAGCACCAGAAATTTTTGTGGTTATGGAATTAGTATGAACCGTAATATTCGGATCTGCTTCTACAGCAGAAATCAGATCGGCAATCCCCGTATCCTGCGGATCCGCGAAGGGATAGCGATCTGGAATTCGACGATGGAGTTTGGCAGCCCATCCCCCAAGATCTGGTGATTTTTCCACTACAGTCGCCGAATAACCGGCCTTGGACGCCTCAAGCGCTGCGGTAAGCCCGGTCATTCCGCCACCAACGATAAGGACATTTCGGTCAACCGCCGCTTCAGGATTGGTCGCAGGCAAATTCATGTACTTGGCTTCGGCACAAGCCATACGTACATAATCATCAGCCATTTCCTGAGTGGTTTCGCGAGATTCATCGTCATCAGGACGTATCCAGATTACACCCTCTCGCAGGCTAGCACGAGAAACGGTTACGTCCTCAAAACCAAAAGCCTCTGTTTTCGCACGACGCGAGCAGGCACAAATCACTACTCGGTTTATTTCCCCAGAGTCGATATCAGCTCGGACGGTTTTGATTCCATCCGCGCTGCAGAGGAAGTCGTGTTGCTTGACTACACCGGCTTTGCCCTCGCGGCTCGCGATCGTTTCAAGCTGACCGACATCCAACCGCTCACCAAGCCCGCAACCCTTGCAGATGTAGGCGCCAATCTTTACGTCGTTTGCCACTGTTCTAATCCCCTGTCTTACAAATTACGTATGCTGAAAATCTTTGAATCAATAAGCCCCGCGAGATCCCCTTCACGAGATATCTCTTTAAAACTCAAATCAGTAAAGATACCGTTTCGCGCAGAATCTCCCGCGACATCACACCCTTAGCCTCCTACAGAAGCCACCCGGTTCACTACTTGAATAGCCCGCAACGCACTTGCTGTCGCATTCTGAACAGAACGATTAACGTCCAAAGCATCAGACGCACAACCAGCGGAAAATATACCACCCTTTTTATCGCTTTCGATGAAGCCATTCGGATTTATCACCAATGCATCCGGTAAGCCGTACTTATTATTCGGTTCCATTCCAACGGCCAATACCACCAAATCGTGACGATTGCTGTAACGCCGATAACCTTCGGTGTCTACCCCATGCAAGATGGGATCGCCAGTGGCCTTGTCTTGGGTAATACTTGCTACCTTCGATTTAATGAAGGTAACTGTACTATCCTCTTTGACTTTCGCATAGAAGTCCTCGAAACGATCAATGGCGCGAATATCGATATAGTAGATACTCGACTTACCCTCCTCGCCAAGCTTATCACGCACATAGGTAGTTTGCTTCAGCGATGCCATACAACAGATTCGCGAACAATGAAGGAGGTGATTACGATCCCGCGATCCGGAACATTGGATAAACGCGATATCCTTCGCTTCCTTACCATCCGATGGACGCACCAGCTTACCACCCGTAGGGCCAGCCGGATCCGCTAATCGTTCAAACTCAACGCTCGTGATGACATTTTCGAAGCGATCATAGCCATATGCCTGGATCTTGGCAGCATCGTACGGACGCCAACCGGTTGCCCAGACTATTGCGCCGGCCTTGATTGAAATGGTTCGTTCTTCCATTCCCAGATCGATCGCATCGTATTTACAGGCAGCCTTGGCTTTCTCCGCATCGCCGGTACCGATGATCCGCGAATCGATAATGTACCGTTGAGGGTAGGCCATCTTAAAAGGAAGATAAGCGGCTTTACGCTTGCTCAGACCGTATTGGTGCTCATCATCGAATTCTGCCTCTACGACCTTCTCACATTCACCACACCCCGTGCAATTTTCATTCACGTAACGCGGTGCAATGCGCACAGTAGCGGTATAATCCCCTGCTTCTCCCTTTACTTCCACAACCTCAGCTAAGGTAAGAATGCGAATCCGCGGTTGTGCCTTGAAACGCCGTACATTGATTTCCATCCCGCAGGTCGGAAAGCATAACTTGGGAAAGTAGCGGTATAATTGACTGACACGACCACCCACCGAAGGATTTTTCTCGATGAGGACCACGCCCTTACCGCACTCGGCGGCCTCTAACGCGGCAGTCATTCCGCTGATGCCACCGCCTACGACCAGGATTGTCTGGTTGGTAGCGACTACGTCCGTCATTAGACCTCCTCAATTCTCTTCGTCACCGTCAGCGAGGTGATCACGCACCATCGCGCATCGTTTTCCTACAACTTGTCCGCTTTTCGCGATTCCCTATGGTTTCCCACAACTAATCCAATTACTGTACTACAGGCTTGGGTAAATGATCCTATCAAATGTTTATATGCAAAATATAAATGGATTTTATTGCGTAACTAAATATCGCACGAGACCTTAACGCAACCGATTTTCCGATTCCAATATCCCGATAAGCCCATTTTCGTCAATACCGGTAATTCGGACGGCTTCGAGTCCATCCTCACCCATGAGGGCACCTCGTGTGGCGACACGCAGGTAATTATCCGTCCAACCAAAATGTATCGATCCCGTTTTTCCATGATCTTCGCTGGTATTCCCGAGCGAGTCCTTACTTTGACTCTCCAATAACACCTTTACGGTATGACCCAGATGACGTTCCCGAAATGCACGACTTTTGACACGGGATAGCTGTTTGAGCACTCGGGTGCGAGATTTCTTTTGTTCACTCGGCACTTGATCAGGGCAAGATTCGGCCAGGGAGCCAAGCCGAGCCGAGTAGGTAAAGGGGTGCAAGTAGGTAATGGGAAGATCGGAGATCCGGATAACGGTCTCATGGAAACGGGCGTCGGTCTCTCCGGGAAAGCCACAGATGATATCAGTACCGATACCGCAATCGGGGACGGAGTCGGTGATGTCGCGGACTAGCTTTTCGAATTGCGCAACCCCATAGCCACGATTCATACGCGCCAGTATTTCGTCGCTGCCGCTCTGGAGTGGGATATGGAAATGGCGGGCAAATTTCTCTTCAGTGGCCATAAGTTGGATAATCTCTTCACTGACAGCGGCAAGTCCAATGGAACTGAGACGAAGACGCACCAAGCCAGGGACGGCGAGGGTGCGACGAATGAGATCGGAAAGATTTGGTTCTTGTTCGAGATCGAAGCCGTAATCCCCCAGATGAACGCCAGCCAGCACAATCTCCCGATAACCGTTATCCACCAATCGGGTGATTTGTTCCATGACCTGCTGCGGTTGCCGACTGCGAGAGCGTCCACGAGTCTGAGGAATGATGCAAAAGCTGCACACGCCATTGCATCCGTCCTGGATCTTTACTACAGCGCGACTACGATTCATCATTCGTGTAATGGAAACTTCTGGAAAGGTATGCGCTGCAGACACCGAAGAGACTGTGATCCTCTGGGCAACATCTCGGTTATTATCCGGCTTTTCATCGTGCGAAGCGGTCGCCAGGCATTGCTCGATCTCGGAAACGATACGGCCCCGATCTGGAACCCCAAGGACCAGGACAACCCCAGGAAGTTTTGCAATCTCCGCAGGCACCCGTTGCGCATAACAGCCGGTAACGACGATCTTGGCCTCAGGCCGATCGCTCAAGATACGCCGAATTGCTTTGCGGGCCGTGGCCTCAGCCTGGGCAGTAACGCTACAGGTATTTACCACGTAGACATCCGCTGGATCACACATGGGAACGGTGCGAAAGCGACCGCTCCCCTCCAGAAGGGTGCGAATAGTTTCGGTATCGTATTGATTGATACGACACCCAAAAGTGTAGAAGGCAACACGGTTTGTCATAAGTTTTTATTAGATTTCCACATTCCCGAACCCAGTAGACCCGGAATCAAGAAAGCAAATGACGGAAAAGCACTCCCAAGGGTTCCCAGCGCAACAGGACCGCAATGAAGAAATGCCGATCAGGCGAGTGAGCCCAGAGAGCATCATCTTCAATCTCATCACGTGCACATCAAACGAAAACATCGCAACCCAGGATTCTAAGGATGTGATTCGAAAGTGTGATTCTTCTGTCGTTTAGTTACCGTCTTGGGCCCTAGTTCCATTCCCGCCTCGCAGCAATGACGTATCCACGCTGGAATGATGGGAGAGATAACTGGAGGCATTTCCGTCATCCCGCCAGGAACTGGCGGACAGCACCAAGTAAAGATCAAAGAAATCACACTTTGGTCCGCACCCGTCGATAAATTAGGTCAGGGCCTTGCATCTTTCGATGCTTGTTTGATATAAGGTGCGCTCTTTTTTCATGTACCTGCGGCCTGGAAGTTGTATTGAAGATTTCGGGGCTTTCGTGGGAATAAATCGGATATAGGTAACAATGTCTCGAGTTTGTCAGATCACCGGTAAGCGACCAGCCACCGGAAACAACGTATCCCATGCGCACAATAAAACGCGGCGTCGGTTCCTGCCGAATCTACATACCCATCGGTTCTGGGTGAACAGTGAAAAACGCTGGGTAAAGCTTCGCATCTCGACCAAGGGCTTGCGGATCATCGACAAGAAAGGCATTGACGCAGTGCTTGAAGATCTACGCAAAAATGGGGTGAAAGTCTAATGGCCAACAAAGGCAAAGGGCGAGATAAGATCAGGTTGGTCTCCAGCGCGGGAACAGGGCATTTCTACACAACGACCAAAAACAAAAGAAACATGCCTGGGAAAATGGAAATCAAAAAATTCGATCCCGTTGTCAGAAAGCACGTCCCCTACAAAGAGGCCAAAATCAAATAAGCAGGGGGATAAGCCCCGCCGCCGCCTCTCTATCCGGATCATTTCTCGTTACGTACCCGGGATCCCCGCCAGTTCAGGCGTACTCCCCAGATTATTGAGCTTCATTTCGACCCGCCTGCGAAGCTTCCCGTCCGTCAAGTGACCGCTATTGGCCAGGGATCGTCTATATGCGGATTGGGCCTCGTCCGTATTACCCTGGGCAAGGAGAATATCACCATGTACTTCTTCATACAGGATCGAGAACACACCCACATCATCATTGAACGCGCTTGTGTCGCCATCAAGCAGCACCATTGCCTCCGCCCATTTCTCCTCGCCTGCCAAGAGTCTCGCCAGCCGAAGACGCGCTATTGATTGAATCGCCGAGGATTTTCCCTCATTGATCACCCAGCGAAGGCGGGTTTTCGCTTTCTCTACATCATTCTGTTCGAAGGCAACCTTAGCCACGATCAACGACGCCAACCCGGCATAACCGCTACTGGGAAATTCACCCACCAGGGATTCCCCCTGCCTGGTAGCCTCATCCAATGCTCCATCACTCACCAGTGCCAACAACCGCTCGTAACCCAAAGAGGCCTTCTCCGCCTGTCGTACCACATAGGCCTGCCAGGATGACCAACCGACCACGCCCACGATTCCCAGCAACACCCCGATAATCACCGCCTTACCATTCTCTTTCCACCACTTCTGCAATGACTCCAATTGCTCTTGTTCCGATTCATAGGTGGTTCTCATCTCACCAAAGCTCCTAATCAATCTCTTACCTGGAAAATCTTGAATAGAACAACCAAGAAACTTCAGGCTCCAGCCATGCAGGGTTGGATTTTTTACACATCATAATGTGGCTGTTCCATATCCAGAAACTATCCACCTAAACAGGCCTACATTTTCATCGAGTAACGGTGGAAGCTCCGTCTTGTATACAAAAAAGCTACCGTCATGAAAAGAACGGCTCCGATTAATAAGAAAAAATATCCGCCCATCGATAGATAGCGTGTGTATCTTCCTCTAATCAACAGAAGCTCTTCGGATGACTTATCCGATTTATTTGGTACAGTTGTTTTTTCATTCGAAATCGGCACGTTTTTCTCATTTCTCGAACAGTAACGTACCAACATAGTCATCAAGCTCGGAACGCGCCAAAGTATATTGCGGCGTCTGGTCGCGCAAATGCTTCACGGTCACCTGCCTCGAAGCCATCTCGTTCTCGCCCAGGATCAGCGCGATCCGGGCATTACTGCGGTCGGCACGTTTCAGTTTCGCCTTGAAACCTCCGGCATCGAGATCCACGATCAACCGTAGTTTCGGAAAGCCATCACGAAGCTCCTCGGCAAGCACCTTCCCTCCCCGAGCAACGTTCTCACCCACGGCAACCAGGTAGGCATGGGGCGTCGACTCGGGAAGGATTATCTCATCCCCTTTAATCAGATCCACCAAGCGTTCCAAGCCAATGGCGTATCCCATAGCCGGTGTCGCCGGTTCCCCCATTTCACTCACCAGTGCATCGAAACGCCCACCGGCACAAACCGCTGCCTGCGCCCCCAGGCGATCCGTCGTCCATTCGAACACGGTCCCGGTGTAATAATCAAGACCACGCACCAAATACGGATTCACGATATAGTCGATCTTTACTGCATCCAGGATCGACAAAAGCTCTTCGAAATGGGCCCTGGTTTCCCCATTCCAAAACTCCGCAATGCGCGGTGCCCGCTGGACAATAGGCCAGAGATCCGGGTTCTTGGTATCCAGGATTCGCAATGGATTCGTATGCAGGCGGCGACGGCTCGTCTCATCCAACTCATCGGCTCGCGCCGAGAAATAATCGATCAACGCGCTGCGATAGTGGTCCCGCTCCTCACCAGCACATAGAGAATTCAATTCCAGGCGCAGCCCGGACACCTTGAGTTCACGCCACAGGCGGGCGGTCGTCAGCAACAACTCCGCATCGATAGCGGGCCCTGCTATCCCAAAGGCCTCCACGCCGATCTGATGAAACTGCCGATAGCGCCCCTTTTGCGGGCGCTCATGACGAAACATCGGCCCCAGATACCACAGGCGTTGAACCTGATTCCGCAACAGGTGATGCTCGATGCCAGCGCGCACGCACCCTGCCGTCCCCTCGGGACGCAGCGACAGACTATCGCCACTGCGATCCGTAAAGGTATACATCTCCTTCTCCACGATATCCGTCACCTCGCCGATAGACCGCGCGAAAAGTTCCGTCTTCTCCACCATGGGAATCCGTATTTCCCCATAGCCATAGGTCGAGAGAATCGCGCGCGCGGTATCCTCCACGTATTGCCAATAAGGCGTATCCGAGGGGAGGATATCCCCCATGCCGCGAATAGCTTGTATCTTTTTATTACTCATAGAAATCATCCTTTAATTCAGGGATGCTGTTTCCCCACCCGATTCCCACGTCGGCACATGGAAACCGGTAAAAAAGGTGTCGATTGCTGAGCTTTATTTGCCTCACCCCAACAATCCGCTTGGACAAGGCTCTGAATCACACCTTCCATCATGTCGGTTGTGGTTATGTCATTAATTCGTGGCCCTTCAAAAATCCGTGGGTAGTGTGAGCCGCAGGCATCGGCTTAGTCTCGAACGGTGCGGCCAATCCGAAGCAAGATGAACAGGACTGGTCTAACGGTCATGTAGTGGGTTCCGACACCCCGGATAATGAAAGAGCGCCTGCTGTTTCATAGTAAATCCTACCTGTGCGGGTCCGTACCTGTGTACAGAACTTGCTCGAACTCACCGAGAACCTCGAAGCATCGATGCGTGAACTGAAAACACGCGATGCGCTCAAACCTAACCCGGCAAAGCCGGAACCAAAATTCCATCGCATGGATAAAGGATATGTCATCTCGACCGGAGGGAGAAATCTTGTGCATTTGGAATTTTTCAAGTCAGAAGATTTCTCGCTTCGCTCGAAATGACAGATTAAAAATTTTGCCTCCTCAAAAGAACTCGTGGGTAGATTTTGGGACAGGAAAATTGCCAAGGGC